>NZ_JBRKIT010000034.1:0-114890 GCF_052983395.1 Sinomicrobium halophytocola
TACAAAAAGAAAATATCCCATCAAACGATCGTTTGATGGGATATTTAGTATTTTTAATCCTGTTAATCCTGTAACGCTTTTTTAGGACGCTACATCATACAATATTTTTACCTTTAGAAAAACATGACAAATGCCCCCTATCCTACAAAATATTATTAATGCTATAATAAATTCAACTCCGGACAAAAAAGACATCTCCTTCACCACCAAAATTCCGGAAGAATAGTATTTCTGGCCACCTACTACTACTACACACAAACCCGGGATGATATCTGCCACCAAAAGATAGAGGAACCTATACCAAACACACCCCCTCAGCATGTATATCCGCGGAAGGACCAAAACAACATTCAACCCGTTGCTCCCACTTTAAAACCCGAAAAACGGCCATTAAAGCAATCCCTTTGACACCGGAAGTAGTTGGTTTAGCGGCGAACCCATTCCCTTTAGCCGCTAAACAGGTTGCTTTTGATGTCATACCCAACTATTTTGACGGCAAACCGGGTTACGTCAACCGCTAACGGGTTTGCTTCCGATGTCATACCCAACTACTTTGACGGTAAACCGGGTTACGTTGACCGCTAACCGAGTTGCTTCTGATGTCATACACAACTACTTTGACGGTAAACCGGGTTACGTTAACCGCTAACCGGGTTGCTTCTGATGTCATACACAACTGCTTTGACGGTAAACCAGGTTACGTTGACCGCTTAAGGGAATGGGTTTACGGTGCCATGAACCCCTTTAACGGTAAAAGGGAAAGGGAATGAATGCGTAAGCAATTGGGTTAGCGGTTAACCCGGTTGCTTATGACTGCGTACGCAAATACAAAAGCGGCGAACTTAATTAAGTTCGGTGTTAACGCAATCCCTTAAATGGGACTATCCGGACTTGCCGGGGAATAAAAACCCCAGTAGTTTCCGCCACCGGAAATACTTCCGGATGACCCAGGCAAGTACGATAAGAACCATAACCGCTGTAGCCATCAACTACCAGCGTGGGCTGGTAGCACCGGTACGCTGTACGGCCCTGGCTTCGCACTGCCGGGCTTCCCGGGTATGGGAGCTGTCCCCCAGGTTGTATTTTTCCTGTAAGGTATGCCGGTGATGTCTGCTCAACAATGCATCGTAAACAGTTACATTCCTCGTAGATCTTCATCCTTTTCGGTCTTTCTCCCTGAAGCCCGGACCGGGGCTCACAGGCATGATAGCCATCCATATTGACCCTATAAATAATTCCTCGCTACCCGGACAGGTTTTTCAATAAAAAAATGCAAAAAGAGAAAAGCTACCGAACCCCGAATCTACGTTAAAAGACCGCACTTCACGGATATCGAACTATCCACTCTCCCCAAAATTCACTACTTTTGGTAAAACTTAAAAACTAAAACATGGGGATCATTCAAACCTTACATTCGTACTGGGCTTACCTTACCCTGATCATGCTCATTATTGCTGTTATTAACGCTATTGTCGGTTATTTCAGCAGTAAACCTTTTATCATCGGGAAGGACCTTCGTATCAGTCTTTTTGCCCTTATATTTACGCACATTCAATTGCTGCTGGGCATTGTCCTTTACTTTGTTTCCGATCGTTTCTCCCTCTGGTCCGAACTGGGGGCAGGCGGTGTCATGAAAAACGACCTGGCCAGGTTATTGCTCGTGGAACACCCTTTTACCAATATACTCGCCATTATACTGATAACCATAGGCTGGTCCAAACACAAAAAAGTGGAAAACGCCAAGGGAAAATTCGGTAAAATAGCCTTTTTCTATACCATAGGCCTTATTCTCCTGCTGAGCAGAATTCCCTGGTCGCAGTGGATGTAAATAATACGATGCACTAGCGCAGCCGAAGGGTGCCAATGGGATAATTCGATAATGAAATAGTAGTCTTAAAAAGACAATCCTCTCCCCCTCCAGGGGGAGATGCCGCAGGCAGAGGGGGTGTCCCCCGGCAAAAACCAAATACTATGCTAAACACATTGATATCCTGCATAGAAGACAAAGGCGTACGGGCCACCCCGGTGAGGATACTCACCCTGGAACAGTTCTGCAAGGATTCCAATGCCAAAAGCCTTACCGAATTGCAAATACTGCTCGACACCGTAGACAAGGCCACCATATACCGCACCCTGAAAACCTTTGAGAAGCACGGCATCCTCCACGCCATAGACACGAACGGGGATGCCGTAAAATACGCGCTGTGCAGCCCGTTCTGCCTTGCGGAAGAGCACACGCATACCCATCCTCACTTCGTGTGCGAAAAATGCAATGCGACGCACTGCCTGGACAAAACCAAAGTAGCTCTGAACAACTTTCCTTCCGATCATACTTTCGAGAGTATGGCGGTTATCATAAAAGGATTGTGCCCTTCCTGCAAATCTTCCCGGTAAATGCCATATCCGAACTGCTTACTCCAACTCCATTACCTGTACCGGGAGACGGGAAAGCGCATTTCAAATCCGGATCAGCTCATAAACTTTGCAACCGGGTTACATAAAATTACCCTTAATTTTACTCCATAATATCCAATACGTGCCCGGATCAAATATATTTCCGGCACATAAATACAATCTTATGGAGCCACATACTCACAATAACGGGGGTAATCACGATCACAACCACGGCGGTATCTTCGGAAAGAATACCGAATTGGTCTTTTCCCTGATCTGCGGTACCCTCCTGCTTGCCGGTTTTCTTCTTAATAAATTTACAGGTTTGAGCGGGTATGATCTATACCTGTATGTCCCGGCATATTTCTTCGGAGGGTTCTACGCGACTAAAGAAGCCTTTGAAAAAATACGCAAAAGAGAATTCGAAATAGACTTTCTGATGCTCGTAGCAGCCATAGGTGCGGCCATCCTGGACAAATGGGCGGAAGGGGCATTGTTGTTATTCCTTTTCAGTCTCGGTCATTCGCTGGAACACTACGCTATGAACAAGGCCAGGAATTCCATTAAGGCCCTCGGCAACCTCAGCCCTAAAACCGCCCTGGTGAAAAGAAACGGAAAGAACGAGGAAATCCCCGTGGAAGATCTCAACATCGGGGACATCATACTCGTAAAACCCAATAGCAAGATCTCGGCAGACGGTGTCATTATAAAAGGAAAAAGCAGTGTGGACCAGGCCTCTATTACCGGCGAAAGTATCCCGGTTGACAAAATTCCCGCAGAAAACGAGGAAAAACTATCGGATTTCAGCACCGTACCGGACGAGAGCAAAGCTTTTACAGGTACTATAAACGGTAACAGCGCGTTGGAGGTCAGAGTACTCAAACTGTCCAAAGATTCCACTCTTTCCAGGCTTGTAGCCCTGGTCAGCGAGGCCGAAGCCAAACAGTCCCCCACCCAGCAGTTCACCAAAAAATTCGAGAGAATATTTGTTCCGTCTATTATTCTACTGGTTGTAGCACTGTGTTTTGCCTACCTGGTCATAGACGAGCCTTTCTCGGCCAGTTTCTATCGCGCCATGACCGTTTTGGTCGCAGCCAGTCCCTGTGCCCTTGCTATTTCCACACCAAGCGCCGTGTTAAGCGGTGTTGCCCGCGCCGCACAGGCGGGAGTGCTGATCAAAGGAGGAAAAGCCCTGGAGAACCTGGGCAGCCTTTCCGCCATAGCATTCGATAAAACCGGGACCCTGACAAAAGGAGAGCCCAGACTTACCAACGCGATTCCTTTTGACGGAATTTCCGAAGAGGCATTCCTGAACTGTGTCCTTGCGGTAGAACGTCAAAGCGACCATCCGCTTGCCAAGGCCATTACCAAAGATATTTCCGAAATGTTGCAAAAATTCCAGACGAATGAAATCGAAGCAACTGATATCGAAGCACTCCAGGGAAGGGGAATTAAGGCGACTTACGAAGGTGAAACCGTGTATATCGGCAACCCTGCCCTTTTTGAGGAAGATCTGAAAGTACCTGTCCCCGATACTATAAAAAATAAGATCCGGGATTTTCAGCAACGGGGACACACCACAATGCTGGCCCGGAAAGGAGACACTTTTCTCGGGGTGCTGACTTTAATGGATACGCCCAGGGAATCTGCTGAAACTACCTTACAGGCATTGAAAGATTTGGGAATTCGTCGTATGGTTATGCTTACCGGCGACAACCAGAAAGTGGCCGATGCCATTGCAGAACAAACCGGGCTCACGGATGCTTATGGTGACCTGCTGCCCGAAGATAAGGTAGAAGCCATACGGAAACTAAGAGAAAAAGAAACACAGATAGCCATGGTCGGGGACGGTGTCAACGATGCCCCGGCCATGGCAAACAGTACCGTAGGTATTGCGATGGGTGCCGCGGGATCTGACGTAGCCCTGGAAACGGCAGACATAGCGCTTATGGATGACAAGCTCGAAAAACTTCCCTTTGTCATAGGACTCAGCAGAAAATCCAGGCAGATCATACGGCAGAACCTGTTTATCAGCCTGGGAATCGTATTATTCCTGATCCCGTCCGCCATTATCGGCTTTACCGGTATTGGTCCTACGGTGGCCATACATGAAGGTTCTACCCTGATCGTTGTTATCAACGCCCTCCGGTTACTCGCCTACAAGCGTTAATGTACCTTTTTGCTGTCTCCGGGCGCCTGGTCGCGTGAAAACATGCCGTAATCCCGACTTACCTCAGCCACCCGGAGCCTGTAATCCCGGAAAACATAAGCTCTTCCCTTCCTTTGGGCTCCTCTGTGCATTTCTAACGTACGCCACGACTTTACCGACTCCTCGTCTTCCCAGAAGGAAAGGGAAAGTAGTTTTTCCGGCTGTGCCAGGCTCTGAAACCGCTCCACGGAAATAAATCCGGAAGCCTTCTCCAGTTCTTCCCGTAACCCGGCTGCTATATCCAGGTAATCCTGTTTGTTCTCCTCAGATAATTCCACTTCAAAAATTACTGCAATCATTCTGTTCTTTTTTAAGGTTAACAAAACCAAACCCTTATCAAAATTGAAGTTCATAGGTTTTGATAAGCAATCCTCCCCGTCTGGCAGACGGGGAATTTGCGCTTTAGTTATTGGTTATTAAGTTATTGAGTTATTTAGGCAATACCCATAAACTGAATAACTCAGCAACCTAATAACCCGACTGTTCTTTTATGAAAAAACCACAACGGACTGATCTTTAACTAAAATAAAAATCTGACCCTTAATTCGCATTAATAACTTCAACTATTTTTGAGACCAATCAAACAATCCCTCTATTCCGAAAGTTTCAATATCACCCGCTCCGGAATCCTGGCGTGGTACAACGGAGCATAGGTTATATCCGCCGACAATTCCATTGTTTTAAAACGGGAAGTCATATAGTCAAGCATGTCCGTTGCCAGGCTTATGGAAAAGTGATCGGCAGGACAGAAATGAATACCGGAACTAAATGTCAGGTAATCTCCGTTATTTTCCCGGCCGGGATCAAAAGTTTCCGCACGCTCAAATACGGCGCTATCCCGGTTCGCCGATGCCAGCATCAACAAAAGTTCTTCGCCTTCTTGAAGGTGATATCCACCTATTTTCATATCTGCCGACAATATTCTCCTGGTATGATGAAAAACAGGAATATGCCGCAGTGTCTCTATCACCAGTTTCCGGAAATACTCCCTGCTGTCCTTTTCCGGAGTATCCTTCCGGCAGAGGAATTGTATAAGTACATTGTTCAAAAGCCCCCACATGGCATCATAACATTGTATGCAAAGCCCTATCAGGTTAGAAACATATATTTCCGTATCTGCCATTCCCCGACTCATATTCCTCAGGTGTTTTTCAATGGACGGATACAGACTTTGGGAAACCGTATCCAATTGTCCTGTATCTTCATGTGTCATGGCAGTTGTCATGTATTTTTTAATTATTGTGATGTTTGACAGTATAAAATCTATATCCCCTTTCCCGAATCGCAAGCTTTTTAACAATACAGTTATCGGCAATACTTTCGCTACTGTTTCCGTCCAGTCCACACTTTCTTTATGGATCCCGGCCAGCAATCCGTCCATAATTTCCTTTATATCCACAGGCTCCATGAGTTTGACAAGATACATGACCACCTCTTTCCTCTTTTGGTGCTGCGGGAGATTGCTCCTCCTGGCCAGGTTTTCCCGGATAATCCGGGTATAGCTGCTGCACGATCCTTCCGTACCGGAATACGATTGTGGTATTTTTACCCTGCTGTTTTCCAGGACATAAAGACAATTTTTATAACCATATATGGCCCACACTCCGTTTATCTCATCCCGGTATACGGGGTTTTTACTTCGCATCCTTTCATACAACAAAAAAGGGTTTTCCACTTCGGATTGTAAAAAACAGGTGTTCATTTTTTTAGCTTTGGAATTATTACCGGTACAAGATTACATCATTCTGTCCCGGGATATTTCATCGGTAAATGAAATGTAAAATATCCTTCTGTCGTAGCTTTGTATAAAAACAGGAAATGACCTTTGAAGCCCGTTATAAAAAAATAGCTTCTCTGCTGGGAGAACCGGTACGGGCCACGATGCTTTGGCACTTACTGGACGGCAGGACCTATACCGCCGGAGAACTGGCTGTTTGTGCGGATACTACTCCACAGTCGGCCAGCAACCATCTCCAGAAGCTTTTATCCGCAGGACTACTGGCAGTGGAAAAGCAGGGAAGACACCGGTATTACAGGCTCGCCACTCCCGAAGTGGCTTATGTCATAGAATCTATCGCCAACCTGGTTCCCCCTGAAAAGCAAAAAGATCGAAAAGAGCAACCTACCGTCTCGGGGCCCAAATACGCAAGGACCTGTTATGACCATCTTGCAGGAAAGGCAGGGGTAATGATAACGGAAGCTATGGTAACGAACAGGATATTAATTGCCGAAAATGGTACTTTTACCGTTTCCGATACCGGAAAATCGTGGTTTTCCGGATTAGATATCGATGTGGACAGCCTTCGTTTAAAGAAGCGTTCTTTCGCAAGACCGTGCCTGGACTGGAGTGAGCGGAAACATCATCTTGCCGGGGCTTTAGGTGCCGCTCTCCTGGATCGGATGATCTCCTTGCAATGGATACGGAAAAAACAAAATTCCAGGGAAGTTATCATCACCTCCGCAGGACGACAAAAATTATATGAATTACTAAAAATTAACCTGTAATATGCTTTTCAGACAATAAGAATAATATCAGAACCAGAACCCGAGGTTAAAAAACCACAATCCCTTGCCTCTCTCGGGAGACCAGGAATACTTCAGTTCTATAGGCCCCACAAAGGTTTCCAAGCCATAACCTACGGCATACCCTGTATAGGTCGGGGCCTGAAACCAGTCACCCCCTTCAAAAATGTCGTTCCCGGCATTGGCAAAATTAGCTGTAAAATTCAAATGGTTTTTACGCATAAATTCATAATCAAGCGTAGCAGTGCCCTTCACATAACTGTTTCCTCCGAAACTGATAAAATCATATCCCAGGAACGGCTTAAAATTATTGATAAGATCATTCCCGTAACCTCCGAGTACATATTCCAGGGATTCTGCCCCGGTCTCCCCTAAGGTAGAGCCCGCTTCTGCAGAGAGGTTCAAAGCTATATTGCGGTGAAAAACAGGAGTGGCCACCCCCGCTTTAGCTTTTAGCATGGAAAACTCGCTAAACGTATTGTTGTAATTGGAAGACGCAAAGTAAAAGTGATAATCCGCATCAAAATACAATCCCTTCCTGGGAAAATGACGGCTGTCGTATGTATCCAGCTTCATAAAACCGTATAAACTGTAATAATCACTGTCCTCAAAGGTGGCTTTTCTGCTGTCTCCCTGCGATATGGTTTCCGATTCTATTCGTAACCGTTTGTGTTCCAAACCGGCACCTACGGAGAATTCCTCCCGGAAAACGGTCTGCAGGTAGATCTGGTTGGTGAGATCGGACAATTTGGCCCCTATCTGGCTCAGGCCGTCAACAATAGGAGATTGTTGTTCGGAATCTTCCAGGAAATCCACGCTGATATCCGTGGTAAATCTGTTATATGACGATTTTACACCGAAGCTCCAGTAAAAACCCTTATCCAGATAATATTCCAGGTTATACCGGAGATTGTCTCCCAATACAACATCCAGGGACAATACATCATCGTCCAGGAGAAACTGCTTTTTGGTAAGGTTTAACAATACCGCACTTTTGTATAAACCATCGTAATGCAATCCGAAACGCAGGAGCATCGTCCTTTTGTTTTCCTGGAGTCTCATAAGCATATTATACTTATCCTCTTCCTCCTTATCTTTCATAAACCTGTAACGTATACTTTCAAAGTTGTTGGTTGCCGACAAATTTGCCAATCCCTGGTCCAGTTTTAAAAAAGATACTTTCCCCGATGTAGTAAAACGCAGTTTCCCCTTGATATATGCCCTGGAATACTTGTCATTCCCTTCCAGGGTTAAACCGCTTATATCAATACTGTCAACTTCTTTCATGTAATGTTCGGGTCTTGGTCCGGATGTCTGCCGGGCTGCAAGTTCCCGGAGTACTTGCATCTTTTCCCTTGCTGCCGTCTCCCCTTTAGCGATAATAGACTGTCCCCGGTCAAAGGACACTACAGAAAAACCTTTTATCTCCGGTTTTATGTAAACATCCGTTTCCCCGGCCTTCTTCTTCATATCGCTTACGGTACGGTAGTTATTGATCTGCATCAGAATATCGGTCGCTGCACTGAGTTCATCCCTTTCCGCCAATGCATCCTGTACATCAATTCCTATAATTTTCTCCGCACCGAGGGCTTTTACCCCGTTAATAGGGTAATTATTGACCACTCCTCCGTCTATAAGCACATTTCCTTCTATTTCCACCGGATTAAACAGGGAAGGGAACGATCCGCTCGCCAGGATAGCTTCCGGCAGATATCCTTTGTTCAACATTACAGGCTCTCCCGTTTCCACATTGGTTGCAATACAGAAAAACGGAATGGGCAGTTTACTAAAATCTTCGACATCGTTTACGGGATAGAGAAGTTTTACCAACAAGTTGTATATATTCTGGCCCCGCGACAAGGCCCTCGGAAAAGATATTTTAAAATTATCAAAAGGAAGGGTAAGCGCATAACGTTCGGAATTTTCTTTTTCGTAAAAGGTACGGGCAGACCGCGGTACGTTATCCTGTATAAGTTCGTTGAAATCGACTACCTGAAAAATAGAATCGAGCTGTTTTGCCGAATACCCGGATGCATATAAAGCACCTATTATTGCCCCCATACTGGTACCTCCTATATAATCAATACGCACCCCGGCCTCCTCGATGACCTTAAGCGCGCCTATGTGCGCAAGTCCTTTGGCACCTCCACCACTCAAAACCAGTCCCACTTTTACATCTTCCGGGTCACTGTCCTGCGTATAACCGGACAAGGCAGTCATACACAACAGGAAGAGGAGTACATGCTTTTTCATTTTTATATATTTTTAAACCTAAACCCTTTTTTAATGATGAATGATGAACACCAAAAGTAACGGCATCCGTGAATAACGTCATCATTGGCTATTCTGAGATCCGTCACTTCCTTTACCTCATTCCAATATCGAATCCCGAAAGATAAATTACCAACCCCGAAGTTAAAAACCCCTTTTAAAATATTACTTCATCATTCGCCATTCCCCGGTTCTGTTACTTCGATCTTCATCTCATAATATACGCAAAAAACCTCATCACAGATATCCTTCAATGAAAATAATCATAAACCTTCTTTGCCTTCACCTGCCCGATCACTTTTGATATATCGTTCAGTTCTGCCTCTTTTATCCGTTTTACCGAACGGAACTCTTTCAGTAGCTCTTCGGCTGTTTTATGTCCCACGCCTTCAATGTTCGTAAGCTCACTGTCTATTGCGGCATTGCTTCTTTTATTTCTGTGGAATGTAATGCCGAAACGGTGTGCCTCATTCCTGAGATGCTGTATCACTTTCAGGGTTTCCGATTTTTTGTCCAGGTAAAGCGGTACGGAATCTCCCGGGTAATATATTTCTTCGAGCCGCTTGGCAATACCCACTATGGCAATTTTACCCCGGAGTCCCAGAATTTCGAGACTTTTTAATGCGGAAGACAATTGTCCCTTCCCTCCGTCTATAACGATAAGTTGTGGCAGGGATTGTCCTTCTTCCAAAAGTCTTTTATACCTTCGTAACACCACTTCTTCCATAGAAGCAAAATCATCCGGCCCTTCCACGGTCTTGATATTAAAGTGCCGGTAGTCCTTCTTACTGGGCTTGCCGTCCCTGAAAACCACACAGGCCGCAACCGGGTTGGTTCCCTGTATATTGGAATTGTCAAAACACTCAATATGCCTGGGTTCCTGTTTCAGGCGCAGGTCCTGCTTCATCTGTGCCATGATACGGTTTACATGCCTGTCCGGATCGGTGATCTTTACCTGTTTAAAACGCTCCTGCCTGTAAAAGCGGGCATTTCTTTCGGATAGCTCCACCAGTCTTTTTTTATCTCCGAGTTTGGGTATAGTGACTTTAACGTTATCCGAAGTCTTTACGGCAAACGGAACATAAATCTCACCGGACCTCGAATGAAAACGCTGTCGCAACTCCGTAATGGCAAGTTCCAGTAATTCCTTATCGGGCTCCTCCAGTTTCTTTTTCATTTCTATGGTATGCGCCCGGATAATAGAACCGTAAGATAGCTGTAAAAAATTGACATAGCCATAACTATCGTCCGAAACTATGGAAAACACATCCACATTGCTGATTTTCGGGTTCACTATGGTCGATTTGGCCTGGTAATTCTCCAGCACCTCTATTTTCTCCTTGATCCTCTGGGCTTCTTCAAATTGCATCTCATCGGCACAGGCTTTCATCCGGGCCTTAAAGCTTTGGAGGGAATCTTTAAAATTACCTTTGAGTATCTCCCTTATGGCCCTGATCTGTGCATCGTATTCCCCGATGGATTGCAGCCCTTCACAGGGACCTTTACAATTCCCGAGGTGATATTCCAGGCATACCCTGTATTTCCCGGCATTTATTTTATCTGCGGAAAGGTCGTAATTACATGTGCGCAACGGATACAGCCCTTTGATAAGTTCCAACAGGGTCCGGATGGTTTTCATACTGGTATACGGACCAAAATATTCGGAGCCGTCCTTTATAACCCTTCTCGTGGTAAAAATCCGGGGGAAACGTTCCTTTTTGATACAGATCCAGGGGTAAGACTTATCGTCTTTCAGCAAAACATTGTACCTGGGCTGATACTTCTTGATCAGATTGTTTTCCAGCAGCAGGGCATCGGTCTCTGTCGGAACAACAATATGCCTGATATCCTCAATTTTCTTGACAAGTACCCTTGTTTTACCGTATTCGTGATTTTTATGAAAGTAGGAAGAAACCCTTTTTTTCAGGTTTTTGGCCTTTCCTACATACAATATCTTTCCGTCCTTGTCATAAAACTGATACACCCCGGGACTGTCCGGAAGTGTCTGGAGTAGTATTTCTACAGAAGTAGCGCTCATATAGCGAAATTAGTAATTTTATACGTTACTTTTTGCCGATCCGCTCACCGACTTCACCCTGTTTTCTTTCCCGGAAGAAAAGATGGCATGATTTTTAAGGTATATTTGCATATACTAAAAATATTCATACCTAAAATAAAGAATTATGAGAAACTTAAAATTCATATTCGGACTTTTCCTGATGGCTGCATTTATTACTTCCTGTAGTGTACACAGGGTACATACCAATGCTAAAGGAGACATTCCTCCCGGGCAAATGAAAAAGATAACCGGTGAAAAAAGCGCCAAGAAATACGCACCGGGACAACAGAAAAAGCAACAGAACTACCGTTAACCCGTAAATTTCAGTACATGACAAATTTGTTTTATGCAGATTTATCGGTAAATCAGTTTGGCCTGTCCCGATAATCGGGACAGTCGAAATGGACGGGTTAAAACCCTGAAAGCTTTGGGGAGAGGGAAATCCACCCGGATTGAATTTTGTCATGTATTAAACCGCTAAATAACAACCGAAGCTTCGAACCGGGATTGCTTTATAGTACATCAAAAAGTTTCATGGACAAAAAGGAACTAAGAATAAAATACAAAGGCCTGCGTAGGGAAATAACAGATACGGTCGCCGAAGACAAAAGCCTGGGTATAGCCAATAAGATATTATCCTTACCTATATGGAAAGGTACATATTATCACATTTTTCTCCCTATTGAAAAACACCGGGAAATAGACACTTCGTTTATATTGAGCATTCTCCAGGGAAAAGATAAGGAGATCGTATTGGCAAAAAGCAATTTCGAAGACGGCTCCATGCTCCACTACCTGCTTACGGACAATACGGTAATAAGAAAGAATGCTTACGATATTCCCGAACCTGTTGATGGACTGGAAGTGCCCCCCGCAAAAATAGACGTTGTTTTTGTGCCGCTGCTCGCTTTTGATACAAAAGGGCACCGTGTAGGGTATGGCAAAGGGTTTTACGACCGGTTTCTGTTTTTATGCCGGACCGACACGATAAAGATAGGCTTGTCCTTTTTTGAAGCGGAGGAACATATTACGGAAGTCCTGGAAAGCGATGTAAGACTGGATTACTGTGTAACCCCCGAAAACATCTATACATTTTCCTGAGCCGCTTCCTCCTGTTTTTTGGGGAATGCCTGTTTATGGAACATCAAAAGGACCACAACACCGACAAAAATGGCCGAATCCGCAAGGTTAAATACCGGCTCGAAAAAACGAAAGCTCTTTCCGCCCAGGCCGGGCATCCAATTGGGCCAGGTCGTATCTACCATCGGAAAATAAAGCATGTCCACTACCTTACCGTGAAAGAGTTTACCATAAGGTTCGTCTGCGAAAAGGGTCGCCACCTGGTTATGGCTCTCGTCGAAGATCAGTCCGTAAAAAACAGAGTCTACGATATTCCCGAACGCTCCGGCAAAAATAAGGGCTATGGAAATAATTAATATACCGGGACTGTTTTTCTTAACGGCATCGTACAGCCAGTAACCGATACCACATATAGCCAACAAACGAAATATGGTGAGCGCTATCTTTCCAACCTCATCCGAAATAAACGGAATAATATCACTGAGTTTGGTACCCCAGGCCGCTCCTTCATTTTCAATAAATAATATTTTGAACCAGCTGAAAACAGTTACCGATTCTCCCAGGATAAAATGGGTCTTGATATAAATCTTGCTGATCTGATCTATAAGAACGACAAGGAAGATTAGTAAAGCGGCTTTTTTTAAAGACATGATACCTTTTGCAAATATGTCCGCAAAGAGCGGATTTTATATGTCATTTTTCTTTTTCTCCTTCACTCAAAGGCCAAAAATACAAATATTTCCCTTTCGGCAACGGTGTCCTTTGTTTAAAAGAAAACCTGCCGGACACGGAAAATCGGCAGGTCTTTGTATTGCATATTGCTATCGGGATCATCCGGATGCCTGTCAAGACATTACATGCCGTATTCCCCAAAAAATTCTCTAGCTCTTTTGCATGTTTTTGGCTTCGATGCTGAGAGTAGCATGAGGCACGAGTTTCAGACGTTCTTTACTGATAAGTTTACCGGTTACGCGACAAATACCATAGGTCTTGTTCTCTATACGGACCAATGCGTTCCGGAGGTCTCTGATGAACTTCTCCTGCCGGATGGCCAACTGTGTATTGGCCTCTTTACTCATGGTTTCGGACCCCTCTTCAAAAGCTTTGAATGTAGGAGAGGTATCGTCTGTGCCGTTATTACCGTCATTCATATATGCACTTCTTATCAGCTCCAGGTCCTTTTTGGCTTTGTCAATTTTTCCTTCTATCAATATCCGGAACTCTTCCAGTTCTTTATCGGAATATCTTACCTTTACATCTGTACTCATAGCGTTAATGTTTTTGAATAAACAATTTGGTATTCACATCATCAAAAGCAACTTCCGTACCGTTTTCCATATGCTCTTCAAAATCGAGTTCTGCTGTTAGAGTCTCTGTCTTGATATAATCCAGATTACTCGTTACAGCCTGTTCTACAAAACCATCTTTTTGAAGCTTCACATCTATCTTGTCTGTTACGTCAAAGCCGGAATCTTTTCGAAGGTTCTGTATCCTGTTCACCAGTTCTCTTGCTACTCCTTCCCTCCGAAGGTCCTCGGTGATCGTAACATCCAGAGCTACGGTAAGCCCTTCCGACACTGCTACTAACCATCCTTCTATGTCCTGTGAAGAAATCTCCACTTCATCGCTAACTAAAGTAATGCTTTTTCCGTTAATTTCCACCTCAATAAGGCCATTTTGCTCGATTTTTTTAATATCCTCCTGCGTAAAACCCTGTATTTTACTGGAAATCACCTTCATATCCTTGCCAAACCGCGGTCCTAATTTCTTAAAATTAGGTTTCACCTGTTTTACCAGCACTCCGGAAGCATCGTCCAGCAGTTCTATCTCCTTGACATTCACTTCCGATTTTATAAGGTCGGCCACGGCAAGGATCTCTTCCCTGCTTTGCTCGTCCAGTACCGGGATCATTATTTTCTGCAACGGCTGGCGTACCCGGATACTTTCTTTTTTTCGCAGTGACAACACGAGGGAAGATATGGTTTGTGCCTTCTCCATCTTGTGTTCCAGCAATTTGTCGACACATTTCTCGTCATATACCGGAAAATCCGCCAGGTGTACACTTACCTTATTCCCTTTTCCGGTCACTGCCGTGAGGTCCCTGTATAACCTGTCCATATAGAAAGGTGCTATGGGAGCCCCGAGCCTGGCAATTACTTCAAGGCAGGTATATAACGTCTGGTATGCCGAAATCTTATCTTTGCCGTAGTCCCCTTTCCAGAAACGTCTTCTGCTCAGGCGTACGAACCAGTTGCTCAGGTATTCCTGGGTGAAATCGGAAATGGCCCTCGCTGCCCTGGTCGGTTCGTAATCCGCATAAAAACTGTCTACCTTACGGATCAGCGTGTTCAGTTCCGAAAGTATCCAGCGGTCTATTTCCGGACGTTCCTCCAAGGGTATATCGGCTTCTGAATAGGTGAAATTATCTATATTGGCATAGAGTCCGAAGAAAGAATAGGTATTGTACAACGTTCCGAAAAACTTACGTCGCACCTCGGCTATCCCTTCTACATCAAATTTCAGGTTATCCCACGGGTTGGCGTTACTGATCATATACCAGCGGGTAGCATCCGGACCGTATTCTTTCAGGGTAACAAAAGGGTCTGCGGCATTTCCGAGACGTTTGGACATTTTCTGCCCGTTCTTGTCCAGTACCAGTCCGTTGGAAACCACATTCTTATAGGCTACGGAATCGAAAACCATAGTTCCTATGGCGTGCAGGGTATAGAACCATCCCCTGGTCTGGTCCACTCCTTCTGCAATATAATCGGCCGGGAAGGCTTCTCCCTGGTCTATTTTTTCCTTATTTTCAAACGGGTAATGCCACTGGGCGTATGGCATGGAGCCACTGTCAAACCAAACATCGATCAGGTCAGACTCGCGCTTCATCGGTTTTCCGGAAGGCGATACCAGGACAATGCGGTCTACCACATTTTTGTGCAGGTCCACCTTTTCATAGTTCTCCTCGCTCATATCTCCGGCAACAAAGCCGGCAAATATGTCTTTCTCCATTACCCCGGCCGCAACCGCTCTGGTCATTTCGGTTTTCAATTCTTCAACGGAGCCTATGATGATCTCTTCTTTACCGTCTTCCGTACGCCATATGGGCAGTGGTATCCCCCAGAAACGGGAACGGGACAGGTTCCAGTCGTTGGCATTCTGCAGCCAGTTACCAAAACGTCCTTCACCGGTAGCCTTCGGTTTCCAGTTTATGGTAGTATTCAGATCGTACATCCGTTCTTTTACCTCGGTCACCTTTATAAACCAGGAATCGAGCGGATAATACAATACGGGCTTGTCCGTCCTCCAGCAATGCGGATAGCTGTGCACGTATTTTTCCACTTTAAAGGCCTTGTTCTCTTCTTTCAGCTTAATGGCTATCTCCACGTCCACCGATCGCTCCGGCATCTTGTCATCGTCGTAATATTCGTTTTTTACATATTTGCCGCCTACTTCCGGCAATTCCTTACGAAAACGTCCCTGGAGGTCTACCAATGGCACGGGATTGTTATTGTCATCGAGTACCAGCATTGGCGGTACTTCCGGAGAAGCTTCTTTCGCCACCCTGGCATCGTCCGCACCGAAAGTAGGCGCGGTATGTACGATACCCGTACCGTCTTCGGTAGTAACAAAGTCTCCCGGAATTACCCGGAAGGCATTTTCCGGATGCTGATACGGCAACGCATACGGCAACAACTGTTCGTATTTTATACCTACAAGGTCTGTCCCTTTGCATTCGGCCAGTACCTGGTAAGGTATCTTTTTCTTTTCGGGGGTATAGGTATCAAAATCCTCCCCGTTTTCCGCTACATAATATTTGCCTGCAAATATGCTTCCCACCAGGTTCTTTGCAAGAACTACCTGTATGGGTTCAAAAGTGTACTGGTTGAATGTTTTTACCAGCACATATTCGATCTTTGCCCCTACGGTAAGCGCGGTGTTGGACGGCAATGTCCACGGGGTTGTCGTCCAGGCCAGCAAATGGATATCACCATGTCCGCGAAGTATTGCCGGAAGCGCATCCTGTTTTGTTTTGAACTGTGCTACAACCGTAGTATCCGTAACATCCCGGTAACATCCGGGCTGGTTGAGCTCGTGAGAACTCAGCCCTGTTCCCGCCTTGGGAGAATAGGGTTGTATCGTATAGCCTTTGTAGATAAGGCCTTTGTCGTATATCTGTTTGAGCAACCACCATACGCTTTCCATATATTTGGATTTGTAGGTGATGTACGGATTATCCACATCTACCCAGTACCCCATTTTGCGGGTGAGGTCGTTCCAGATACCGGTATATCGCATAACCGCTTGCTTACAGGCCTGGTTATATTCTTCTACCGATATTTTTTTACCGATGTCCTCTTTGGTGATACCGAGTTCCTTTTCCACGCCAAGCTCTACCGGAAGTCCGTGTGTATCCCACCCGGCCTTACGCTTTACCTGGTAGCCTTTCTGAGTCTTGTAACGGCAAAAAATATCCTTGATAGCACGCGCCATCACATGGTGAATTCCCGGCAGCCCGTTGGCCGAGGGCGGTCCTTCGTAAAAAACGAAGGGTTTGCATCCTTCCCGCGATGTTATACTCTTTTCAAAAACACTGTTTTCCTCCCAATAGTTCAGGATTTCTTCTGCCAGTCCGGACAGTTCAAGACCTTTATACTCGGTAAATTTCATTAGTTATGCTCCTTATCTCTTTTAAGATTGCGAAATTAATCATTTTCAACGAATTGTAAAGGAGGTAAGCCGGGAAAATCGGCGGGTTTGTTACAGAGACAAGCCATGACAACTTCCATCGGCCGAAACCCCGGGTATTTAAAGCTGGTTATGAGTTTATTCTCTTCAGTCTTCAAAACCGGGACGATGAAATTCCCGTACATTGGGAAATTCTTTCAGGATACCTTTTTTTATCTTTTCCAGCAGTACCAGTATACGGAGTATTTCGTCTTCGTGTTCTTCAAAACGCGACAAAAGTACCGTCCAGGCAAAGACAGAACGTTCCGTGCCTATCAGCGCCACTTTTGCCGAACCGTTGCCATCGTTCTGCACCGGATCGTCATCTTCATCGGGGAAACTGTTTTCGTATTGCAGGGCACGCATGATCTTTACGTGGATCTGAAAGCTGTACCAGTGAATTACCTCAACGGCTTCGGAAACTTCGAGGAGAGACTCTTTTGCTTTTCCTTCCGTAAGTCCCAGCCTGGCATTTTTGAGAAATTCGTCTTTTACACTTTCCAGTTGTTTTTCATTTTTCCCCAGCCATCTTTCATTTTCTTCCGCATATTTTTTGCTCAGCACAGACAGGTCGTGTTTTATGGTTTTCCTTTCCTTTTTCATTTCTTCTTCTGCAGCATTTCCCTGTTCTACACCGCTCAGGTCAATGCCTTTTTCGCCGGCGATTTCCGTCATCATTTCCACAGCCTGTTTCAGGTTGTCATGGACTCCCTGCCAGAATTTTTCATTTCCGGCATCCTTCTCTCCGTCTGCCAAACCTTTTTCCATGCTGTAAACACGGCACCTGGATGCCAGGTGACAACGTTCGCACCAGCGATCGCAATAATTATATACTCCCGGGATAAAACGTCCGTCATTATCCGCAAACAATTTCATCAATGCTTCTTTATCCATAGTTATATCTTTTCGTAACACCCCGGGGGTCCGGGATCTCCTGTTTATCTTTTACAAACAACCTTTCATGCAAAAACCGTCTCAACGGAACACCTCGTGTAAAATCTGCAAGGACTTCGGCTTGCGGAAGCCCGTAAGATGCAGTTCGTAATAAGTTATAAGGGCATTTAAAATATTCCTTCGAATTTCTTTTGTGAGTTTAATCCGGGACATGTTCTCAAAATCCGTACCTAAAAATTTCCGGAAGTGGGTCAGGGTATCTCCGTCAATAACGACGCTATATCCCGCATGGGAGACAAAAACGCCTTCAAGAAGGTCAAAATAAGGGAGATGTTCTGAGGATGCATCCGGGTAAAAACCGAGATACCTGGTTAGTTTCAGAAGGAATAATATATGAAAGTTCGCTGTTTTTTCCTGTGTATCCAACCAAAGGAGGGCTTCTTCCATGTACCGGTACAACGCGGTATTCTCTTCTTCCTCCTGTATGCAGTTGTTCAGCACTTCGGCCAGGAAAAGCACCACGGTATTCTTGGTCATATCGGAATAAACGGTATGATAATGATGTTCTACCCGGGCATCTTTGATATGCTCCAGGTTGCCTTTACCCTTGTGACCGGCGGTGATCTCTAACTGATTAAGCGGAAAAAAAAGGGCTTTTTTTAATTTCCCCTTACGGGAGGACAGTATGCCACGCAAAAGATAGGACTGCACACCACAGCGTTCGGTAAAACACTTTACGATAAGACTGGTATCGCTATATTTTATAGCCGACAGCACTATGGCTTTGGTGGTAATTACCATACACGCAATGATTATTTCCCGGATTCACTACAAACCTAAGGAAATTTTGCAAGTATCCGGATACCGGAAAACCAGTATATCAGGGCAAGCGCATCATAATTGAGCAATCCCATTTAAGGTTAAAAGCTTAAGGTTTGTTACCGGATACCGGTTTGCCAGTTTGCCGGTTGTTGATGAGTTCGGAGTTGAAAAGGAAACCTTCCCTGCAAAATTCCAGGACTCCCCAACTTAGCACCCAATATCTTCAATCTTTATCAGATTCCTGAGCCCTTCGGCAGGATATCCGCCGGACGGGCAGAATAAAGCCGAAGGCCGGTCACTTTGTTTCCCGGTCATCCATTACTCACCATCTGCCTTCCTGTATATGGTATAGTTACTTTATACCGAAAAATCCGGTATTTGCTGCTGCCATAATTTATAATAATGTCCCTTATTGTGATACAACTCCTTGTGGCTCCCTTCTTCTATAACTTCTCCCTTGTCCAGCACCACAATTTTATCGGCATGCACCACGGTACTCAGCCGGTGGGCAATGACCACAATGGTCTTATTTTTCTCCCGCAGATTGGCAATGGTTTTTAGCACAAAGCTTTCCGAAGTACTGTCCAGTGAAGAGGTGGCTTCATCCAACACCAGTATTTCTGGCTGTTTGTAAAGCGCCCTGGCTATGGCAATACGTTGTTTTTGTCCCCCGGAAAGGGTAGCCCCGTTTTCCCCGAGATAGGTCGCAAACCCGTTGGGCAGGTTCTCTATAAACGGGAGTATCCCTATGCTCTTGCATATTTCCATGATCCTTTCCATATTGGGCTGGAATTCTCCGACAGCAATATTTTCTACCACATTTCCTCCGAAAAGATCTATTTTCTGTGGCACTACTCCTACCAGGTCTCTCAGACTGGAGTTTTCAATGTATTTTAAATCGTATTCCCCTATGATGATCTTCCCTTTCTGGATAGGGTAAATGTTTTGCAGAAGGGAGATCAGGGTTGATTTTCCGGAACCGCTCTCCCCGATTACCGCGGTGATCTTACCTTTGGGTATATCCAGGGAAAAATCTTTAAAGACTTCTACCCGGGTGCCATATCTGAAAAACACATTGCGGAAAGCTATATCTCCCATGTTTTCCCGGGTAAGTTTTATTTTATCCTCCTGTTCTTCGCGTTCCAGGTCCATAATCTCAAACAGGCGGTCTGCTGCGATCCAGGCATTTTGTATTTGCTTGTTTGCCCCTACCAACTGGGCCACCGGACCTGTAAAATAACCGATAATAGCATAAAAAGACAGCAATTCTCCAGGGGTTATCTCGCGGTCAATGACAAAATAAGAACCACTCCACAACAGGATAATGGTAAACAACTGGGAAATAAAGGTAGAGGAAGTACCAGAGAAAACGGTATTTAAAGCCGACTTATAGCCGATATTCAACAGGTTAATAAAACGGGCTTCCGTCTTAATATTTGCAAAAGACTCCAGCCCGAAACGTTTGATGGTCCCCACGGAGTTCAACGATTCTACCAACTGGCTTTCCAGGTCGGCTGCACGTTCCATAACTTTTCTCTCCGCTCTTTTATTGAGCCGGTTGGTCACCACGTAAATACCAATATAGAACGGAATGATAGCCAGCATAATAAGTGCCAGTTTCCAATAGTAAAAAAACATTAATGCGAAAGAAAAGATAAGAATAAGCACATTTACGGTAAGGCTGAGCGCCACCCCGTTGATGAAGGTACGTATCTTAACGGCATCGTTAATACGGGAAATAATCTCTCCTACCCGCATGGTATCAAAAAATTGCTGCGGTAATTTCAGCAGGTGTTTATAATAACCGAGTATGAGCCGGGCGTCTATTTGCTGTCCCGTCTTTATGAGAAAGGTGTCTTTGAATATCCCTACGATTATCTGCAATACCAGCAGTATAAGCATTACAATACTCAAGAGGTTGAGAAGTTTGGTATTACTCCCCGTAAGCACATAATCTGTGATCTTCCCGAGATAAATAGAAGTGGAAAACCCGAGCAGGGTAACAATAAGCGCCCCGAAAAAAGCCTGCAGAAGGACAAATTTATGAGGACGTAACAAAAACCAGAACCGCCTGAGCGAAGAAACCTTTTCATTTCCGGCAGAAAAACTTTCGTCCGGTATCAAAATCACCAGAACTCCTGTCCATTCTTCCTGAAACTCCTTATGGGTTTTCTTGTGCATTTTTCCATCTCCCGGATCCATGACCACCACATGTGTCTTGGTTACTTCGTAAACCACCACATAATGGTGCAATACCTCGCGGACAATAACATGGGCTATTGCGGGTTTGGGAATCTTAAAAAGGCTGTTAATGTCTCCTCGCACTCCCTTGGCCTCAAAGCCCAGTTTCTGGGCGGCTTCAATCAGGCCGAGTACATTGGTCCCTTTCTTATCGGTACTGGCATACTGCCGTATACGGGCAATGGGTATCTGTAAATTATAATGAGCTGATATGGAAGCCAGACAGGTAGCGCCACAATCGGTAATGTCGTGTTGTTTTATTATGGTATTCTTTTTTGCCATAGTAGTAATTCGGGTTTGGGAGCGCAAAGTAACCCTGAAAACTGCAAAAAACATGCAGAGAGTGTTTTTTTAACCCGGGGAAGCAGTTCAGGAGGGATCAGGATTAAGGGAACGCATTGCTGAGAAAGCAGAGATTTTAGCCCGGACGCCCGGGATGCTTTTGGTTACAGGTTTTAAATTCCAGGCACCCGTATTCGCATATGCAGTACTCAAGCGACAGGTTGTTTAGTTCTTTAGTCGGGAGTTCTGAGTTGTTCTATAAAATCATCCCAATCTGTTCTGTACCCGGGAAAGTACATTTTCTGAATTACTGCGGGTATCACCCCCTCCGGCAAATATCTCTGGCTAAAAGATTCCCAACCGCAGAGCTATTAAAAAACCATCGTCAACAAAAAAAGCCATTCCCAAAAAGGGAACGGCTTAAACTTTCAACTGAAATATATTACAAATATCTCTATGCTTCCGCAGAAGCAGAAATCGAAATACTTCCAAGCAGGTTAGACAGGAGAGAAACAGCCCCGCCTACAGTTCCGGTAACGAAGCCTAATATGCCGGAAAGCGCACCGCTTAAGCTTCCTATACCTATGCTGATAGTTAATCCGCCGTTTGTTTCGTTCATCTCTGTAGCGTTCAGTTCCTGAACTCCGTAGTGGTCTAAATTTTTCATAGTAGAATCTAAATTAAGTTAATAAAACAATTATAAGGTGTACAACTTCGTAACAGTTGTGGTTGGATTCCGGCTGACCAAAGCAACCGAAATAATATCACAAAACACTTATTCAGGTGTGTAAACTCTTATTTGATCAAGGCTAAGTTAGCTATATTCACTGCACAAACCTTGCAGTTTTAAAGCTTACTTCCCGCACAAGAACTTTTCTTACATAGACATAAAAAAAAACTGCTTTCCCTATTCGGAAAAGCAGTCTTATAAACGTTCAAAGGTTGGGGATACTACAATCCTCCGATAATTCCGGCTACATATTGTGCAACAGCCACTGCCGCATCCTGCACAGCGTCTACCACAATATTAACCACTCCAAGGGCCAACCCAAGTGCTTGTCCGAGGCTAAGAGTTATGCCTCCGTTGATTTCATTCATTTCCGTAGCGTTCAATTCCTGAACTCCGTAGTTTTCCAGATTTTTCATGATTTGTTAAGTTAAGTTATACAATAAGATTAGGATATCACTTCCGCACGATCATCAGATCATATAAAAATGATGGGGTACAAAAAAACGAAGTGCCAAAGTTTACTGCTAATTTACTATAGTTCACTGTAAAAACCTTGCAGTTTTGTATGTTTTTGATTACAAAAAAAAGAGGGTGACCAAAATCACCCTCTTTCTTTGTATTCTCTTGTAAATTCTGGATTAGATACCTCCAAGAAGACCTCCTAAAAGACCGCTTACCAGGTTTACAACAGTTCCTACAACACCGGTTACAGTCCCGATAATTCCGGTTACCAGGTCAATAACTCCGTCGAGATCTCCTAAAAGACCACCGTTTACTTCTTTTAATTCGTTAGTGTTCATTTCCTGAACTCCGTAGTTTTCCAGATTTTTCATGATAAAGTATTAATTAATTACACATTGATTTTTGATTATTTAAATAGTCTTTTACCTTTTGTAAAAGATTAAAAAATACATAGTCAGGCAGGACAACTATCTGCCGTTACGCTTATGACGTAATGTCCTGCAAAAAGCTGTTCACATATTCTTCCACGGCCTGTACCGCGGCATTCATATATCCTAAGACAATATTAAGGATGCCGTTTAGCAGTGATATGGCATCGCCAAGATTTATGCCCCCGTTAATTTTGTACAGTTCGGAACTTTCCAGTTCCTGAACTCCGAATTTGTTCAAATCCTTCATAACAATTCAATTAGGTTCAATAAGGTTTGGGTGGGGTCAAAAAATATTAAATGGGGAAGTTTGGATACCGCTAAATTAGTCTTATTCACTGCACAAACCTTGCAGTTTAATGTTTTTTTGATTTCTAATCCATGAAAAAACCGGGTGTTTTCGTATAAAACCCGGTTTTGACATTTCCGATTGGTGTAACGATTACAGTCCGCCCAACAGACCTCCTAAAAGACCTGTAACGGTGCTAACTACAGTTCCTACAACACCAACAACAGTATTGATCACACCAGTCACCAGGTTAAGAACCCCGTCAAGACCTCCGATCAGTCCACCGTTGATTTCGTTCATTTCAGTAGCGTTCAGTTCCTGAACTCCGTAATTGTCTAAATTTTTCATAATGTTTGATTTTAATTAAGTTATATGAATTAATTACTTGATTATGCTATTTCATTGTATATCAAATTCAAAACAAAAGCTTACACGACCTTTATTTTACTATGCTAAGGTAGGTTTGTTCGCTGCACAAACCTTGCAGTTTTTCTTTTAATTGGACGGAAATAAAAAACCGTATCAAAGAGAATTTCCAGATTTTCCGGGACAGAATCCCTGTTTTCTGTATTTCTCTTTAATACGGTTTTTCTGTATCTCCGAATAAACCTGTTACAGGTCTACCATTCCGGTGATAAGACCCAAGGTGAGTTCCACGATGCTTCCCACTACGGAAACAATTCCTCCTACCACTCCGGTAACAGTTCCGAGAACTCCGGTAACAAGACCGATAACCGCTCCCAGGTCAAGACCTCCGTTGATTTCCTGTAATTCAGCTGTGTTCAGCTCCTGAACACCATAATTGTCTAAGTTTTTCATGACATAATACTTTTAAGTTACACAATAATTTAGGACATAGTATTTAAGAAAATATTACAAAACAAAAGCTTTGGCATCTTTGTTTCATACAACTAAGATAGTATCGATCCCTGCATAAAGCTTGCAGTTTGAATTTTATTTGATAAAAAATAACTTCCCCCGAAAATCTCGGTAAGTTCATTATCCTTCAGCACAGTCACGGAAACCGTTACCTGAAGATCAAAATCATCTTCATAAAAATATGTTTTGTGCACCCTGCTATACGACACAGGAGCCTCTATATCTTTCAACTGCTCTATGAGCTGGTACACCTTACGCTCACTTATCTGCATAAGCCGCGCCAACTGGGGAGGCGACCCCGTAGCTTCTTTTACAATAAGCTGATGTAGTTGTTGCAGTCGTTCCAGGTTCTTTAAATTATTCATTACCTAAAGGGGTTTTAGATGGTTAATTCCACTCTAAACGTACAAATCGTATTATTTTTCTCAATCCTGACGTGCTCTGGATGGATTCAGCCAATCATCTACCTTATCATAAAGCAGATCGAATAAGGATCTCTCGGTAAGCTTAAAATTAGCTGTCAGGGTCATTCCTTTTTTCAGATTTCCTTTAAAACCGTTTTTCAGTTGCAGGTAATTCTCATTAACGCTGCACCTTACCTTAAATGCAGCAGATTCCTCGTCGATGGTTTCTATATCGTTACCTATACTTACTATCTGCCCCGAAGCAAAGCCCCACTGATTATAATTAAAGGCATCTATCTGGTACGTTATGGACTGTGCCTCCTTTACCAGGCCGATATCCGTAGGTGCCACATAACATTCAATAAGCAATTTGGTGTCCGGAGAGATCTCCCCGATCTTCACTCCCGAATTTATATATCCGCCAACATCCAGTCCGCCAACATTTAACAGTGTGCCCGACACAGGGGCTGTCAGTACGTGGTTCTCATTACTGGAGCTGTACTGGTTAAAATCCGATCCCAGTTCATGCAGTGTATTATTCAGGGAAGCGTGTTCCGATTGCCATTGATAACGCTGTTGTGTCTTATAGTTATCCAGGTCATTCACGGCCATATCGTATTCCAGCTTTTTGGCTTCGTATTCGGAATTGGAAATCACTTTACGCTTGTGGAGCTTTTCGTGTCTTTCAAAATCTTTACGTGTTGTTTCCAGACGCGTTTTCAACTCTTTAATCTTTTGATTGTACTCCATGTAGCTGGCTTTATACTTCGCGGAAGAAAGCTGGGAAGCAGATATAGGCCTGTTACCGGAAAGCAGGGACAAATCATGTACAAAAGTCCTGTTTTCCCCGATTTGCTGCCGGTACAGCGAAAGTTTGTCACTTACCTGTTCGTTATTCAGTATAAGCAAAGTATCGCCGGCTTCCACCCTTTGGTTATTCATCATGTTTTTGTATGCCACCTTTCCGGAATTGATCAGGGTAAGTACCGTACGCTCATCTTCAGGCTTAATAATACCTCTTGATGTCGTATATACGTCCACGTAAATAAAAGGAAGCGACAATAGAAATCCCATAATACTCAACAGAACGACAGCGTAGATGATTTTACTACGGTTCCTGAGTTTAAAATGATGGGCCTCCACAGTACTATCAATTATTTCTTTGGGGAAGATTTCCATAAAGCACATTGAGATTTTGAAGTATAAAAATAGGCAAATTATCGATAATGTGCCCAAGTTTTGCGATAAATTACTGTAAATATATCGCAAACCGAGAATTAAATGACAGGAAAAAACACTGGAAAACAACAATATAAGAAGTGTTTCTACAAAAGGAAATGACATACGTACATCGAAAAAACAGTTACCGGACAGAAAAATATAAAAGTAATCTCAAAAGTTCCGAAAGCTATCATTCCGAACCGATCCGGAAAACGTATAATACTGATTTAAAGCATATTTAAAACCAAAAACAACACGTCAACCTTACTCCACGCAAAAGTTCAGATTAACACACATATTACTTCAGGGATGCTTTTACGCAAGGCTTTATACAGAAACGCAAATAACGGGTAAGGAGGTAAATTTAGGCCCTATGCAGTCTCCCTTCTATAACAAGATATACTTTAAAAAAGAATCTCTGAAAAACATAAATTGAACGCCTTACTCCCGTAAAAGGATATCCGGAAAGGATAATAAGCATATTTTTAACCGGCTTATATTGGAGTGCCGGCAATAGAAATCCATACGGAACGGAATAAAAAAGAGGTTGCCTTTTAAAGACAACCTCCCGATATATCATCAACTACGATAAAACCGCTACACTACACCTTGTGCCAGCATGGCATCGGCCACTTTTACAAACCCGGCAATGTTAGCCCCTTTAACATAATCTGTATACCCGTCTTCCTGCTTACCGTATTGGATACAGGAATTGTGTATATCCAGCATAATTTTCTTCAGCCTTTCGTCTACTTCCTCACGGGTCCAGCCCACCCTTAGGGCATTCTGTGACATCTCCAGTCCGGAGGTAGCCACACCACCTGCATTAGAAGCTTTTCCGGGAGCAAATAATAATTTGGAATTGTGAAATACCTCCACTGCACCCGGGGTCGATGGCATATTCGCACCTTCGGCAATACAAAAACAACCGTTTTTCACCAATATTCCGGCATCTTTATCATCCAGTTCATTTTGTGTGGCACAAGGCAACGCAATATCACATTTTTCTCCCCACGGAGTTTTTCCTTCCACGTATTTCGCCTTGGGATATTTATCAATATACTCGCTGATCCTTCCGCGTTTAACGTTTTTGAGTTCCATTACATAGGCGAGTTTTTCTACGTCTATGCCATCTGCATCATATATATAACCCGACGAATCGGATAGGGTAAGTACCTTGGCTCCCAACATCACGGCTTTTTCCGCAGCGTACTGGGCCACGTTTCCGGAACCGGATATAACCACTTTTTTCCCCTCAAAACGCTCTCCTATAGTCTTCAGCATACTTTCTGCAAAGTAAACCGTCCCGTATCCGGTAGCTTCGGGCCGGATTAGAGAACCACCCCAGGAAAGGCCTTTTCCGGTAAGTACTCCCGTAAATTCGTTTTTAAGTTTTTTATACTGGCCGAACATAAAGCCTATTTCCCTTGCCCCCACACCGATATCACCGGCAGGAACATCGGTATTTGGTCCTATATGACGGAAAAGCTCCGCCATGAATGCATGGCAAAAACGCATGATCTCGTTGTCTGACTTTCCTTTGGGGTCAAAATCGGCACCTCCCTTTCCGCCACCCATAGGCAGCGTAGTAAGACTGTTTTTGAACACCTGCTCAAAGGCCAGGAATTTCAAAATACTAAGGTTTACCGAAGGGTGAAAACGGAGCCCCCCTTTATACGGTCCTATGGCAGAGTTCATTTCTATACGGTATCCGCGGTTTACCTGGATCTCTCCCTTATCGTCCACCCAGGGAACGCGAAACATGATAACCCTTTCCGGTTCTACCATTCGCAACAAGATATTCTTTCCGTTATAAATATCATGTTTCTTTATATATGGGATCACCGTTTCCGCAACTTCCTTTACGGCTTGCATAAATTCCGGTTCGTGGCCATTCCGTTCTTCCACGAGTGCTAAAAATTCTTCAATTGTTTGTTTCATAAGTGTGTCGTATCAAAAATAGAGTCAAATTGGAAAATTCTTAAAATATCGCTGCAAATATACGATATAGTCAAAATGATGGTGTTGTTTTTTCAAATTATTAACGATGTTTTATCCCAGAGCTTGTTTCATATCTTCGGTTAGATCATCAATATCTTCTATTCCTACGCTAAGCCTTATCAGGGCATCCGATATGCCTAGTTTTTCTCTTTCTTCTTTCGGTATGCTCGCATGGGTCATACTCGCGGGATGACCGGCCAGCGACTCCACACCTCCGAGAGATTCTGCCAGGGTAAACACTTTTAACTTCTCTACGACACTTATGGCTTTATCCTTGTCGTTACCTTTGATCACAAAAGAAACCATTCCGCCAAAACCGCGCATCTGTCTTTTGGCAACTTCGTGGTTCGGGTGGTTTTCCAGTCCCGGCCAGTATACCTTTTCCACTCCGGGGTGCCTTTCAAGAAAAAGAGCCATGTCCCTGCCGTTCTCACAATGGCGCTGCATTCGCACATGAAGGGTTTTTATTCCCCTCAGCACCAGAAAACTATCCATAGGCCCACAAACGGCGCCGCTGGCATTCTGTATAAAGTACAACCTGTCTGCCAGGTCCTTGTCCCTCACGATCAGCGCTCCCATCACCACATCACTATGGCCTCCCAGGTATTTCGTGGCCGAATGCATAACAATATCAGCCCCCAGGTCCAGCGGCTGTTGCAGGTATGGCGTGGCAAAAGTATTGTCTACGGCGAGCAGCAACCCGTTTTTCCTGGCTATGGCCGAAACTTTTTCGATGTCTATAACATTCATCATAGGATTGGTGGGTGTTTCCACCCAGATAAGCCTTGTGGCAGGAGATATGAAGTCTTCTATTTTCCCGGCATCTGCCATACCCGTAAAACGGAACCGGATACCGAGATTTTCATATATTCTGGTAAAAAGCCTGTATGTTCCCCCGTAAAGATCGTTGGTAGAGATAACCTCATCCCCGGGCTTTAAAAGTTTGAGGACCGCATCTATCGCTGCCATACCACTGGCGAAAGCCAAACCGTATTTTCCGTTTTCCAGGCTTGCAAATGCATTTTCAAGTGCCGACCTGGTAGGGTTGTGTGTCCTGGAATATTCGAATCCTTTATGTCCGCCGGGAGTAGTTTGCGCATAGGTGGATGTCTGGTATATGGGAGTCATAACGGCCCCGTAAGCTCTATCGTATTCCTGCCCCCCGTGAATGGTCTTGGTATTGAACTTCATATGCACATTGTTTAATCCGGAAACTGCCCGTGCCCGCATTACACTTAACCGGAAATGCCGCACCACACAGATCTTCCGTTCCTGTAACTGCTACACAAAAATAGTATTTACTTTTTCCTATTCATAATAAAGAAGTATCTTTAGCTTATTATTCTTGCTTTTACAGAGCAATGGACTCCCTTAAAAAATGGTTCTTGCCGTAACCCACAGAATATAAGCACATAACACCCGAACAGAAAAGCTTAATAAATTTAACCGGAACCAATGAAAGTGAAAAATATACACTACCGACTCGGACTCTTACCCATTTTCTTATTTCTTATCCTGGCAGGCTGTGTCACGAACGACGAACTTTCTTATTCCCCTCACAAAATAGCGACGGACTCCGGAGATTGCGATCAAAGTCCATGTGCCAAAGTCAAAGTGAGCTTCCCTACCGCAGTGGCCTCTACGGCTATTGCGAATAAGATCAACGCTATAATCGACGACAAGATCATAAGCTATTTTATCATAGACCCCGATGCCAAAAAGGAAGAATCCATAGAAAAAGCGGTGGAAAATTTCAAAAATGAATACCTCAAAGACAAGGAAATGCAACCGGATTTTGCATTCGGCTATGAAGCGGACATCCAGGGAGAAGTACTCTTTAAAGGAGAAAAGCTGCACAGCATTGCATTCTCGGCATTTATGTATACCGGGGGTGCGCACGGGTATTCCAGCCTCACCTATCTCAACCTGGACCCTCAAACCGGCAAGGAATACGACAACAAGGAACTTTTCACCGACATGGGGTCGTTCCGGAAAATCGCGGAAAAAAAATTCCGGAAACAGGAAAAAATTCCGGAAGGCAGTAACATCAACAGTACCGGATTCTGGTTTGAAGACGACACCTATCAACTTCCGGAAAATATCGGTTTTACTAAAGACAATATCATCCTTCACTACAATGCCTACGATATCAGTTCGTATGCGGAAGGTGGCAAGACACTCGAAATCCCCCTGGAAGAGGCAAAACAATACCTGGCTATTTTATAGCCCGTTTTAACGCCAGTATATACCCCAGGTGAAGACCTTCGTGCATATTGTTATAAGCCATCGCCGAGTCTATATCGGAGAGGGTCACATTCATGCTGGTCGTATAGGTGTTATATGTCTTAAAAAGCCCCTCCCGGTAATCCTCCTGTAATTTGTCAGGATTACTCAAAAATATTTCCCTGAAATAGCGCAGCTCCTCTTCCGTTATCGGTTTTTCCGGGTCCGGAGCGGTCCCCTTCCTATAGTCATTTATAATATCTTCGCTCACGTTGCATTCCAGCCCGGACAACCTGTAACACAATATCTGTTGCGACACCACAAGATGTGCCAGGTTCCACGCTATGTTATTATTAAACCCTTCGGGGATCTTATTGATCTCTTCCGGGGATAATCCTTCAATGGCATTGACTACCAGGTTCCTCGTGCTTTTTAAAATTTCCACTTGTTTTTCGTACATCGCTGATCTTTTTTCCAAAACTAATCCAATTCATTTAAACTTTTCCGGTCTGTCATAAAAAGTAAACGAGTAAACAAGTTAAAGAACTCAAAAACAAGTTTATAAAAAAGTTTAAATCCCCTCATCATTCAGGTGCATTCCCCTCCGGAACAAACGCATTAAAAAATTATAAATAGTTCAATCAAGATTGCAGGTTGCAGGTTTCAAGTTCCAGCGAAAGGCACCCAGCCTCCCGGTCATCCTTACAATCCCTATGCCGTCATTTCACAAACACCTTTAACTCATTCCCACACTCTCACACTCTCAGATACTATGCACATGATGTGTTTACCCAGCATTCCCCTTTTTTCGTATCGGAAAAGTTATACTACTTTTGTGCAAAGCATTATTTTATGGACAAGATATATCACCTCAGCACCTGCGACACCTGCAAACGAATCATAAAGCAACTTCAACTTCCGGATTCGTTCGTCTTACAGGACATAAAATCCGAACCGATCACGGTAAAACAGCTGGAAGAAATGAAAAAACTGGCCGGTTCTTACGAAAGTCTTTTCAGCAGAAGAGCAAAACTGTATAAGGAAAGGAACCTGGCGGAGGAAAAACTAACCGAAGAAGACTACAAGCGTTTTATCCTGGAGCATTATACTTTCCTGAAAAGACCGGTAATACTGGCGGACGGAAAGATCTTCGTAGGAAACAGCAAAAAAACTGTCGAAGAAGCTGCAAAGACCATTGCAGGAATGCAGGGTTAAGGCCCGCTATGCAAAAAGAAACCCGGATTTCCGCCTGCAAAAAAGCAGTTTCGGAAATCCGGGCTTTGAAAGTCTTCGCCTTTACTTTTTATTATAATTCCAGTGCTTTTTTAATATTTCCGTCCATGAGCAGTTCTTCCGGGCTCTCCAGGGCTTCTTTTATAGCCACAAGGAAACCTACGGATTCCCGTCCGTCAATGATCCTGTGATCATAGGAAAGGGCCACATACATCATGGGGTGTATCTCTACTTTTCCGTCTACGGCAATAGGGCGCTCTATAATATTATGCATTCCCAGGATACCGGATTGCGGCGGATTGATAATAGGTGTAGACAACATACTTCCGAATACCCCTCCGTTAGAAATGGTAAAGGTTCCTCCCGTCATTTCATCTACGGTGATCTGTCCGTCACGGGCACGGATGGCCAGACGTTTGATCTCCGATTCGATTCCCCTGAAGCTCAGATTTTCCGCATTTCTTACTATCGGAACCATAAGGCCTTTGGGGCCTGATACGGCTACGGAAATATCGCAGAAATCATAGCTTATTTTATAATCTCCGTCAATCATGGAGTTTACGTCCGGGTATAGCTGCAATGCTCTTACCACCGCTTTTGTAAAGAAACTCATAAAGCCGAGGCCAACCCCGTGCTTTGACTTGAATTCTTCTTTATATTGATTTCTCAGCTTAAAGATCGGTGTCATGTTCACCTCGTTAAACGTGGTGAGCATCGCTGTTTCGTTCTTGGCCGAAACCAGGCGCTCTGCAACTTTTCTGCGGAGCATGGAAAGTTTTTTACGTTCCTGCCCCCTGCTTCCGGGCCCGGGTGTCCCCATAGAAGGCACCGCTTTTACAGCGTCATCTTTGGTTATACGCCCGTCTTTACCGGTTCCTTTAACCTCATTGGCAGCAACTCCTTTTTCCTCCAGTATTTTTTTAGCTGCAGGAGAAGCCGTACCAGAGGCATATGTTTCTTTCTTTTCGGGCTGGGCCGGTTGTGCTGCCGGTTTCGCCTCTTCTTTCGGAGCTTCTTTCTTCTCTTCTTTAGCTTCCGGTTTTTCTTTTTCGTCTGCGGAACCTCCTTCCGGCTTCGCGGCACTGGTATCTATTAAACAAACCACTTCCCCTACGGCAACAGCATCGCCTTCTTCGGCTTTGAGCGTAATGATACCACTCGCCTCCGCAGGAAGCTCCAGGGTTGCTTTATCCGAATCCACTTCCGCAATGGCCTGGTCTTTCTCTACATAATCTCCGTCAGAAACCAGCCATTCGGCTATTTCCACTTCTGTAATAGATTCCCCCGGCGAAGGAACTTTCATTTCTAAAATCATTGTTCTATAATTTTATTGGTCGTATTCTTATTTTTAGTTTCCATATATGGTAAGGATATTTTTTAATGTCCGTAACCATTTTTGGCCCGGTAATCCCGGATGTTGTTATCCCTGGTTTCGTCAAAGACATACGCTATAACTTCCTGATGTCTTTTTTTGGACCTTACGGCACTTCCGGCCGCAGGAGAGGAATAGAACCTTCTGGAACATACTCTGAATTCTCTCGCGTTCTCCAAATGCATCAGCAAATGGCTCCACGCACCCATATTCCGGGGTTCTTCCTGTGCCCACACAACGTCTTTGGCACTCTTATACTTACTTATAACTTCCTTGATCTTATCGGAAGGCAACGGGAACAATTGTTCCAGTCTCACCAGCGCTACGTCTTTCTCCCTGCCTTTCTCCTCACGGGCTTCAAGCAGATCGTAATAGAATTTACCGGTACAGAAAACCAAGGTCTTTACATCTCCGGCCTTTACGCCCGCATCGTCGATTACCGGCTGGAAAGATCCGTTTACAAAGTCTTCCACACTGGAAACCGCTTTCGGATGGCGCAGTAAACTTTTAGGCGTAAACACAACAAGAGGTTTACGGAAATTCACTTTCATCTGTCTGCGCAGCAGGTGATAGAAGTTGGCCGGGGTAGTACAATCCGCCATATACATATTGTCTTTGGCGCAAAGCTGCAGATACCTCTCCATACGTGCCGAAGAGTGTTCCGCTCCCTGTCCTTCATAGCCGTGCGGCAACAACATCACGAGGCCGTTCTGTATTTTCCATTTGTCTTCCGCAGCAGAGATATACTGGTCGATCATTATCTGTGCCCCATTACTGAAATCTCCGAACTGGGCCTCCCATATGGTCAGTGTCTTAGGACTGGCCATGGCATAACCGTAGTCAAAACCTACCACTCCATATTCTGACAGTAATGAGTTAAAGGCATAGAAATGACCCTGTTTTTCATTCAGCTCATTCAGCAACACCACTTCTTCTTCGCTATCCTCTACCTTGAGAACGGCATGGCGATGCGAAAAAGTTCCTCTTTCCACATCCTGTCCGCTTATCCTTACATTAAAACCTTCGTCCAGCAGCGTCCCGTAAGCGAGAAGTTCTCCCATAGCCCAGTCCAGGGTATCGGTTTCAAAGAACATTTTGTGCCTGTCCCCTATGAGTCTTTCTATTTTCCTGAGGAACTTTTTATCTTCAGGAAGCTTAGTGATAACCTCCGCTATCCTGGTGAGCTTATCTTTGGGATAACCGGTATCGACCGGCTTTAGCATCATATCTTCCCTTACCAGCTCATATCCTTTCCATTCATCCTCCATAAAAGGGATGATCCGGGTGGTATTCTCTTTCCTGGAATCCTCCAGTTCTTCCTCCAGCAGTGTTTTGTATTTGGATTCGAGTTCACTTACATACCCGCTGTTTATAATACCTTCTTTTATCAGCTTCTCCGCATAAATATCCCTTGCGTTTTGATGCTTGGCAATGGCTTTATAGAGTTTCGGCTGCGTGAATTTCGGCTCATCTCCTTCGTTATGACCATACTTGCGATAACCGAGAAGGTCGATAAAGACATCTCTTTTAAAGGTCATACGGAAATCGAGAGCAAAAAGCGCTGCATGCACTACCGCTTCCACATCATCCGCATTGACATGAAGTACGGGCGATAAAGTCACTTTTCCGACATCGGTACAGTAAATAGACGAACGGGCATCGAGATAATTAGTGGTAAATCCTATCTGGTTATTTACGACCATATGAATGGTACCCCCGGTTTTGTAACCGTCCAGCTTAGCCATCTGTACTACCTCATAGACAATTCCCTGTCCTGCAATGGCAGCATCTCCGTGTACTACTATAGGAAGTACTTTTGAGAAGTCATCTTCATAGTGGTTGTCCTGCTTTGCCCGTGTAATCCCTTCCACTACCGCCCCCACAGTCTCCAGGTGTGAAGGGTTGGGCGCGATGTTCATCCGTATCTCCTTACCTGCTTTGGTCCTTCGTTCGGAAGTCCAGCCCAGGTGATATTTAACATCCCCGTCAAAAGCAGGGATCTCATAGTCTTTTCCGTCAAATTCGCTGAAAATATCTTTTGCGGATTTTCCGAAGATATTGGTCAGTACATTGAGGCGGCCACGGTGGGCCATCCCCATAACAAACTGCTTTACTCCCAGGTCTGCCGCCTTGTCTACAATAGCATCCAAGGCCGGGATAAGGGATTCTCCCCCTTCGAGTGAAAATCTCTTTTGCCCCACATACTTGGTGTGCAGAAATCCTTCGAACGATATGGCATCATTCAGCCTGCCGAGAATGTGTTTTTTCTCTTCGGCAGAAAAAGAAGGATGGTTATCGTTGATATTGAGCTTGTTCTGTATCCATTGTACTTCTTCAGGCTGGCGGATGTACATATATTCCACCCCGATGGAATCGCAGTAGATCGCCTGAAGGTGGTCTATAATCTCCCGCAGGGTTTTGGTTCCTATACCGAGTATTTCACCGGCCTTGAATCCCACATCCATATCCGCATCCGTAAGACCGAAGTTCTCCTTCTCCAGCGTAGGAGCATATTGTCTTCTTTCCCGCACCGGGTTGGTCTTGGTGAACAGATGTCCCCGCGTACGGTAGGCATCAATGAGATCGACGACCCGGAATTCCTTCACCACTGTTTCCGGCACTTCTGTTTTACCGGAAGTCCCTGCAGAAGAAGTTGTTCCGGGAACGGTTGCTTCAACACCATTCGAAGCCACAAAGTCACCGGGTGCGGCGCTCTCCACTCCAAAATCGAATCCTTGAAAAAAAGCCCTCCAGCTGGGTTCTACGCTGTCGGGATTCTGTAAATACTGATCGTATAGGTCAGCAAAAAATGCTGTATGCGCAGCATTCAAAAAAGAATACTTGTCCATATTATCTTTTTCAGCTGTCTCGTTATGACAAATTTTTTCCAAAAGTACGATATTTCAAATACATGGTGTTAAAGTTTTGACACATTTATATATACAATTAGTAAGATTTTAACAAGTCGAAACAAAAACACAGCCGTAGCAACTATATCCCCTTTTTTTGTGGGATTCCTGGCATTTTACGTGATAGATTTCAAGACCCGGAACGGGAGTCGGAAGGCCTTCCGGAAGCTATTATGAAACCGGAGTTACGGTGTCAGATCCTGTTCTTGAACCACACCTTTTGCCACTCTCTTTTCAGGATAAGAAACGACACTTCCCCGGATATCTCTACCGTATCCAGTGCCTGTATGCTTTTCACTGCTGTTTCGGGGACGTCGATAATATAGAGCAGGTTCAGATAATCGTTAAACCTGTCCCGCATAAGCAGAAAGACCGTTTCGTGAAGTGTTCTCCCCAGTTTTTCGGGAGAAACGGTCGTTTCCAGGTCCATATGGATATTAGCGGACAGAAAATCCTTATTCAACTGCATCACCAGCTTTTCCCATAATTGTTCTTTCCGGGCACAATCCAGTAAGGACGCCATATCTTTCACCTGTGGTACCACAACATTATTTTAGTCTGATGGTTATTTCAGCGGAGCGGGCCATCACCCCGTTCCGCCCTTTTCATTATGGTTCTGTACTCTCGTTTTTGTAAACCACTCCTTCTTTCATCACAAAAACCACGTCCCGGAGGGTTTTTATATCTTTGGTCGGATCGTCGTTCACCGCAATAATATCTGCAATATAACCTTTTTTAAGTTGCCCGATCTGATCTTTCATTCCCAGCAACATGGCCGGAGTAACGGTGGCTGACCGGATAGCTTCTGCTTCCGGCATCCCCGCTTCTACCATATACTGGAATTCCTTTGCATTATCCCCGTGTTTATACACCCCGGCATCCGTACCGAAAGCTATTTTCACTCCTTTCTTATACGCTTTTGCAAAAGTGCCCTGTATCTTCGGCCCCACTTCCCGGGCTTTGGGGACTACCAGGTCGGGGAAATACCCATCTATCTCGGCTTTTTCAGCCACTTCTTTTCCTGCGATTATGGTTGGCACATAATAGGCATCGTATGCTTTCATCATCTCCATAGTCTCCTCACTCATAAACGTACCGTGCTCTATGGTCTTCACTCCTCCCTGAATGGCACGCTGCATGCCTTCATCGCCATGGGCGTGAGCTGCTACCAGCATACCGTAATCGGCTGCCGTTTCGGTTATGGCCTTTATTTCATCTAAAAAGAACTGCGGATTATGCCCGCTTTTTGCCACACTGAGCACTCCGCCGGTAGCCGTTATTTTTATGACATCCGCGCCGTTTTTGTAACGCTGACGCACGGCTTTCCGGGCTTCCTCCGGCGAATTTATCACGCCTTCCCTGGGCCCCGGATCTCCCATAAGGTCTTTACGGCTGCCATTGGTAGGGTCCGCATGTCCCCCGGTAGTGGCGATGGATTTTCCTGCGGAAAAAATCCGGGGACCCGTCACATATCCTTTTTTTATGGCATCACGCAACGCGGTATTAATACCACTACCGCCCAGATCCCTGACCGTGGTAAACCCTGCCATCAGCGTCTTTCTGGCATATAAAGTAGATTCAAAGGCCACATCGGCCTCATTTTCGGTATACCTCGCCAGGTAGCGTTTGGGGTTGGTCTCGTGTTCCAGGTGGACGTGCATATCCACAAGTCCCGGTAAAACGGTTTTGCCGGAAAGATCTATAATGTCTCCTGTATGTTCCGGGGTTATATAACCATCTGCCACCTCTGTTATTTTACCATCGGAAATAACCAGGGTTTTTTCGTTGAGGATCTTACCGCTCTCCGTATCGAGAATTTTCCCGCAATGCAGGTAAATCTTTTGTGCCTGAAGTAAAGCCACACTGAAGAGCGCGGCACACAGAAGTATTTTTTTCATTGTTGTTCTGTTTGGTTAGTTAATTCGTATGAACTACAAAACAGTCCCGTTTTCCGGAAAAATTGAAAATTCTTCCGGGCGGACTGTCCTGCTTACTCGTTGTTAGCTCGCAACAATTTAATCAAACTTCTGTAACATCCGGGCGCAAAGGCCGTATTTTTTCGGCATGTAATTTTTAATTTCTTCAAAATTACCACCTCATTCATACCGATTTATCAGCTTCTTATTTTCTTTTCCCACGCCCAGGCCGAACGCATGGCTTCATCGAGAGTAGATTTTGCCTTCCATCCCAGCTCCGTATTGGCTTTGGTGGTATCCGCATAGGCGGCGGTAATATCCCCTGGCCTGCGGTTTACTATTTTATAATTGAGTTTTTCCCCGGAAACTTTTTCAAAACTTCCGATCACTTCCAGCACGGAACTTCCTTTTCCGGTACCTACATTGTACACTTCGTAATTACTTTTATTATCACCCTTCAGTAACCGCTGCAGCGACACCACATGGGCTTTTGCCAGGTCTACAACGTGGATATAATCGCGTATCCCGGTACCGTCGGGTGTCGGGTAGTCACCCCCGAAAACAGAGACTTGTTCGCGCACTCCGGCGCCGGTCTGTGTAATAAAAGGCACCAGGTTTTGCGGTACTCCCAGAGGCAGTTCGCCTATTTCCACGGAAGGATGCGCCCCTATGGGATTGAAATAACGGAGCGATATGGCTTTCAATTCTTTATATACATTACAGGCATCGGCTATGATCTCTTCTCCTATCTGTTTGGTATTTCCATAGGGAGATTCCGCTTTTTTAACGGGGGCATTTTCCGTGATCGGCAGTTCGTCTGCCTGTCCGTACACCGTACAGGAAGAACTAAAGATAAAGCAGGACTCTCCCTTATCCCGAAGCTCCTGTAATATATAGACCAGGGTATTGATATTGTTCTCGTAATACAACAGCGGTTTTTCCACGCTTTCGCCAACAGCTTTGGATGCGGCAAAATGGATAACCCCGGAAACGTCGGAATGTTTGGCAAAAAACTCCTTTACTTTCGCTTTTTCCCTGAGGTCTATCTTTTCGAACTGAGGGGTTTTTCCCGTAATACGGGTTATTCTTTCGAGCACTTCTATGGAGGAATTGGAGAGATTATCGATGATTACCACCTCAAATCCTTCGTTCTGCAATTCCACCACGGTGTGGGAGCCAATAAAGCCAAGCCCCCCTGTTACCAGTATTTTCTTTTTTTCTGCCATTTTCAAATAACCTTTATCGGGTTAATTCACTATTTATTTACAAATTCCTTTATTTTGGATGTAATGTATGCTATCTGCTCGTCGTCCAGTTCCGTGTGCATGGGCAGGGATATCACTTCTTCCACCAGTTTATTGGTCACGGTAAATTCTTCTTCTTTATATCTTTCGTCTACATATGCTTTTTGCCTGTGCAGGGGTATGGGATAATAGATTCCGCACGGTATTTCGTGTGCTCCCAGGAAGGCCACCAATGCATCCCTGTCCGCTCCCGCTATTTTGAGAGTGTATTGGTGATAGACATGCGAATCGGCTTCTCCTACCAGGACCGGGGTAACCACGTTGTCTTCTCCTTCTAATGCTTTGGTATATTTTGCGGCGGCCTCTTTTCGTTTCTCGTTATAGGTATCCAGCAAGGGCAATTTGGCACGCAGTACGGCCGCCTGTATGGAATCGAGCCGCGAATTCACCCCGATGACATCGTGGTGATAGCGTTCATACATACCGTGGTTGACAATACCTCGTATAACATGTGCCAGGTTGTCGTCATTGGTAAAGATAGCTCCGCCATCCCCGTAGCAACCGAGGTTTTTCGAAGGAAAAAACGAGGTAGCCGCCACATCGCCTATGGCGCCGGCTTTTACCTTATTACCATCTTTAAAGGTGTAAGTAGCCCCGATCCCCTGTGCATTATCTTCAATCACGTAGAGGTTGTGCTCCTTTGCTATTTCCATAATAACATCCATATTGGCACACTGGCCGAAAAGGTGTACGGGCACTATGGCTTTTGTTCTCGGCGTTATGGCTTTACGTATGGCTTCCGGGTCTATATTAAAAGTATCCGGTTCCACGTCCACAAGTACCGGGGTAAGCTGAAGCAGGGCAATAACTTCTACGGTAGCCGCAAAAGTAAAGTCGGCCGTGATCACTTCGTCTCCGGGCTCCAGGCCGAGACCCATCATCGCTATCTGCAAAGCATCCGTACCGTTGGCGCAGGGAATAACGTGCCTCACTCCGAGATATGCCTCGAGTTCTTTTTGAAATTCACGTACTTCCGGGCCGTTGATAAATGCCGTGGAACTAATAACTTCTGCTATGGAACGATCAACGGTATCCTTGATAAATTCGTACTGACCCTTGAGGTCTACCATCTGTATCTTCTTCACTATATCTGTATTTAATTTGCGTGCCGCATACTGAAAAAACCCACTTCGCAGAAAAGTTAACGCTACGGGTTATCGATAGATGAGCGGCTGAAAAACATTTCAGAAAAACCAAACAATAATACGAAATAAAGGAACGTCTGCCAATGAAACGGGAATGAATTTCTCCGATCCCGAAAATTCGGTTTTACCCTGCAGGTTTGCAGAAAGTAATGTATTTTAGCAGCCAAAGAACAGGATTTCATTCCGTTCCTCAAATTCCGGTTGTACCATGCTGTCTTTTATCTACAACATCCTGATTTCCGTTGCGGGCCTTCTACTAAAGATCATAGCCCCGTTCAACAAAAAAATAAAGCTTTTTGTCAACGGCAGAAAAACGGTATTTTCCGATCTGCGGAAAATTACAGTCCCGGGCGACAGGATCATTTGGTTTCACACGGCTTCGCTCGGCGAATTCGAACAAGGACTCCCCGTCATTGAAAAGATCAAAGCCGAATTTCCCGATCGCAAAATACTGGTCACCTTTTTTTCCCCTTCCGGATACGAGGTAAAAAAGGGCAGCAAAGCCGCAGATATCATCACATACCTGCCCCTGGACACCAGGAGGAATGCAAAAAAATTCCTCAACATGGTAAAGCCCGAACTCGCCGTATTTGTCAAATATGAATTCTGGCCGAACTACCTTTCCGAACTTAGAAAACGAAAAATAAACACTATTCTTATTTCCGGCATATTCCGTAAAGACCAGTTGTTCTTTAAGCCCTACGGGGGATTTATGCGACATTCCCTCCAAACGTTCCGCCATTTTTTCGTGCAGGACGCAAATTCCGGAGAACTGCTCAAAGGCATAGGTATAGACCGGGTGACCGTTAGCGGCGATACCCGCCTGGACCGGGTAGAGGAGATCCTGCACCGGGACAATACACTTGAGTTTATGGAAACATTCAAGGACGGCAAACCCTGTTTTGTGGCCGGAAGCACCTGGCCGGAAGACGAAGAACTGCTTTCCGAAATGATAAACAATGCCCCGGAAGGTATTAAGTTTGCCCTGGCGCCGCACAATATAAAACCCGCACACAATGAGAGCCTGCTAAAATCCATTCGCAGAAAGGCCATACTTTATTCCGAAAGAGAAAAACACCATTTACAGGACTACGATGTTATTATCATCGATACCATAGGAATACTGACCAGAATATACAGTTATGCCGACATCGCATACGTAGGCGGTGGTATGGGCACCACCGGACTCCATAATATCCTGGAACCTGCGGTTTTCGGGATTCCTGTCATTATCGGCAAAAACTACGGCAAATTCAAGGAAGCCAATGAACTGGTAAAACTGGGCGGAGTACTTTCTGTTTCCGACAAAAACCAGCTTTTTGAGACCTTTTCACAACTTATTGAAAAAGAGGAATATAAAAAACAAACAGGAGGAATTAACTCACTTTATGTTGAAAAAAATACAGGCGCCGTAATCCAAATCATTGATTTTTTACGTATATTATTATAACAGGCAAATAAAGGAAGGTCAACGAAAAAAATATTTTTCCTGATTTTTCTATTTATTAACTCGTAAAAAATATTCAGATTATGAAAAAAGTATCTTTAAGCATGGTTTTATTGGCTGTATTTGCAATTACCCTCGCGTCATGCAGGGACACCAAGAAAAAAGAAGACGCCGGAGATAAAATAGAAAATACTCTGGATGAAACCGGAGACAAGGCAGAAGAAGCCTGGGATGACACCAAGGATGCTGCGGAAGATACCTGGGACGACACCAAGGATGCCGCAGAAGACACCTGGGACGAAACTAAAAAAGCAGCCGATACGGTAAAGGAAAAGGTTAAAAAGACCGGCGAGAAAATCGAAGAAAAAATCGATGACAATAAATAAGCTGAAAACCGGCAGCAAATTGCATAGAAAAACCCGCCACAACAATACGGCGGGTTTTTCTTTTTGACAATCTCTCCTGTTGAACTCGTCTTGAGTTGTTGTATCACAACAATACCCGGGGGCACTCCATACAGCACCAAAACAACAGGATACAACACAAAACGACCTTGACAAATCGGTAGCGTATCTTCGCGAAAGCGGTTTTCTGAAACCCGAAATTGATATTGTCCCCGGCACCGGACTGGGGAAACTCACCGACGAATGCGATCCGGATAACCTGGCTCCCATAGATATCAATGACATCATAGCTATCGCTACAAAGGCTGGGCCCGATATGACACTACTTTTCAGAGAATTAACAAAACGGCTCCCTGCGTAAAACTTTACATCACGGCAAATAAATAGCCCGGTATGCCGTTTAAGATTATATGTGAAACACCCGAAGAAAGAAAAATACACGGCTTAGGGTACGTATCCTCGTTCCGGATGACTAAAACAGGCATTAGTGCAAAGAAAACACATAGCCTCGCCCCATAACAGAATTTTCCCAGCTAAAAAAATTACTCGGGAAAACATCCAAAACATCCGGTATGCTCGTATCTAATGACAACAGTTATTCCGAGCTGCCCCCGGCTAATTGTGAAAAGAAGATATACCCGTCACGCATATAAAGATGTTATCCTGTTTTAACCTTTGGAAGTACATTGTAAAAGTTTGGCGGATTCAAAACACTGAAAATGAACATACGTGCAGGGAAGATCCTATATAACGAAATACCAGATCGTTATAAAAACGGAATAGTGAACCGAAAAGTTTCGGGAACCGTAAAAGATACTATCTTTGCCGCCGTTAAATTTTGGGTGGATATTCAAGTACAGTTTAAAACAGTCTAAATGATGTTAACACTTTCATACATTGCCATTGCTATATACAGCATAGCTTTGTTACTTATTTTCTTTTACAGCCTGGCGCAGTTAAACCTGCTTTTCAATTACCTGGGACACAAACGGAAAAACGATGAAGCTCCCAAGTTCAATTTACTGGACCCGAGAGAGATTCCTTACGTAACTATCCAGCTTCCTATTTACAATGAAGAATATGTAGTAGAGCGGCTTCTGGAGAACATCGCCAAGATAGAATATCCGCAGAACAAGCTGGAAATACAGGTTTTGGATGATTCTACGGACGAATCGGCTTCCGAAACAGCCAAACAGATCGCCAGGCTACAGGAAACCGGGCTTGACATTCAGCACATCCGAAGAGAAAACCGCCAGGGATTTAAAGCCGGTGCGTTAAAGGACGGGCTGAAAATAGCCAAAGGAGAGTTTATAGCCATTTTCGATGCCGATTTTCTGCCCGACAACGACTGGCTGAAGAAAACGGTAATTTATTTTAAGGACCCCGAAATAGGTGTCGTACAAACTCGCTGGGGCCACCTCAACCGCGACTATTCCCTCCTTACCAAAATACAGGCTTTCGCCCTGGATGCCCACTTTACCCTGGAACAGGTGGGGCGTAACAGTAAAGGACACTTTATCAACTTCAACGGTACGGCTGGGATATGGCGCAAAGAATGTATTATCGATGCCGGAAACTGGGAAGGAGACACACTTACCGAAGACCTGGACCTGAGTTACAGGGCACAGCTCAAAAACTGGAAATTCAAATATCTTGAAGACGTGGAAACGCCGGCGGAACTTCCCGTGGTTATCAGCGCTGCCCGCTCCCAGCAATTCCGCTGGAACAAGGGAGGGGCCGAAAACTTCCGGAAAACAGTTACCCGCGTGATCTCGGCAAAGAACATTCCCTTCAAAACCAAGCTACACGGTGTTCTTCACCTGCTGAACAGCTCCATGTTCTTATGCGTATTTGTTGTGGCATTGCTCAGCATACCTATGCTATATATTAAAAACACCTTCGGACATCTCGGTTGGGTTTTTGAAGTAACCAGCTTCTTTATAGCCAGTACGATCATACTGTTTGTGTGTTACTGGTTTACTTATAAAAATATTCAGGGCAGCGGATTTGATAATTTTATCGATTACATCAAAATGTTCTTTACCTTTTTCTCCGTAGCCATGGGCTTTTCCCTGCACAATTCCGTAGCCGTACTGGAAGGCCATATCGGTAAAAGAAGTGAATTCGTAAGGACGCCAAAATTCAACATCAAGAATCTCGCAGACAGCTGGAAAGGTAATAAATACCTCCACGAAAAGATATCCCCCAACACCCTGCTGGAAGCGGTCCTGGCCTTTTATTTCCTCTTTGGCATGTACAGCGCCATATCGCTGAACGATTACGGGCTGTTTCCGTTCCATTGCATGTTGTTTCTCGGCTTCGGATTTGTATTTTTTAAATCTCTTACCTCCAAAGCTTAATCACAGGAAGAAAGATATTTAAAAGAAAAAATATTCAGAAAAGACAAAACTAAAAAGGGCTGTATTTAAACGGCCCTTTTCTCTTTTTCGATTACATCATTTTAAGATTGATAATCTCCTGTTGTGTCAGCGGACGCCAATGCCCCCTTGGCAGGTCTTTCTTGGTAAGCCCTGCAAAAATAACCCGGTCCAGTTTAATCACATCATACTCCAGGTGTTCGAATATCCTGCGCACAATACGGTTTTTACCGCTGTGTATCTTGATCCCTACCTCGCGTTTAGGTGTATTTTCTATGTAGCTTATTTCGTCTACCTCTATGAGACCGTCATCAAGGGTGAGTCCCTGTTGTATTTTTACCAGGTCTTCCTGCTTAAGGTTCTTGTCCAGTTCTACATGGTATATCTTCCGGACCCCGTGTTTAGGATGGGTAAGCTTTTTGGCCAGGTCCCCGTCATTGGTAAATAACAGTAAGCCCGTAGTATTGCGGTCCAGCCGCCCGACAGGCAGCAATTTGGATTTGGATGCATTGGACACCAGTTCCATAACCGTTCTTCGCCCCCGCTCGTCCTTGGTCGTGGTAATAAAGCCTTTTGGCTTGTTCAAGAGCACATATTCTTTCTTCTCCGGCCGGATCACCTTTCCGTCAAAACGGACCTCATCCGTTAGCTTTACCTTATATCCGAGCTCTGTAACCGGCTTTCCGTTTACAGACACATTCCCCGCAGCAATATAAATATCCGCATCCCTGCGCGAACAGATTCCCGCATTGGAGATATACTTATTCAGCCGTATTTCATCCGGGTTTTTCGACAAGGGATTTTTACGTATGGGCGCATTGCCCCTGGCATAGCTTTCCTTGCGTTCTCCCCCTTGTCTTCCGGAGACCTTTCCTTTCCTGTTCTTATCGGTTCTGCTCATGTCCTGTTTTTTGGCAAAGATAGGATATTAGTCCTTAACTGCATTACCCGTTATTTTTGAAAGCGGGGAGTCTTATCCTTTTAACTTTTACAGGATACGGTTCAGCACCAGATCAATATCTATCAGCAGAATACTGAATACCCCGGCCACAATTATAAACTTAAGGATATTGTGCAATACCAGGTAATCCTTCTTGGAAGACGCTTTCCACATCAGTACCAGGAATACCAGGAGCAACAGAAAACAACCGTAAAAGAAAATATCCATATGACCTATTTCAAATCTGGCGATCAGTAAATAGGTCGGCACCCATGTAATGAATGCCAACAGGGTAATAATACTCTTGGAAGCCCTTTCCCCGTATATAATGGGGATGGTCCTGTACCCCTGAATCAGATCTCCTTTAATATTTTCAAGGTCTTTGACCATATCCCGTATCAGGATAATGAGAAACAGAAAGACCGCGTGTACAAAAATCACCGAGGCAAAATTCTTGTAATAGATAAAAACGGCAAAAAAAGGAGTGATCGCCAGAACAGAAGATACCATATTCCCTACCATAGGAATGCGTTTCAGCTTATGTGAATAGAACCACAACGCAAAAATATATACCGAAAAAAAGGCGACGGCACGAAAAGATACATAACTGGCAAAAATCACCGAGACAAAATTCAGGATAAAATACGCCGTTAATTTTGTGCGCTGGCTGATCAGGCGGTCGAGCATGGTTTTCCGGGGGCGGTTAATCAGGTCCTTTTCCGCATCATAAAAATTATTGATAATGTAACCGGAAGCAATAGCCAGCGCTGAAGCGGCGACAATAGCAAAAAGATTACCGTCCAGAACTACCCGCATAAGTGGTTTTTCCGGAGCGAGAATATAAACAGAGGTGAGATACTGGGCGATAACAATAACCAGAATGTTATATCCCCGGACCACGGAAAAAATACTTAGAAGCTTAAGCAATAGCAGTCTGTTTTTCCTGGATAGCTGCACATTTTCAATTTTTACGGCCTTATGCGAAAATAAAACCGGAAACGGTAAAGCGTTCCCGATAGATACTGCGAATATACGGAAACCAATATTCTTTTCATACGTATTGCAGGGCAAACACATCATATACAGGAACACAAGGAGACGAGGAGTCCCGATATCGGGATGGAGATGTATGGTGATTGATAAAGATTGCTCTTCCCTGAGCTTGCCAAAGGGCTCAGGAACCGGATAAAGATTGGAGATCTTGAGTGTTAAGTCGGGGAGTCTTGGAGTATTGCAGGGAAGGCTTCCCGTTTCAACTCCCGAACTAATCAACAACCGGGTCACCGGCAATAAACCTTAAACATAGAAGTACTCAATTATGACGCATTTGTCCTGATACGTACTGTGTTTAAGATTATTTATGCGATTCAGAAGTTGTAGACCACTTCAAGGTTGTAGTCTTTGAGCGCTTTTCGGGCCTTATCGATATCCTGTGTAAAACCGAGAATATATCCTCCTCCTCCCGAACCACAAAGTTTCAGGTAGTATTCATTGGTTTCAATACCGTGTTTCCAGATCTTATGAAACTGCGCGGGGATCATGGGCTTAAAATTATCCAGGACCACATGCGACAATTGTTTGATATTTCCGAAAAGGGATTTCACATCGCCTTTCAGAAAATCTTCCACGCAGGCGTCGGTATGTTTGATAAACTGGTCTTTAAGCATTTTCCGGAATCCTTCCTGCTTCATACTTTCCATAAAAATATGGATCATAGGTGCCGTTTCACCGACCATCCCGCTGTCCAGCAGAAAAACCGCTCCCTTACCGTCTTTCTTTTGGGAAGGTATGCCGGCAGGTTCTATATTATCCTTGGAATTGATGAGTATGGGAATGCTGAGATAACTGTTCAGAGGATCGAGTCCGGACGACTTTCCATGGAAAAAAGATTCCATTTCCCCGAATATCTTTTTCAGTTTCAACAATTTATCCCTGGTAAGATTTTCCAGTATGGTGATCTTATCGTTAGCATATTTATCGTAAATCGCAGCCACCAGCGCACCGCTGCTACCTACCCCGTAACCCTGGGGTATACTGCTGTCGAAGTACATCCCTTCTGCCACATCTCCCTTCAATTTTCCTATATCAAAAGTCACCAGGTCCGGCTTTTCGGTTTGCAGGTTCTCCAGGTAATCCGCAAATCGTTTCAGGCTGAGATTAGATTCGGACACCTCTTCTGAAGATTCTTTGGCCGTTTTCAGCGCCCCGTTATAAAAATTATAAGGAATGGACAACCCTTTGGAATCCTTAATGATACCATACTCTCCGAAGAGCAGTATTTTCGAATAAAATAATGGTCCTTTCATGTATTATTTTATTGTTTTTTCAACGGTCACATGGAACCTTTGATGCTTAAAATAATCATCCTCACTTCGGCAAACTCAATGCACCGCCTGTGTGTTTAATAATTTTTTTAAACATGCCGGTTTCATTCTCTTTAAAATTTCGGCCTAAGCTTTATAAAGATACACAAATCTAACGGCGACAACAATTTTTATTGCATTTTAACACTATTTTTCGCAAATAAATATTATTATCTGTCAGATAACTTATAACCGTTTTTTATTACACAACAAAAATTTCATTTCGATAATTCCTCACCCTAAAGCTTTCGGAATTGATACCCCAGTCATTTCGACCGGGCTCGATGCATCGCCTAAAGGGAGCATCCCGATAATTATCGGGATCGGGTAAACTGATTTTCCTAGAAACCGGGTTAAAACAATTTTTATTATGTACTAATTTTTATAAAAATCCGGCCCCTTCGCCAATGCGGTCGCAAATATAGTGCCCGTTTTCACAATATGCAACCAACTCATTATTAATAAATTCCATCACCACATTTTTTTCCTCTTCCGGGTACAAAACATGTACGTTTGCCCCTGCATCCAGGGTAAAGCAAATGTTAGATCCGGATTTCTTACGAAAACCCCATATTTTACGGATGACCTCCAGGGTTGCGGGGCTCATCAATATAAAATACGGTTTACCGGTCATCATCATGGCATGCAGGGTCAGGGCTTCACTTTCCACGATTTCCGTAAAGCCTGCCATATCCCCGGTTTTTAATACGTGCTGTAATGCAGACAGGTTTTCACCTGCCTGTGCAAAACGACGTTCCGCAAAAGGATGTCCATGCATAAGGCCATGGCCCACAGTACTGCTCACCTGCTTTTCCCCGCGGTCTACCAGTAATATGGTATCCTGGTAAGTCCGGAATACAGGATGTACTTCTTCCGGGTAAGAAACACCATAAAGATCGGTACTCCCGGTCAGCCCGGGATGACTTCCCCATACGACCAGCCCGCCTTCTATACTGCGGCATGCACTACCGGAGCCCAATCTCGCCAGGAAAGATGCCTTCCGGTAAAATTTCTCCTCCGGCATATCCGCAGACATCTCTTTCTCCATAGACATCAGGCATAGCGCCAGGGCGCTCATTCCACTCGCCGAAGAAGCTATTCCGCTACTGTGGGGAAAAGAATTGGATGTTTCTATCGTAAAGTGATAGTCCTTCAAAAAGGGTATATACTTTTCAATACGTCCGAAAAAATCATTTATCTTAGGCTTAAAATCTTCCCTTGTTTTTCCTTCGAAAAGCAGATCAAATCCGAAACCGGAAGCCGGCCGCTCCAACCTCTTAAAACGCAGAGTTGTCGTTGTGGCACAAGTGTCCAGTGTGAAACTAACAGAAGGGTTTGCCGGCAACTGTTCGCCCCGCTTGCCCCAGTATTTCACCAGGGCTATATTGCTCGGTGATCTCCAGGTAAAACTTCCCGTGTCTATGGTAGTCCGGTATCCGGAAGGCATAAAGTCCTTTTCTGTCATCAGTCCGTAAAATTTGTGCAAAGATAGTGCTTTCCTCACTTTCTTACACCGGAAAGTCCGGGAGTCAAAAAAATCCGGCCTGTCGTTAAGTTACTGTTAAATTGAGCATAATTTTGGTGTTCACTACATATTATTGTAGTTTAGGCCGAAAGAAAACAATTAAAATTCCTACAAAAATGAAATTTTCAGGCAAATTAAAATCTACTCTGATCTGTTTTTTAATGGTAGGCGCTACCGCTTTCGCACAAACAGCAGAGCAGAAAAAAGTAGATGTATCAGATGATGAACTGGGTAAAATAGCTTCCGCTTTTCAGGGAGTACAGGAAGTTAATGTAAAAGCCCAGCAGGAAATGGTAAAAACCGTGGAAGACAACGGTTTTGACATCGATCGTTTCAACGAATTATACGAAGCATCGCAATCTCCCGAGAAAGAAGCGGATGCCAGTACGGATGAGAAAGAAAAATTCGGTGTGATCATGAATAAAATGCAGGAAATGCAATCCGGCTTTCAAAAACAGATGGAAGACGCCATAACCAAGGAAGGTATTTCCCTCGACCGTTACCAGGAAGTTGCAGTAGCACTACAAACCGATACGGAACTACAACAACGTTTACAGACATTGCTGACACAACAGCAGTAACCCACGTTTGATAAACAATATTACAGAAAAAGGGATCGTCTGAAAAGCTATTCAAGCATCCTGTCCGGGGAAACATACAGGTCCCGGCCATACAAAGCCTTTACCCGTCCCCCCCCGGGACAACCGATTAAGTGCTTTTCGGACGTCTCTTTTCTTATTCTGTTACTTCTCTCCTGACAGACTTTCTGTTATCGCCATAGCGGCCATATACCCCCCGGTCCATGCGTTCTGAAAATTAAATCCCCCGGTAACGGCATCTATATTCAGTACTTCTCCTGCAAAAAACAGGTTTTCGTGGATTTTACTTCCGAAGGTTTTAAAGTCTATTTCTTTCAGATCCACTCCACCGGCAGTAACAAACTCTTCCTTAAAAGTACTTTTCCCGGTAACCCGGAAAATGCTTTTGGTAAGTTGCCCGGCGAGGTTTTCCAGCAATCCTTTCCGTATTTCCGCCCATCGCATATCTTCGGAAATCCCCGATGCTTCCGCGAGTTTTACCCACAATCTTTTCGGAAGGTCAAAAGGTCCGGAAGAGAAAATATTCTTTTTCCCGTTAACTTCCTTGATATCCTTTAAAATCTCCATCGCTTCCGTAAAAGCAACCTGATGCAACCAATTTACTTCTATAGAGAACTTATAATCACAATCGTGTAATTCCCGGGCAGCCCATGCCGATAATTTCAGAACGGCAGGGCCACTAACTCCCCAATGCGTGATAAGCAAAGGCCCCTCGAAGGTCATAAGATTCTTTTGTCCTGCCAACCGGACGGAGACCCGGGCGGACAACCCCATAAGCCCGGAAAGACGCGGATCTTTTATATGAAAAGTAAAAAGTGAAGGAACAGGAGGCACTATGGTATGCCCCAATTGTCTGATGATATCCCACATTTTCGGGCTGCTTCCGGTAGCTACGAGAAGCTTACGGCAGGTGAAATTCCCCTTAGCCGTCACCAGTTCCCAGCCAGTTCCGGCGGATTGTATTTTCCTGATCGCATGCCCCGTAAGAACCTGCACTCCACGTTGTGTGGTTTCCCGGACCAGGCAATCGACAATGGTCTGTGACGAATCGGTTTCGGGAAACATCCGGCCGTCTTCTTCTGTTTTAAGTGTCACCCCCCTGTTTTCGAAAAACGCTACCGTATCTCCGCTGCAGAAAGCATGAAAAGGCCCCAGCAATTCCTTTTGTCCCCGGGGATAATGGGTAGCCAGTTCGCGTGGAGCAAATTCGGCATGCGTGACATTACATCGCCCGCCGCCGGATATTTTTACTTTAGCCAATACCTCACCGCTTTTCTCCAGTATTATTATCCTCGTACCCGGCACAGCCTCCGCTATATGGGCAGCGGCAAAAAAGCCCGCAGCCCCGCCTCCCGCAATAATTACATCCGCATCTTTTGACATCCTTATCTCTTTGCAGGAAATTAGTTCAGTTTATATACCAGGTCCCTCTTACTCAGTTCCGTCAGGAGTTCATTTGAAATACGTATCTTTTTTTTCCGGCTGGGCATATATAACTTTAATTTCTCATCCATTTTATAAACTGTAAAACTCAGCGCGTGATCTCCCGTATGCGCTTGTATAATATCCTTGAGCACCCGGATCTTGGAATCTTCCAGGTCTTCGATGTTAAGGTGGATAGTGAGTTTTCTTGCATAGGCCTCCATAACGTCCTGTAATAGCTGCATATTATTGAACTGCAGGCGGGGATCTCCACGCTGACCGGTATCCCTGTTCACCCAGCCTTCACGGATAAACACTTTTATGTAAATAAAGGAATTCACCATCAGGAAATGCCTGAATTTAAGGTATTCTTCTCCAAAGATCTTGAACTCATAGGTATCTGTGTAATCTTCCACAAAAAATATAGCCCATCCTTTTCCGTTCTTGGAGGTCCTGTGCTGTACATCGGTTATAACCCCTGCCAGGGAAAGTTCCCTGTTGGTATAGTTTTCCAACTCATTCAGCAGGCTTATACTGCCGTTGCAGAAGTATTGCATTTCGGTCTTGAAATCATCCAGCGGATGGCCGGATATATAAATCCCCACAACTTCTTTCTCCCTGCGGAGTTTTTCCATAGTCCCCCATTCTTCACACGGCGGCACTATGGGCTCGGGAATCTGTATTTCACTGGCTTCTCCGAAAAGGCTTACCTGTGCGGAGTTTTCGTTTTCCTGGTATTTGGCGGCATAGCGCATTACTTTTTCCAGGAAAACAATGCCATCGCCTTCATCGTGAAAGTACTGGGCGCGGTGCGTTTCATCAAAAGAATCGAAACCACCGGCAAGAGCGAGATTCTCAAATGCTTTTTTATTGGCCGCACGAAGGTCCAGCCGCTTGGCCAGATCGAATACGGAACGATACGGTCCGGATTCCCTATTCTCTACTATAGTCTCTACGGCACCACGGCCAACTCCTTTAATGGCCCCCATTCCAAAACGGATGGCATTGTCTTTGTTTACGGTAAACTTGTAAAAGGATTCGTTTACATCAGGCCCGAGAACATTCAGTCCCATACGCTTACATTCTTCCAGGAAGAAGGAAACCGATTTGATATCATTCATGTTGTTGGAAAGTACAGCCGCCATATATTCCGCAGGATAATTGGCTTTCAGATAGGCTGTCTGGTAACCGATCCAGGCATAGCAGGTAGAGTGACTTTTATTAAAAGCGTAACTTGCAAAGGCTTCCCAGTCTTTCCACACTTTTTCCAGGACTGTCCTGTCGTGACCGTTCTTTTCCCCACCGTCGAGGAATTTCGGTTTTAACTGTTCCAGCAGGGCAAATATCTTTTTACCCATCGCCTTCCGCAATACATCCGCTTCACCTTTGGTAAACCCGGCGAGTTTTTGCGACAGCAACATCACCTGCTCCTGGTAAACCGTAATACCGTAGGTTTCCTGGAGGTACTCTTCCATTGCAGAGAGGTCATAGGTGATCTCCTCTTTACCGTGTTTCCGGTTGATAAAACTGGGGATGTATTCCAGAGGTCCCGGACGGTACAAAGCGTTCATGGCTATGAGGTCGGCAAAGACCGTCGGTTTCAGTTCCTTCATGTATTTTTGCATCCCGGGAGATTCGTACTGGAATATCCCTACGGTTTCACCGCGCTGAAAGAGCTCGTATGTCTTTTGATCGTCCAACGGGAAATCATCCGGGTTGAGGTCTATATCGTGCTTGTATTTGACAAGCTTTACCGTGTCCTTGATCAGGGTCAGTGTTTTCAGCCCGAGGAAGTCCATCTTCAGCAGGCCTGCACTTTCCACCACCGAGTTGTCGAACTGTGTAACGTACAGGTCGGAATCCTTGGCTATGGACACCGGAACGAAGTTGGTGATGTCGTCAGGAGTAATAATAACGCCACAGGCATGTATCCCGGTATTCCGCACGGAACCCTCCAGTATTTGTGCCTGTTTTATCGTCTGGGCTTCGAGATCGGCTCCTTCAGCCAGGTTTTTCAGTTCGTTCACCTTCAAGAGTTCATCCGAACGGAGACTGGATTTCAGCTTACTGTCATCCAAAGAGAATATTTTGGCCAGCTTCATATTGGGAATGAGTTTGGCTATCCTGTCGGCATCTCCCAGGGGAAGGTCCAGCACCCTGGCCGTATCCCGGATAGAAGATTTGGCGGCCATAGTACCATAGGTAATAATCTGGGCTACCTGGTTGGCCCCGTACTTATTTATAACGTAATCCATAACCCTGCTTCGTCCCTCATCGTCAAAGTCGATATCGATATCGGGCATGGACACCCGGTCCGGGTTAAGGAAACGCTCAAAAAGGAGATCGTAAGCTATGGGATCGAGGTTTGTAATTCCGAGACAGTATGCAACTGCCGAGCCTGCCGCCGAGCCACGCCCGGGCCCTACGGAGACTCCCATTTCTCTTGCCGCCGCGATAAAGTCTTGCACAATAAGGAAGTATCCCGGGTACCCGGTCCGCTCGATAACACTCAGTTCAAAATCGAGACGTTCCCGTATTTCTTCGGTAATTTCCGGGTATCTCCCCTTGGCTCCCTCATAGGTGAGGTGCCGCAGATAGGCATTTTCTCCTCTTTTCCCCCCGTCTCCGGTATCCTGTGTATCCTGGAACTGTTCCGGTATATCAAACTTCGGCAGCAACACGTCCCTTGCCAATTCATAGGGCTCTATCTTATCCACTACTTCCCGGATATTGGAAATCGCTTCGGGAAGATCGGCAAAAAGGACTTTCATCTCTTCTCCGGACTTAAAATAATATTCCTGGTTCGGCAGGCCATAGCGGTATCCCCGTCCTCTTCCGATAGGCGTAGCCTGTTTCTCCCCGTCTTTTACACAGAGAAGAATGTCGTGCGCATTGGCATCTTCTTTGGCTATATAAAAGGTATTGTTGGTAGCTATCATTTTTACGTCGTGCTTCCTGGCAAACTGCACAAGGACATTGTTCACCCTGTCTTCATCTTCCTGCCCGTGACGCATCAATTCGATGTAAAGGTCCGCTCCGAACTGCTCTTTCCACCACAACAGGGCTTCTTCGGCCTGGTTCTCCCCGACATTCAGTATTTTACCGGGCACTTCACCGTAAAGGTTACCGGTAAGCACGATAATATCTTCTTTGTATTTTTTAACAACTTCTTTGTCTATCCGGGGCACATAATAGAACCCCTGCGTATAGGCCACGGAAGACATTTTCGCCAGGTTGTGATAGCCTTTTTTGTTCTTTGCCAACATAACTACCTGGTACCCATTATCCTTACGGCTTTTGTCCAGGTGATTCTCACACACATAAAACTCGCAGCCCACAATGGGTTTTATCTCTACTTCAACAGCTTCTTCTCCCTTCTCCGCCGCCTCTGCGTTCTTTGCTTTTACCGACTTGTTATAGTTTCCTATCTCTTTAACAAAGTGAAAAGCACCCATCATATTCCCGTGATCGGTAATGGTAACAGCAGGCATTTTTTCACGGGCGGCGGCGGCTATCAGGTCGGGCAGGCTCGAAGTGGCCTGCAATACCGAAAATTGTGTGTGATTATGCAGGTGCACAAAGTCCAGTTTTTTAAGCTCTTCCTTGTTTTCTTCCAGTTCCTTCCTGGAGATATCCGCACCTTGCTCTTTCTGTATCCTTTTGCGAATGGCATCGGAAGCAGCTTTCAGGTTAATGTGTTCCAGCCCTATAAGCTGTATCTCCTGCGGATTAGCTTCGCGAAATCTTTCGAAATACCCGGGGAGCACATCCAGTTCTTCTTCCGTAAACCCTTCTCCTATCCGGATGAGTTCAAAGAAACAGCGGGTAGTGGCTTCCACATCAGCCGTAGCGTTGTGGGCTTCGGCAAATGCCACTCCGAAGAGTTTTTTGTGCAGTTCGGTCAGCGTGGGAAGCTTGAATTTTCCTCCGCGACCTCCCGGTAAACGGCAAAATTCTGCCGTGGTTTCCGTACAGGTGTCCAGTACGGGCAGGGAAATAAGAGGTGAATCCATCCCTTCCCGGTAAAACTCACACCCCATGATATTCACATCAAAGCCTACATTCTGTCCGACTATAAATTTGGTCTTGGCCAGGGCTGTGTTAAATTTTTCCAAGGTCTCCTTTAACCCAATGCCTTCTTCTTCGGCAAGTTCGGTAGATATTCCATGCACCCGTTCCGCATCAAAAGGAATATTAAATCCTTCGGGCTTCACAAGGTAATCCCCGTGTTCTACAAGGTTCCCCATATCATCATGCAACTGCCAGGCTATCTGTATACAACGGGGCCAGTTATCCGTATCGGTTAACGGGGCATCCCAGCGTTTTGGCAATCCGGTAGTCTCGGTATCGAAAATAAGGTACATAAGGGTTGTGGTTTGTGTGGTCTGCCAGAGGCAGGATTTTTTACGATTACTGTCCGGTGGCATTTCGGTTGAAGGCCTTCTCTGAGGCCACATGAAATACGCGTAAATCTTTAACCGGACCCAAAAAATGTGCAGGGTAAAATTACACATTATTTGGCATTAGGAAAAGAGGCCTGGAAAGTAGTTATCAACGGAAAAACGAACTTTCGTACCCCTACTCTTCTTCCGCCCGGAACGCGTGCAACTGTGCGTTGATTATTTCCCGGGCCCGGGCTTTCAATGCCACCCGATCGGCCACCGTGAGACCGGTGGTTTCCAAAAAAGTATGCACCTTGGCCCGCATAATTCCCGGGCTGCCACTCAGAAAGGTATACGAGAACCTCTTTTTGTTATCTGCAAAGGTCATGGGTACTATGGGAATCTGGTATGCTATAGCCAGGCGGAAAGCCCCGTCTTTGAATTCATCGAGAAACACCTCTTCGTCCGGGACGCCCCCTTCCGGAAAAATACAGATACTCAACCCGTCATCCAGGCGTTTTTTAGCCCGCTCATAAACTTCGGTACGACTTTTTATATTGTTGCGATCTACCATAATACACGCCCGTTTATAGAAGAATCCGAAAATAGGTATTCTGGTAAGTTCTTTTTTTCCTACAAACACAAAAGGGTTCCGGGAAGCCTTTAACATAAGCATGATATCCGTCATACTCGTATGGTTGGCAATTAGCACATAGCTCTTACCGCGTTCTACTTCCTGTTCCCTTTCAATTACAGGATAAAACCCCATGCCGTACAGGATAACATTAGCCCAGATATTTCGTACCAGCCAGAAGAAATGATGGTAATACCTGTCTGACGAAGTAAGTACCAAAAACAGGGGAGACAGAAGTACAATAGTACAAAGCATAAGTACATAAAACCAAATTCGCCAGATAATTATAAGGGGGTATTTAAGTAATTTCATCATAATTCAAAGTTAATCTTTTAAAAAAAATTCATATATTTAGATGAAAACTTTTAAATATTCCTGTTATGTTATATGCAATAATCATCGGGGCCATCGCCGGATGGCTGGCCGGCAAAATTATGAAAGGCGGCGGATTTGGCGTACTTATTAACATTCTCCTGGGTATCCTGGGAGGCTTTGTAGGGAACTGGCTTTTCGGGGTTCTGGGCATCAGCATAGGCTCCGGCATACTCGGGGACCTTATCACCGGGATTATCGGCGCTGTCGTCGTCCTCTTCATTGTAGGACTGTTTAAAAGATAGCCCGCCCTCAAAAATCAGAATCCGAATTACCTTACCGCTTTTACAACGTAGCAAAAGCGGTTTTTTACTTCCCGGGCACCTCACCTGACCTCACCCGCAAAATTTATCCTCCATTCTGCGGCAAATGTTTTTATTTTGTTTTTATTTTGCAGGACAATAATCCGGCTTATTTACAAAAACCGTTTACACAATACCTTTAAAACACCCGATCCGCCTAACGGCCCGGAAAGGTATGAAAAACATCTGTGAATTTGCGAAACTAACGAACCCTGCGAAACACCGAACCGTAAAAAATAACGACAGGTGTAATACGAGAGACAAAAGCTTATGGCACGAATACTAACAGGCATACAAAGTACGGGCACCCCCCACATGGGAAATATCCTGGGGGCAATACTCCCCGCAATACAAATGTCGGAACAACCCGGAAACGATTCTTTTCTGTTCATAGCGGACATGCATTCCCTGACGCAGATAAAAAACGGGGAGGAATTACGACAAAACACCTATACTGTTGCCGCTACCTGGCTGGCTTTCGGGCTGGATATAGAAAAAGCGGTCTTTTACCGCCAGAGTGACGTTCCGGAAACCGCCGAACTCGCCTGGTACCTCAGCTGTTTTTTCCCGTTTCAGCGACTCACCCTTGCCCACTCTTTTAAGGATAAGGCCGACAGGCTGGAAGATGTCAATGCAGGCTTGTTCAGTTACCCCATGCTTATGGCCGCAGATATCTTGCTGTATGACGCCGAAATCGTCCCCGTGGGAAAAGACCAGATGCAGCACCTGGAAATCACCAGGGATGTAGCCAGCAGGTTTCACTCCAAAATGGGCGAAACTTTTGTTATTCCCGAGGGAAAAGTACAGGAAAACACGCAATACATTCCGGGTACGGATGGCGGTAAAATGAGTAAATCGCGCGGAAATACCATAAACCTGTTCCTCCCGGACAAACAGCTCCGCAAGCGGGTGATGAGCGTTGAAACCGACAGTACTCCCCTCGAAGAACCTAAAAACCCGGACACCTGCAACGTTTTTGCCCTGTATAAAATACTCGGCACACCGAACCAGGTAGAAGTCATGCGTGAAAACTATCTCAAAGGCGGTTACGGGTACGGCCATGCCAAACAAGCCCTTTACGAACTCATTACGGAAAAATACGCGACGGAACGCGAACGCTACCACTACTACATGAACCACCTGGACGAGGTAGACCAGGCGCTGGCTTTTGGTGCGGAAAAAGCCCGGAAAGTCGCAGGAGAGGTCCTGAAAAGGGTACGAAACAAAATAGGATACTGAGAAAAGTATGAAGTCAGAAGTACGAAGCAGGAAGTAAAGAGGATTTGCAACCTGCTGTGTATTTTCTAATAATGATCCTGTTTTTCAGTACATGGCAAAATTTAGATTTGACACCATCTGTCGGAAAATCAGTTTTACCCCAGCCATTTCGACTGTCCCGATATTTATCGGAAGGGATCAAAAATTAAGGAAAATCCTGCCGATACCACGGGAAAGCACTTGGCAACAAACCGGAACGTCACTTCAATAGTTTTTTCAAGCCGACACCAAAAACTCCGAGCCCTTGCTTTTCTGCTTTATTCCACCGCTTCGAATAATTTTCCCGGAAGAGGCCTTACCGCCCCTTTCATCTCCATATTCAAAAGGGTCGATGATACTTTATACACGGGTATCTCGCACTGTAACGCAATAATATCGAGCAATTCCCGGCCGTTCTCGCAAAGAAAATCATAGATCTTCTTTTCAGCATCATCCAATTCCGCAAAAAGGCTGGTCTGCACAACCCGTAACTTCCCGTTATGCCCTTCCCGGGCAGGGTCACCGCCTAACTCCCGGTGCCAGCCCAGCACATAGACCAGGTCTTCTACAGCAGTGAGCATATGTCCTTTCTGTCTTTTGATCAGGTTATTGCACCCGGTACTATACCTGTCCCCGGTCCGTCCCGGTACGGCAAAAACTTCCCGGTCATAGGAATGGGCTATATCTGCCGTTACCAGGCTCCCTCCTTTTTCGGCTGATTCGATAACAATAGTTGCTTCGGACAAACCGGCAATGATACGGTTCCGCCTCAGGAAATTCTCTCTTTCGGGTTTATTACTACTCCAGAAATCGGTTACAAAACCTCCGTTGGCCTCCACCTGCTCCACATATTGCTTATGCGCTTTGGGGTATACCTGGTTCAGGCCGTGCGCCAGACAACCAACGGTCTGCAAGCCGTTCTTCACCGCAGCCTTTTGAGCCGTTATATCCACACCATAAGCAAACCCGCTGACAACAACCGGATCCAGGGGGGCCAGCTCTGCGATGAGACGTTCACAGAAATGCCTTCCATACGTGGTAATCCGCCTGGTACCAACAATACTGATGATCTTTTTCTTTTTAAGATCCATACGACCGGAACGGAAAAGCAATACCGGGCCATCCACACAATGCTTTAATCCTTCCGGGTAACTTTCATCTTCAAAATAAGACCATTCAATACCGTTATCTTTTATAAAACGCAATTCTTTTTCTGCCGCACGGAGATTTTCCGGGCTGCGAAGGTTTTCCGTTAAATATCCCCCCACACCATGTATTTTTTGTAAACGGTCCGGTCGTTCTTCAAAGACAGCCCGGGGACTTCCGCAATGGGCAATAAGTTTTTTGGCGGTGATATCCCCGATTTTAGGGGCATATTGCAAAGCCAGGACATAAAGCAATTCAGATGCAGTCATAACACGGTTGGTTATCAGGTGTTTTTTAAAAGAGAACGCTTTTGGGGACGGGATGGTTTACCCTGTAAAAATAAAAATATTCTCTCAATCCGGGCATCAATAAACAGGAACTGTTAATAAATTTTTCATCACACCCCTTTCAAAACATGGAAAAAATCGCCACCTTTGTTTTATGCAGTTAGATCACTACATCGGCGACCTATTATACAGGTATTCATGCGTTACCGTTCCGGGCTTCGGTTCATTTTTGACCCAGTTCAGGTCTGCACGGATACACAATCACACTTTTTTTCCGCCCTCAAAGACTATTTCATTTAACGCTCAACTCGTTTCCAACGACGGATTGCTGATAAAACACATTTCCGAAACGGAAGATATCCCGTATGATGAAACGGCAAAAAACGTAAAGAAAGCAGCGCTTTCCTGGAGAGAATCATTGGATCGGGAAGAAAAATTAGTACTCAAAAACATCGGTCTTCTCTGGCTGAACAAAGAAGGCAGCATACAATTCCAGCCCTTTACCGAAACAAATTACCTGATCGATTCATTCGGACTTGGCTCCGTAAGTTCGCGGGAGGTCACCAGGGAAACCCTAAAAGAGGAAGTAGCGGCATTGGAGGAAAAAACCCCCATACTGTTCACCCCGGAGAGACGCGCCCGAAAAAGGTCGTATCTCAAATATGCAGCCATTCTGTTATTATCAGTTTCTGTCGGCACCATAGGATACCAGTCACTGAAAATGGAACAACAAAAGGCACAGTTGCAAGTTCAGATGGCCGAGCAGGAAGCACAGGAACAACTACAGAAAACCATACAACAGGCCACTTTTTTCGACACCACTCCCATGAGCCTGCCTTCCATTACACTAAAAGCAACGAAAAAACCTTTGTATTATGTGGTGGCGGGTGCATTCCGTATAGAGGAAAACGCGGCAAAGAAAATGGAAGAACTGTCAGCCAAGGGATATACCCCCGAACGCCTCGACCCTACAAAATACGGCTTGCACCAGGTAACCTTCGGGAGTTATACCAATGCAAGAGAAGCGATCAACTTCCTGAACAAGGTCAAGGCGGAAGCTCCGGAAGCATGGCTCCTTATCTCGGAAAATTAGCCCGTAAACATATATGGGCACATCGCCGGACCCCTCGAAAAGAAGTATGGACAGCTTGTTGCTGACATCAGGAAATTTTACCATCCCCTATTCGATACTCATCCTCCGGAAATTTCATACGGCAGGCCGCCGGATATGATAAAAGGATATCTCAAACTCCTCTTTTCTCCTGCCCTGTAAGAAGGCAGATGACGCGTAATGGAAGACCGGGAGAATCGGTAATTTATCGTGACTAATGACTGGAGCTAAGCTTGGGCCTCCCGGCGTCCCGGAGTTTTACAGGGAAGGTTTCCGTTTCAACTCCCTAACTAACCAACTCCGAACTCGTCCACAACCGGAAAACCGGCAACAAACCTTGAGCTTTTACCCTTTAACGAAATTACTCAATTACGATGCGTTTGTCCTGCTGTAAGAGCCCCGTGCCGTCATCGCCGATAATATAATTTTGTACATTTGCAAAAATTCATACACTTACACTATAATGCAAGCAAAAACTCCCGGAGAATCCAGAACTATAATGACCGATCTCGTCCTACCCAGTGAAACAAATCCTCTGAATAATCTCTTCGGAGGGGAATTACTGGCAAGAATGGACAGGGCCGCCAGTATTGCCGCCCGAAGACATTCCAGAAGGATCGTGGTCACCGCGTCAGTAAACCACGTGGCCTTTAACAGGGCAGTCCCCCTGGGTAGTGTGGTCACCGTAGACGCTGCGGTATCCAGGTCTTTTAAAAGTTCTATGGAAGTGTTTATAGACGTCTGGGTAGAGGACCGTGAAAGTGGCTCCAGGACAAAAGCCAACGAAGCCATATATACTTTTGTAGCAGTAGACGAAACAGGAAAACCTGTTCCCGTTCCTCCGTTAGAACCGGAAACCGACCTGGAAAAATCGCGCTTTGATGCCGCTTTACGCCGTAAACAACTCAGCCTGGTCCTGGCCGGCAAAATGAAACCCGATGACGCTACCGAACTAAAAGCACTGTTTTTATAACTTTGAAAGGAACAGTCCCCAAACATATAAATCTTTGCCTATGGAAACCTTTTCCACCACCCTGGTAAAGCCCGATTCTCCGTTGTGGACACTGATCGCCCCGGTACCGGATGCCATAGCCCGGAAATTAATAGCAAAGACACCGGATAAAAGAGTATTGTGTACAATGAACGGCAAAGTAAAGAAACATTGCGCACTGATGCCCGGAGGGGACGGTTCATACTTTATACTGGTCAATAAAAAAGAATTAAAGCAGCTCGGGCTCCATCCGAATGAAGAAATACATCTAGCACTGGAACCGGACACTTCCACCTACGGTATGCCAATGGACGATGAATTCCGGGCAGTCCTGGATTCCGATCCCGAAGGAGAACATCTTTTCGAAGCGCTGACTCCCGGGAAGAAGCGGACCCTTCTCCATATTGTCCATACCGTAAAAGACGGACAGCGAAAAATACATCGTTCCGTCATCATCATCGACCACCTGAAGATGACCGGCGGCAAAATAGATTTCAAATTACTGAACCGGCAGTTCAAAGAGCGGAAATTCTAATTTCTCCCGTTCTCTCCCGGATACAATTCCCATACCGGATCGCTTTGCCAGAACACCTTAGTACCCACATCCATGACGGTAAGCGGTCCTTTAAAGGCGGCTCCCGTATCTATGTTCCATATATTCGCCGCATTTACAGGGGTCACTTCCCCTATTCGCGTTACCGGTGTATGCCCTATAAAAATCTCGTTGTAATGCGATAGCCGTGCCGGATACCTGTATTCTTCCTTATCCAGGGAAGTATCGAGAGACAATGCCATTTCCCACAGGGTCCTGTCCCAGTAAAACATTTCCGGAAAATATTCGTGCTCCACTCCGCGAAGATTTGTAAAACCGGCATGAAGGAACAGCCTGTTTTCCGCATCCAGGTGGTAATTATGCAGCCCGCCCAAAAAATCCATATGGCGTTTCCTGGTAGCTTCTCCTATACCCCGATACGCATCTTTGGTAGCCTGTCCGCCGTGATACAACCACTGTTCATTTTGCTCTCCCTGACGGAGCCATTTATAACAAAAATCGTCGTGATTCCCTTGTATAAACAGGCATTTACGGGCCTCCTTCAACTCCAGGAGAAAATCTATAACCTGCGGGGATTCACTCCATCCGTCTACGTAATCCCCCAGAAAAACCAGGATATCATCCTTCCCGATTTCCGCTCTTTCGAGTACCTGTTCCAGTGCCCGCACGGCCCCGTGGATATCTCCAATAACAAATGTCTTACTCATTTTAATATATTCTGCACTATCAACACACCTCCCAAAAGCCGGCATCCTAAGCCGGAAAGGAGGTGTTTAACTATACTTCACTTTTCGCAATACCCTGAGCGACTCCTTAAGAGATTGGTATACACCGCGGTCGTATTCTTTTACGATCCCACGGTATTTTTCCAGTTTCTCCCTGGCATCCTCAAATCCGTTCAGCGCACATATCAGGTAGGTCGCCGGCAGGTTTTCCATATCTTTTTTTTCAGCAGCACCAAGAGACACACCTTTCTTTATTTTCTCCAGCAATACGTTATTGGTATTATACACGTGGTGCAGCAGTTTTTTATCGTATTGAGGAGGTTCAAAAATAAGCGTACTATCCATTTTATAAGAACCGTTATCGTTAAATGTAATGGTAACGGTCTCCAGCGGATAGTATTTCCGCTGCTGGTGGAGCCCCAGGTGTATGTATTCGGTCGTGGAAAAGGTATTCTCATCCGTTTTTATCTCCACTTCATCCAGTGCGGAGTAAAACAACCGGACCTGTTCGTTAATAAGCTCTATATCCACCCGGGAATAATAAACCTTCTCCTCCCCGTTTTTCCCGGACTCATTTACCTTTTTGGTTATTCCTGCCCAGCAGACCACAAATTGCTCCTTGAACACCTTGTAATGCGACTCCAGGTCGCGGTGCTTATTGTTTATAAAATCAATGACCCCGTTCAGGGTTAATTCAATATTATTGCGGGCGTGCTGTTCTATCCCGGCAACCGCTTTGGAATTGGTGTCTTTTATTTTTATATCAAACACCTTGGGCATGCTCATACTCCCGTCCCTGAAAAAAACGGAACCCCCATAGTATTTCCAGATATTCCTGCGCAATGAGCACAGCTTTCCGTTGGAACGTATGGTCACCAATCCCACAACCTTACCTTCCGGCAGGTGCGGAAACGGAATATTTTCATAGGAAATAAGAGGCGGGTTATCGAGGTAAGCATTAACGAGATTCTGTATTTTACTGTCGTCGAAAAAGTCGGTCCCCACTATAATATTATCTTCGTCCTCCACGCCTACCACAATAAAGGAGTTGTTATTAGGATTGGAGTTTGCCAGCGCACAGACGTGTTTCAGAAATTTAGCCTTTCCTTCTCTTTCGCCAATATTAATGAAACGCTTTTTATCATAAAAGCTGTTTTCATCGTTATGTGCCAAAAGGTTTTTTACTAAAAGGCGTTTGTTAATCATGGTTGTCCTGTAACGCTGCCGGGGACATTCATACCAAACACGTGTTCCCCATCCTTGCTATGAAATTTATCCCGGCTTTTTTTCTTTTTCACATATTTGTTTTATGCACCAGTTTACTACTGGCCTGTGCTGTAGGGAATACCAACAGATCCGCAATATTTACGTGGTAAGGCCTGGTCACCACAAACCGGATAATATCGGCTATATCTTCCGCCCGGAGGGCCTTAAATCCCTGGTACACCGTATTTGCTCTCTCCGTATCTCCTTTGAACCTCACTTTGCTGAATTCCGTTTCCACAAGTCCCGGATGTATGGCCCCGACCCTTATTCCGCTTGCATTCATGTCAATCCGCATGCCCTGTGTTATGGCATCTACGGCGTGTTTACTGGCACAGTATACATTGCCATTGGGATACACTTCTTTGGCGGCAACAGACCCGATATTGATTATATGTCCCTTTTGCCGCTTAACCATTTGCGGCATTACCGCCCTGGACACATATAAAAGCCCCTTTACATTGCCGTCTATCATAGCGTCCCAGTCATCCATATCGCCGGATTGTATAGGGCTTAGCCCATGAGCATTACCCGCATTATTTATAAGTATGTCAATTTCCGAAAATGACGCGGGAAGACTTTCTATGGCCCCGAAGACCTCTTCCCTCAGGCTTACGTCAAATTGCAGGGTATGCACCTCGGTAAGACCGGACAATTCTATTTCCAGGTTTTCCAGGCGGTCCTGTCGCCGGCCGCAAAGCACCAGACGTATTCCTTCATGTGCAAAAGCCCTTGCCGTAGCCCTTCCGATACCGCTGGTTGCCCCGGTTATAAGGGCGGTAAGTTGTTGTTTTTCTTCCTCATTGTGTTTTTCCTCACTCATCGTATTCCGAACATTATAGTTTTTATTCAATTTTTATGATCTCTTACGGAACTTTATGTCCCTGACTGGCTACCAGTAACGAAAACCAGTCCTCCGTTTCCATCTCTATACCCGGGGCCTTTACCGCATTCGTTATCCGTTCCGGGGACGTTGTACCTATTACCGGATGTATACCGGCCGGATGTTTCAGTATCCAGGCCAACAAAAGCTGATCTGCCGAAATGTGATATTTTACCACAAGATCCATTAAAAGTTGCTGTATCCGGTCCGTCTGCGGTGTATTTTCACGAAATGTTTTTCCTAAAGGACTCCAGGCCATGGGAAGCATCCTTTTAACCATCATATAGTCCAGGGTGCCGTTATGCATCGCATCGAACCCGGTAATGGAAAATTCTATCTGGTTGGCGCTCACCTCCACGACGGACCCGATAAGTTCCATTTGCGAAGGAGTGAAATTGGACACTCCGAAATCGATAATTTTACCGGAAAAATGTAGTTTTTCCACTGCCTCAGCTATTTCACCGGCGTCCATCAACGGACTCGGACGGTGCAGCAACAACAGGTCCAGGTAATCCGTACGGAGATTGCGCAGTGATTGCTCAACGGACTCTACAATATAGTTGGCGGTATAGTTATAGTGCTTTATTTTATTGTCCCGGTTTTCACATACGTACTGAATACCACACTTGGAAATCAACTGAATATCTTCCCTTACAATACTGCTTTTCGCATATGCTTTCCCGAATTCTTCTTCTGTCGTATATCCGCCGTAAATATCCGCATGATCAAAAGTAGTTATACCATTTTCCAGGCAATGGTACATACGTTCTTCCATTTCTTTCCCCGATAGCTTTTTCCCCCAACTTCCCCAGGTCATCGTACCTGCAATAATCCTGGAAAATTCTATTTTTTTGTCTTTCATAAAAAACCAATTCTTAGGGCCGTCAAAAAATACCGGGCACAGGCCCCGACACTGCCATAATCATCTCCGGACTATTTTACAATTTCCGGCTCATATCACATTCCCGTGTATAAAAGTAACACTTTATTCTGTAGGCATCCGTGAACAATATATTAAAAATTAAACCGTTTCAGAAAAAGATTCTCAAATGCAGAATCACTTATTAACTAACAAACACCAAATATTATGAAGCATTTAAAGTTTTTGGCAATTGTCATGTTTTCCGGCATGTTTTTAATTACTTCGTGCAGCGATGACGATGACAATAACGAACAAACAGCCAGGGTATCGGTTAAACTGACAGATGCTCCCGGTGATTATGAAGCTGTTTATATCGATGTACAGGATGTGCAGGTTAACCGGGAAAACAGTGACGGAGAAGCGCATTGGGAAAGCATAGGCCCGGTAGAAGCAAAGATTTATAATCTTCTGGAGCTTACCGGAGGGATCAATACCCTACTTGTTGAGAATGCTATTCCAGCGGGAAAGTTAGCGCAAATGCGCCTGGTTTTAGGAGATGAAAACAGCATTGTTGTCGATGCTGTCGAAACCCCGCTCACAACTCCCAGCGCCCAACAGTCGGGTTTAAAACTAAACATACATGAAACGCTCGAAGCGGGTTTTACCTATAATTTTATACTTGATTTTGACGTAGATCAATCTGTAGTAAACGCCGGAAATTCCGGTCAGTTCATCCTTAAACCCGTAATACGTGTAAGCACGGAAGTTTCATCCGGAATGATTACAGGTACGGTATCTCCTGCAGATTTTCAGGTATTGGCTTCGGTAGAAACCGGTGAAGGAGAAATAATCTCCGCTTATACCGATACCGATGGTACATTTTCACTTTATGGCGTACCGGAAGGCACTTATACGGTAACCCTATCACCGGATTCCGAATCAGGTCTATCTGCGGTAAACGTTGAAAATATAACCGTCACCAAAGGAGAAATATCGGATATCGGCACCGTAGATCTCGACATGTAATAAATAAACAAACCATCCGGGAGGGACCTGCAATTGTTCGTGCAGGACACCTTTCCGGATTTCTTATTCCGATTTATTTACTTATTTCCTTAAATTCTTCTCTAAAATTTCCCGGAAATTATTGGCGGTCGTTAATTTATCATAAATTTTTACAAAGAGTACGTTATTAACGAGAGACTCTTTTATTTTTTAACTATAAATTAACTGTCCGGTTCTAAATTAATTTTTCAATTTGCATCGTAATACCAAGGTTTAGTATATTCACGGCGGAAAAAATTTAATAGATGGAAGATAACAGAACTTCAGATATTGGTCTTATCAATGAAAAAATACAGAAAGAGAGTGCTTTTGTCGACCTGTTGACCCTGGAAATGAACAAGGTCATTGTGGGACAGAAACACATGGTAGAACGACTGCTGATAGGCCTTCTGGCACAGGGACACATTCTCCTGGAGGGTGTTCCGGGGCTGGCAAAGACCCTGGCTATCAATACGCTTGCCAAGGCTGTACACGGTAGCTTCAGCAGGATACAGTTCACCCCGGACCTGCTTCCGGCCGATGTCGTCGGAACCATGATCTACAACATCAAAGAAAATGATTTTTCTATCAAAAAGGGACCTATCTTCGCCAATTTTGTCCTGGCGGATGAAATAAACAGGGCTCCGGCCAAAGTGCAGTCTGCACTTCTGGAAGCCATGCAGGAGAAACAGGTGACCATAGGAGATGAAACTTTCATCCTGGACAAACCGTTCCTGGTTATGGCCACTCAAAACCCGGTAGATCAGGAAGGTACTTACCCGCTTCCCGAAGCACAGGTAGACCGTTTTATGCTGAAAACCGTCATAGACTACCCGAAACTGGACGAAGAGCAACTTATTATCAGGGCCAACCTCAAAGGTTCCTTCGAACAGGTAAACCAGGTTGTTTCGCTGGAGCAGATACTCAACGCCCAAAAAGCTGTCAGGGAAGTATACATGGACGAGAAAATCGAAACATACATTCTCGATATCATTTTTGCGACACGATACCCGGAAAAATACAAATTATCCGACATAAAACCCCTGATCAATTTCGGGGCCTCCCCACGGGGAAGTATCAACCTGGCCAGCGCAGCCAAGTGCTATGCCTTCATAAAGCGCCGGGGCTACGTCATTCCCGAAGATGTCAGGGCCGTAGTCCACGATGTCCTTCGCCACAGAATAGGTATTACCTACGAGGCCGAAGCCGAAAACATCACTTCCGTGGATATCATCAATAAAATCGTAAATGAAGTAGAAGTCCCCTAGAAAACATCAATCACACAATGCATAAGATAACTGTTTTTCTAAAAAAGGGAATGATGAAACAGACAAATACCTCTAACGCCTAAGTTAGATCATGGAAAACCCTCCGCAGGAGGGAACAGGAAGGGCCAGTATGGATACCAAAGAACTACTTAAGAAAGTCAGGAAAATAGAGATCAAGACACGCCGGTTGTCCGATCATATTTTTGGAGGCGAATACCATTCCACCTTCAAAGGCAGGGGTATGACATTCAGTGAAGTGCGTCAGTACCAGTTTGGCGATGATGTGCGTAATATAGACTGGAATGTCACTGCCAGGTACAACGAACCTTATATAAAGGTATTCGAAGAAGAGCGTGAACTCACTATGATGCTGGTCGCCGATGTGAGCGGCAGCCAGTTTTTCGGCACCACCGCACAGTTCAAAAACGAAATTATCACGGAAATCGCTGCCACCCTGGCTTTTTCCGCCCTGCAGAACAACGATAAAATAGGGCTTATTCTTTTTTCTGACAAAATAGAGTTGTACATCCCCCCGAAAAAAGGAAAATCGCATGTACTCCGCATTATACGCGAACTACTGGAATTCGAATCCGAAAGCAAGAAAACCGATATTGCCGAAGCCCTGAAATTCCTGTCGAACATAATGAAGAAAAAAGCCATCGTTTTTGTCCTTTCGGATTTTATGGCCGAAGATTACAACCACACCCTGAAGATCGTAGGCAAAAAACACGACATAACCGGAATACGGGTTTATGACAGACATGAAGAGAGCCTCCCGAACCTGGGACTTATCATGGCAGAAGACGAAGAAACCGGACAACTTATCGCCGTAGATACCGGCTCTAAAAAAGTACGGAACAGCTATGGGGCCTATCACAAAGAACGGGTAGATTATTTTCAGAATTCCTTTACCAAGAACGGTGCCGGAATACTGAACAACAGGGTAGACGAAAGTTATGTAAAAAAACTATTGGGATATTTCAAAAGAAGAGCATAAAAAACAATGTCATCATAAGGCAAAAAATTAAGAACGTTTCATGATCAAAGATCTTTTCACTATAAAAAAAAGACTTTTCCCCCTTCGTAAGGGAGCAGGGGCACTCTTTGCCGCAATGTTCCTCTTTGCACCGATACGTTCCGTTGCCCAGGACACCCCCAGGGTCACTTCCAAAATCGACTCCACCCAAATGCGGATCGGTGAACAACTGCATTTTGAAATCTCGGTGGACGCAGACAGCACCGCACTTGTCGTATTTCCCGAAGGACAGACTTTTAGTCCGCTGGAAATGGTAAAAGCTGCCGATATAGACACTTTTCGCAATAAAGACAGGGTAAATCTCATACGGAAATACGCCCTCACCCAGTTCGACTCCGGGCACTATACCCTCCCCAGGCAAAAAATTATTGTCAACAACAAGGAATTCTATACGGATTCCCTGAAGATCACCGTCAATGATATTGCCGTAGACACCACGACGCAGAAAATGTACGATATAAAGCCCCTCACCGCGGTCTCCGGGAATTATTCGGGTTGGGTCAGGTATATGATCTGGGGCCTTATTATCCTGGCCATTGCAGGGGGACTTATATACTGGTTTTTTATTCGTAAAAAACCGCTCACCCGGGAAGAAAAGGAAGCCCTGCTCCCTCCTTTCGACAGGGCCCTGCTCGGGCTGAAAAAACTGGAAGAATCCCGTTACCTGATACAGTCCCAGTACAAAGAATACTATTCCGAACTCACCAATATCGTAAGGGCCTACCTGGAAGAAGAAGTCCATATTTCGGCTATGGAAAGCACTACGGAAGAACTGGTGACCAAACTGGAAATGATGCAACAGGGCGGAAGGCTTAACCTGGAAAAGAATACCATTAATAACTTCAAAAGCGTATTACAGAAAGCGGACCTGGTAAAATTCGCGAGGTCCAGACCCGATACCAACGCCGCCGAAGCAGACCGTAAGGTCATAGAAAATGTGGTTGTAAGTACCAAAGAAGCCATTCCCGAGCCTACCGAAGAAGAATTGCTGCAGCGCGAGGAATACATTGCCGAACTGGAACGGAAACGCCGCAAAAAAAGAAAAGTCACCCTGGCGATTGCCGCAGCCTGCCTGTTATTGGTAGCAGCCGGGGGCGCAGTGGCCTATTACGGTTTCACCCAGGTAAAAGATACGGTTTTCGGGCACCCGACCCGCGAACTGCTCAACGGCGAATGGGTGACCAGCGAATACGGTTACCCCGCTATTGTACTGGAAACCCCGAAAGTATTGCGACGGACCGAAGTAGAACTGCCCGATGCCTTAAAACAGACCATAAGCACCAACCAGACCTTCGCCTATGGCGGACTTATAGGTGATTTTCATGTTTCGGCAAGTGCAACGACCTTCCGTGAAGGAGTGGAATTTAACATGGAAGATGCCATACAGGGGTCTGTCAGCACCATGGAACAGCAGGGTGCAAAAAATATCATTGTTAAGCAAGACGAATTCACCACACCTTCCGGGAAAAAGGGAATCAAAGTTCACGGCAGCATGGACATGACCCTGCCCGGCAGTGAAAAAACCGTAAAAGGAGAATATATCATATTGAATTTTAACGAAAAAGGAGCATTTCAACAGGTCATCATTGTCCACAGACAAGACGACCGTTATGCCAAGGATATCGAGAACAGGATCGTAAATTCCATCGATTTTAAAAACCCGTAAAAATGCTGGAGAACATCCAATTTGCCAATCCGCAATTCTTCTGGTTGCTTTTGTTGCTTCCCCTGGCCGTCGTATGGTATTTGCTCAAGAGGAAAAAGGAAACGGCTTCCCTGAAAATATCGTCCGTAAAAGGCTTTAAAGCAGGCGGCTCTATATTGCCCAGGCTCAAACCGGCACTTTTTGTCATGCGCCTGCTTGCGCTTGCTGCTCTTATCACTGCAATGGCCAGGCCGCAAATCCTCGATATATCCTCCAGGACTAAAACCACCCGGGGGATCGATATTGTCATGGCACTCGATTTTTCATCGAGTATGCTGGCCAAAGACCTGAAACCCAACCGCCTTATAGCCCTCAAGGAAGTCGTGGCCGAATTCATAAAAAACAGGCCCAACGACCGGATAGGTCTCGTGGCCTATGCCGGGGAAAGCTATACCCCGATTCCTGTTACGAGCGACAAGGCCCTGGTGCTGAACACCCTGAAACAACTGGATTTCGAAACCCTCCGAGACGGTACCGCCATAGGTATGGGACTGGCCACCGCCGTAAACCGTCTCAAAGACAGTAAGGCAGATAGTAAGGTAATCATCCTGCTAACGGATGGTGTGAACAATACGGGAGTCATAGAGCCCCTCACGGCTACGGAACTCGCCAAGGAATACCACATAAAAACATACACCATAGGACTTGGAACCAACGGCATGGCAATGACCCCGGTAGCGTATAACCCCGACGGTTCTTTTCGCTATGGCATGCAAAAAGTGGAAATTGACGAAAAATTACTGAAAGACATTGCCAGGGAAACCGGAGGCACGTATTTCCGGGCCACAAACAACAGGAAACTCGAAGAAATATACGAAGAGATCAACCAGCTGGAGACCACCGAAATAGAAGAGTTCAAATACTATAATTACGATGAAAAATTCCGGCCGCTGGCTTTACTTGCAGGGGCGTTATTGTTTCTCGAATTATTACTGCGTTACACAGTATTCAGAAGTTTTGTGTAATTTGACAACCTGTTACGCAAATTGGCAAGATGTTTGGACAACTGTACAAAAGAACCCGGAACAGGTGCCATAGCGGTGAATGATAATCCATAAATACAACGGATGTACGTACTGGAAGAAAAAATATATTTTTATCTGCTCGCCATAATCCCATTGGTGGTGTTGCTCTTTCTTTTTCTGCAATTGTGGAAGAAAAGGACGCAGAAGAAATTTGCCGATACTCCTTTGTTGAAGAGACTGAGCCCGGACACCTCTACCTTCAAGCCGTTGCTCAAGCTCATTACGCTCCTGCTGGCCTTCACCTGCATGGCTTTTGCCCTGGTAAACCCGAAAATAGGCACAAAACTCGAAACGGTAAAAAGGGAAGGGGTCGACATCGTATTTGCCGTGGATGTGTCCAAAAGTATGCTCGCAGAAGATATAACCCCCAACAGGCTGGAAAAAACCAAACGCCTTATTTCTGAGGTTATTGATCAGCTGGCGGGCGACCGTATCGGTATTATTGCCTATGCGGGAGAAGCCTTCCCCCAGCTGCCGATAACGACCGATTATGCCGCGGCCAAAATGTTCCTCCAGGGAATGAATACGGACATGCTTTCTTCGCAGGGAACCGCCATCGGGGATGCCATTAACATGGCCAAAGGTTATTTTAATGACGAAGAGCAAACCAATAAAATACTGGTTATTGTTTCCGACGGTGAAGACCATGAAAAAAGCATAGACCAGGCCATTGAAGAAATTACCCAAAAAGGTATCCGTATCGTAACCATAGGTGTGGGCACCCCGAAAGGAGGCCCCATTCCCATAAAACGAAACGGCATTACCGAGACCTTCAAAAAGGACCGCCAGGGCGAAGTGGTGATCACCAAGCTCGATGAAGATACCCTCAAAGAAATAGCCGGGGAAAGCAACGGCGAATACATCAACGGCAGAAACACTTCGGATGTGGTCTCCTTTATGAAGGATTATCTCGGACAAATGGACAAAAAAGAATACGAAACAAAACAGTTTGCCGATTACAAAAGTCAGTTTCAATGGTTTTTGGGGGCAGCTATTTTATTTTTAATTTTAGACCTCCTCTTTTTAGAAAGAAGGACCGCCTGGGTGCGGAAGCTTAACCTGTTTAATGAAAAGAACGAAAAATAGTACGGGAATCCAAACTTGTTAACTTCTTAAATTACCAAAAATGACTGTTTTTTCCATACATAGCGCCAAAACCTTCTTCCCCGGCCATACCAGGACGGCGATATCGATGTACGGGCTTACCGCGATCCTGTTTCTCTCTTTTTTCCCGGCCAATGCACAGGAAAAAGAAAAAGATAAGGAAGCAGAAAAAATGGCACGGGCCTCCGAAAGCCTGACCTACGAGGCCAACCAGGAACTGGCCCGGGACGATTTTGAAGATGCCGAAGTGAGTTACAGAAAGGCCATAGCCAAAAACGCAGAAAACGCCATAGCCAAATACAACCTGGGAAATGCCTATTACCGCAGGGAAAATCTCGGGGAAGCATTTACCCGTTACAAACAGGCAGGAGAAGCTACAGGCTCCCGCGAAGAAAAGCACAAAGCCTATCACAACCTGGGTAACGTGTTCATGAAAAACAAAGAATACCAGAAGGCGATAGAAGCTTATAAAGAAGCCCTCAGAAACGATCCTACGGACGAAGAAACCAGGTACAACCTCGCGCTGGCCAAAGAAATGCTGGAAAAGAATCCCCCCGAGGACAATAACAATGATAAGGACAACAAAGACCAGGATCAAAACAAAGACAAACAGGACCAGGACAAACAAGATCAGAACAAAGACGGCGAAGACAATAAAGACCAGGACCAGAAAGACCAGGGCGATAAAGGAGATGACGGTCAGCAGGAACCCGAAGAAAATAAGGACCAGGGAGACAAAGGAGATGACGAGCAGGGCAAAAACGGAAATGATCAGGATGAAAACGGCCAGCCGGAAGAAGGACAGGGAGAGCCACAGCCCGGACAAAGCGACTTGTCCCCGCAACAAGTACAGGCCCTGTTAGACGCCATGGGCAGAGAGGAAAAACGGGTACAGGACAAGATCAATGCGAAGAAGGCCAAAGGCGCCAAAACATCGACAGAAAAAGACTGGTAATCTCCGGAAACGGTGCAACCGTACCGGAAAATTAATGCCATTAAGAATACTATGATCCTTAAAAAAAACATAAATATACTATCCGCACTGCTGTTATTTACATCGCTTTGTTTTGCGCAGGAAGAAACAGTTCAGTTCGAAGCCAACGTCAGCAAGGAAAAGCTGGGGGTGAACGAGCGGTTGCGCGTAGATTTTAAAATGAACAAGGACGGGGATAACTTTACCCCGCCCGATTTTGAAGGCTTCACTGTCGTCATGGGCCCCAACCAGTCCGTAAGCCATTCCTGGATAAACGGCAAACGCAGTTTTTCCAAAACCTACTCTTATGTCCTGGCTCCTGTAAGCAGGGGAAAATTTACAATCAAACAGGCAACGATAGAAATCAGCGGTAATACCTACAAAACCATGCCTGTTACGGTTGAGGTCTCCGCTTCCGTAGACAATCCCGGTGAAGAAAACAACCCGGCAACGATTGCAGAAGACAAACTGCACCTGGTGGCAGAAGTCTCCAAGGCAAGTCCGTACCTTAACGAAGCGATTACCGTAGTTTATAAACTGTATGTAAGTCCGGATACCAACGTATCCGACTTCCGTCCCCTGGACAATCCCACTTACAACAATTTCTGGAGCCAGGAAATAGAAATTCAGCGTTTTGAAGTCAAGAACGGTACTTACCGGGGTAAACCCTATCGCTATGTCGTTCTCAAACAGGTGGTACTATACCCGCAGAAGGAAGGCCAGCTGAGCCTGGAGCCCCTTTCCCTCGATGTTACGGTAGACGTACCCACCAACAAAAGGGACATATTCGGCGGACGTTTGTATACCCAGGCCCACAAAACGGTTTCCGCCGGGAACCGGACCATCAATGTCAAAGCGCTCCCCGAGCAGGGTAAACCCGCAGGTTTCGGCGGTGCCGTCGGGAAATTCAGCTTTAAGGTCACCCCGTCCAAGAGTTCTTTAAAAGCTTCCGAATCATTCCAGTTAAGAGTAGAAGTACAAGGCAAGGGTAATTTTAAGCTGTTCTCCCTGCCCAAAATGGAACTTCCCAGCTCTATGGAGGTATACAGCCCGGAATTCAAGGAAAACATCTCTACATCCCTCTCCGGCATGTCGGGAACCGTCTCGGATAATTATACGATAGTGCCGCAGTTCAAAGGCCAGTATACCATTCCGGATATGACATTCTCATATTTCGATCCTTCAACAGCATCCTATCAGACTATCCGTTCGGACCAGGCTACCATAAACGTAACAGAAGGCCCTCAACAGGCCGTCGCTTCCGGTTCGGGATCACCGGGTAATGTCAAACAAAATGTTATCGCCGCCGGAAGCCAGTTCAGGTTTATCAAACTCTCCCCTTCCCTGGCGTCCGTTCAAACCAGCGATTTCTTTGGTTCGGGATTGTTCTATACCTTGTTATTACTGCCATTTCTGTGTATTCCACTGGCCATATTCATCATTAAAAAGAAACAGAAAATTTCGGCCGATGTGCGGGGCAACAAAATACGCAAAGCGAACAAACTGGCCAGAAAATACCTGTCCGAGGCACGGAAGGCCCTCGGTAAAAAAGTGGAGTTCTATATAGCGCTGGAAAAAGCCCTCCACAACTACCTGAAAGCGAAGTTACACATTGAAACCTCGGAGTTCAGTAAAGAAAAAATAACAGCCCTGCTTCAGGAAAAAGAAGTTGATCCGGAAAGTACGGAAGGTTTTATCGGTCTCCTCGAGAGTTGTGAGCTCGCCCGGTACACCCCGGCTTCGGACGTGACCATGCAGCAGGATTACGACAAGGCGGTTGCCGTAATCTCCCAGATGGACAAGCAGATCTGAAACACAAACCACACTACAGGGGGTTACTTATAAGGAAATACCCTGAAAATGACCTAAGAAAGTACAACATGAGAATCGCGACCATAGTCATAGTATTACTCTTCCACTTCACCGGATTCGCCCAGGCGAACCCGTCACCGGAAAAGCTTTTCGAAAAGGCGACTTCCCTGTACAATGACGGGAAATACGAAGAGGCCGCCGACAACTACCTGGCCATTCTGGACCAAGGCCAGCATTCCGCCGCGGTGTATTATAACCTCGGGAACGCTTATTACAAACTGAACAGTATCCCGGAAAGCATTTATTACTACGAAAAAGCATTGCAACTTTCACCCGACGACCAGGACGTTAAAAATAATCTTGCCTTTGCAAAGAATATGACCATAGATGCCATCGAACCCCTTCCGCAAACGGGCTTTTCCAAATTCTGGAACAACCTCACCGGGCATTTTCATTACGATACCTGGGCGGGGATAGCCGTTGCGTTTGCCTTTCTGACAGCCGTATTCTTTTTGTGTTACTACTATCTCAGCTCATCTGCCAAGAAGAGGATATTTTTTGTAGCCAGCATTGCTACGGTTGCCTGTCTCATAGGCAGTGTTTATGTAGCCTACTTCCAATTCTACAAAAGCACAAATACCAATTTTGCCATCATTTTTGCTAAAGAATCCCAGGTAAAATCAGAACCCAATTCCAGGAGCGAACAGGCTTTTCTGCTGCACAGCGGCACCAAAGTACAGATACTGGAAACCCTTGATGACTGGAAACACATCAAGCTGGCCGACGGAAAAACAGGCTGGTTACCGCGAGGAGATGTGAAAGAGCTTTAAACAACTGTTATTGAGAGTATGAATGAATACCAACCCGGTCTAGTTCCCGACGGCCTGGTCTTCGCCGCGCTTGCGTTCCGTATTGTTGGTAATATATTCGTCAAAAGGTTCCACATGTATAAGTATGTGCTCCGTGTCCGGCATTTCCTCTGCTAAGGCATCTTTAAGATTATGGGCGAGTTTGTGCCCCTCTTTCACCGTAATTTCCGCATCGACTATGGCATGCAAATCAATATGGAATTTCATTCCGGTCTTGCGGATATAACATTTTTCCGTGGCTATAATACCATCTACCTGTCCCGCTATCTCCCGAACACGTTTTATACGGTCTTCGTACAGGTGTTCGTCCATAACTTCCCCGAGCGCCGGCCTGAAGATCAGGTAACTGTTGTACATAATAAAAGCGGAAGCGAAGAGGGCGGCCCAGTCGTCTGCGGACTCATATCCTTCACCCAGCAACAGGGCTACGGATATCCCTATAAAGGCGGCAACCGAAGTTATGGCATCACTCCTGTGGTGCCAGGCATCGGCTCTGAGGGAACTGCTTTCCGTCTCTGCGCTTCGCCGCATTACCACGCGATAAGATATCTCCTTCCATAAAATAATCGCTCCCAATACGATAAGCGTATAAGGTTTTGGCTGTTCGTGCGGCGTACTTATGTTCTTTACACTTTCATAGGCAATGACCGCGGCCGAAATGATCAGGAAGCCGACAACCACGAATGTCAGTAAAGGTTCTGCCTTGCCATGTCCGTAAGGGTGGTTTTTATCCGCAGGTTTGGCGGCATATTTTAATCCCAGCAAAACCAGGAACGAAGAAAACACATCGGTAGTGGATTCTATGGCATCTGCGATAAGTGCATAAGAATTTCCCAGGACACCGGTAATCCCTTTTATAATAGCCAGGGTGGCATTACTGACTAAGCTAAAGTAAATGGTCTTTTCTGCTGCACGTTCCCTGGTCATTTACGCTTCTTTTCGGCAAATTTACAATATCCGGCTCTAAATTCCGGACAGGAACGCATCCTTTTTCCCGGAGATGATATTCCGCTGTCACTCCATGTAAAGCATCAAAAAAAGGAGTTTTATAATAAAATACCCGGGCGAACGCTCAGGTAAACGCCTGCACAAACACAATACACTCTCTATCAATATCATAAAAAACAACATCAACAGTTATAAACTCCCTAAAAAACACTTCATATCCGCGGTTTTAAATATTCCTTAACACTCCATTAAAAAAATCCTGTTATTTTTGCATCTATAAGGTTAAAAAAATAACCATTGCTATTCAGAAAGTCCACATACAAAAGCATTGCCATTTCTTTATTGGTACTCTTCGGGATATTTATATTGACTCCCGCAGTGGTCACCATCATAGAGAAAAATGCTGATGTTTCCATATTCTTTTCCGCAACGGAAGAAGAGAGTAAGGAGACTATAAAAGTCATGGACGACCGTATCATTAAAAGTATGCACGAAACCTGTTTTGTTCTTGCTTCTCTTTTTAACGAAAGTACGACAACAGGCTATGTGGAAATTCTCCACAATTCCTTCCTGGTAAATAAGTTTTGCCCGCCTCCCGAATGGGCGTAACATCCCTTTTTTCTATTTATAACCCTTTATTATATCGGTTGGGTAAGTGTCTGTTTCAACAACAAATGTAGTTCAGACATTATTCGTTATCATTTCATTTAACCGTCATTTTCCCGTATTCAACAGGTCTTGACGGGGGGTTTCACCACGTGCTTACGAAGATATATTGCCGGCACGGAATTTATCATTTCATTTTTTAAAAATTAACTTTTATGAGAGAAAAAATCCCATTTTTCGCAAATCTGAAGTCGGATTTTGCGGCAGGCCTTGTTGTTTTTCTGGTTGCTTTACCTCTTTGTCTCGGAATAGCTATGGCTTCGGGTGCACCACTTTTCTCAGGTATCATATCAGGTATTGTCGGTGGTATTGTCGTTGGTTACTTAAGCCAGTCGCACGTTAGTGTTTCCGGACCGGCTGCAGGTCTTACGGCCATTGTACTGGTGGCGATAACAGACCTCGGGGCTTTTGATGTATTCCTTACCGCTGTGGTTATCGCAGGCCTCTTACAACTTGTACTCGGATTTATCAAAGCCGGTACCATATCCAACTATTTCCCCACCAACGTCATCGAAGGAATGCTCGCCGGTATCGGTGCTATTATTTTCCTGAAGCAGGTGCCTAAAGCCCTGGGATCTGATGTGGAAATAGGTTCCGGACTGGCTATTTTTACCGATCTTATCGCATCTTTCCAGGACGTAAGGCCCGGGGTAATTGTAGTAGCCCTCATATCTCTCGGCATCCTTATCGCCTGGGAGAAAGTAGATACGCTGAAACGGCTGAAACTCATCCCGGGAGCCCTGGTTGCCGTAATCATAGGTACGCTCATCAACGAAATGTTTATTTTGTCCGGAAGCTCCATGGCCATCACCGAAAATTACATGGTCAACCTTCCCGTTCCTACGACTCCGGAAGAATTCCAGGGACTGATATCGCTTCCCCGTTTTGCTTCCGTGACCAATCCGGATGTCTGGGTTGCAGCCATAACCATCGCCATAGTGGCCTCTATCGAGTCCTTGCTTAACCTGGAGGCTTCGGTACGCCTGGATCCTTATAAGCGATATGCCAGCGCCAACAGGGAACTCAAGGCACAGGGAATAGGAAACGTGATTTGCGGGCTCGTAGGAGGTTTACCCCTCACCACTGTTATCGTAAGAACCTCAACCAATATCAATGCGGGTGGTAAAAGCAAGGCTTCTGCGATAATTCACGGTTTCCTTCTGCTGATTTGTGTCCTTACCATTCCGTTCCTGCTCAACCGGATACCCCTGGCCACACTGGCCGCAGTTCTGCTTATCATAGGGTATAAACTGGCCAAACCGGCAACATTCAGGTATTTCTGGTTAAAAGGTAAATACCAGTTCATTCCTTTCCTGGCCACTTTTGGCGCCGTAGTCTTCACCGACCTTCTGAAAGGAGTAGCGCTTGGAATGATTATCAGTGTTATCTTTATCCTCAGGGGAAATATCAAACGCGCATATTTCTTCCGTAAAGAAGAATACGAAAGCGGAGATATCATTCATATGGACCTGGCACAGGAAGTGTCTTTCCTGAACAAAGCGGCCATAAAACTTACACTGAGCCATCTGCCTGAAAATTCCAAAGTCGTGATTGACGCTTCCGATACTGTCTATATTGCACACGACATCCTGGACCTTATCCAGGAATTTAAAACCGTGACTGCCCCGGAAAAAGGTATCGAAGTGGTGCTCACAGGCTTTAAAGATGCCTATCAGCTGGACAATAACGAGGAAATATCCAACCACGTCTCCGTAGAGCATGATAATGTAATGTCTTACCGTAAAAACGGCAGTACATCACACAAAAAGGTAATTTCCGAGCTGATCAATGATAAATAATACAACAAAACAGGATACTTTTAAACCACATAAAAATACCTATATGAAAGCACATACCGCAGAAACTCAGGCCACGGTAACCCCGTCTAAGGCTTTGGAATTTTTGAAAGAAGGTAATCAACGATTTATACAAAATCTCAGGGCTAACCGCGACTTACTGGAGCAGGTAAACGCGACCAAAGACGGGCAGTTTCCCTTTGCAGTAATCCTCAGTTGTATTGACAGCCGGACTTCGGCCGAACTGATATTCGACCAGGGCCTGGGCGATGTCTTCAGCGCCAGGGTAGCCGGAAATATAATAAACGAAGATATACTGGGGAGTATGGAATATTCCTGTAAGGTAGCCGGATCCAAACTTATCGTAGTGCTGGGCCACAGTAAATGTGGTGCGGTAACCAGCGCCTGTAAGGGTGTGAAAATGGGAAATATTACTGCCTTGCTCAGCAAAATGCAGGATTCCATAGATGAGGTAAATAAAGAAAAACCCGGAGCTGATACTTCTTCCTCCGAATTTGTGGAAGCCGTCGCACATCACAATGTCGTTCACACCATGAGTGAGATCCTAAAGCGAAGCCCCGTACTTAACGAAATGTTCGAAGCCGGTGAAATAGGCGTTGCAGGGTGCTATTACGATGTGGAATCCGGAGAAGTGGAGTTTGTTAAGGAGCTTATCCGCGCCTAATTCCCCTAAGGTAGAAAATAAAAACCGTCACGTGTATTGGGTTTAATCCAACCGGGGCGGTTTTATTTTTTTACTCCAGACCATCAACAGTAACAGAAACCTTGCCTTTGAGCTTGATAAAAGCGACTATAGCTGTAGCCGATAATTGGATTTTATCCAGTTTTATCTCCTGGACGGACCCGTTTACAAAAACACCTTTTACGGGAGAGTAGTTTCCAAGATAATGCTCCACGCTCTCTTTACCCTCCTTGAGGTTAGGCGCTATGGAATACCTGCATTTTTCCTGCAACTGGAGTAATATACGGTTCCCAGCCAGCCATTGTGCCGACTTTAACAAGGCGTTCTTTGTGTCCAGTACATAATCCAGCTTATCAAAATACACCTCTTTGGTGGCCTCGTTGTACTGCGGGTATCCTGTTAAATAGAGCGTACCGTTAATACTCCCGGCCACATCCAAAGCTATAATTATTTTCCTTTCCTTTTGCCAGATATCCACAGCTTTGACCATTATTTTCTTTCTACCCTCTCCAAACTCATAACCCTTGAAATTCCTGGTGAGGATTCTTGATGCATCTTTATAAGACGATATTGCCGCTATACTGGCCGTAACAGATTCAGGAATTTTACTCACCGGTTTTAACACGATATTTTCCCTGTTGAACTTCGACCCGGGTTTCTCTCCGATAATGGTTTCCATAGCACATTTCATCCCCATTTTAAAAGTTATAGCCTGGTCTATTAAGGACGCGTCTGTCGTATACAGCTCTTCCGGAATGATCCGCAACCAGCTCTCATAAGTTTCACTCATTTGAAAAGGCGTGCATATTTTTTCGAGGGCATCTAATACATTGGGCTTAAAATCCAGGGATTCTTTTATAGCATGATCTATATTTCCTTCAATAACCGTTTTTAACAAAACAACCGCTGAATTAACCAGGCCGGTAACAGGCAGTTTTTGTCCCATGACATTCATTGTCGGTTCTTCATTCCATACCAGGGATTTTAATTTTGTATTTGTTCTCAACTCCCAATTAACCAGTCCTACATCACTGATAAGAGTAACAGTGCCATCCAAAGAAATATCCCTGACATCTTCGAGGGGCAACCCGAATGTATTTGCATTAAACCGATATTGTATCCATGCCTTTAACGGCATTACGGTTTTTAGCTTTCCGTTCTCGTTGGTTATGGAAATCTCCCGGTCCTTCCAAACTTTCATTTTAAGGTCGTCGTCCTTAAAATCCGTATCCTCATAGATAAATCCTGCGAGCGAAGTATTTGTTATGCGCTCTACATCCTTTAGTTTAATGGCAACGGGAAGATTGATAAACGAATATGTATTTTCATAAACCAAAGGAGCTACATTTCCCGGCTCCGGTTTCAGGGTTCCTATTTTTTTTGATGAGGAACAGCCCGCCAGGCCCGAAAACAATAACAAAAGACATAAAAAAAATACTCCTGCACACTTATGGTTTTTCATTGACAGATAAAATTGGGATTATTTAGAAACGACCTGAATTTTGTTTCTAAAGATAGAAAAATCAACATAAACCTATCATAATATGCCTGAAGTAATAGAAAGATGATTATCGGATACTACCCAAAATAGTGACTTCCCGGCCATGACCGTCCGATTGCGGTTTTGGGTGATATCCGGATCAATACACCACCAAATTTAAACAGTGTCTACGTTTATGCACCATTCGGAATACTGCGAAACAACTGTATTTCAGAGGATATACTCTATCTTAAGACCACCCCTGTTGATTTAAATCAGTTGTGAAGAATTCCTTATTTATTCCATTGTAGCTCCCATCACTTTATAAATACCTATTTCACTGAATTCGCCCTTAAGAACTTTAATTTTACCGTTGGATTCCTGCACGGTAAATTCATATTTTCCCGTAATGGTATTGGGATTTCCTTTAAGATCGAGGTCAGAGACTGTAACGAAACCTTCTTCTGCCATCATTTCGTCAAATAATGCTGTACATATAACTTCTTTCTTCTCTATGTCTTCGCCCGTTGCTGCCCGTTTCATATAGTTCCCCGCATCATAGGTACCCTCCTTGAGAGCAGTCACTCTAAAGTGAAACTGAATATTTATATCACCCTCTTCCGAAGGAGCCTCTAATATTAAAATACGCTTTGTGCCCTCACCTGCCAGCAACTGGGCATTGAACCCGGAACTATCATACTGTTTTCCATCAATTCCTATACTAAAGGAGCCATTCTCTTCCGTACTTCTGGCTACTTCTTCATGTTCTTCTACTTCTTTGTTTATTTCCCTTATAGCCTTTATTCCCTCTTTCTGTTCTTTGTTTAAACAAGAATTCAGGCCCATAAGAGCTACGAAACCGAATAAAACGGATTTTTTTAGCATTGTTCTGGTTTTGGTTATCGAATTAAAATTTGCAGTGATCTGTATTTTTTTATTGTTCCTTATATTCACTAAGGCCTATTCTCTGCTTACTGGTATTCCCCGGTTGCGCAACATACGACGGGATATCCGGAGATTTAGCTTCATTGTCATTACAACCTCCTTTTAAAGCACAAATAGAATTTATCCACATATCCATAGTCATCTTAAAATGTTTTCTCATCCAGTTCGATCTCCCCTTAAAGTCCGTGGGGTTCATAGCCGACTTTATGGCGTCGTAAATTCTTTTATTTAAGTCTGCTTCATTCAGGTATTCTTCCGTGGGTTTAACATCTGTCAACTCCCCTGCCTCATCTACATATCCTTTGTATTCTCTGTATTGGTCTATCCATTTTTTCAGCTGTTGATACCTTTCTTTCATCTTTTCCCAGGAGGGTTTTTGAGTTTCCTGTACGGAGAAATCAGAGATCATACCGGGCATGTCAGGCATATATGGCCCATGCCCTTCAAAACCCGGTTGTTCCCTTTCTTCGAGCTGTAGGGTCGTCTCCATGACTCCGGCCAGTTCACTTAGAGATCCCCGGAACATCCATGCAGCATTATCTATTACCCTACGCTGCCCGGGCTCTTGCCCTATAAAAGTAATCGTCTCCATTTTCCATACGGGCACATTGAACCGGCCATATGAAAATACCGTTTCACCAGCTTTATCATTATACTGAATTTGTATCGAATTTCCTTCATAAGAAATAGTGGTCACCCTTCCTTTTTCATCCTTAACAATATCCAATCGGGCAGGCCGGTATAGCTCTATAGCTGTCTCGCTATATCCCCTGGAATTACTCCGCAAATAAAAACCCTGACCCATATAAGACCAAATTCCCTTGTCAATAATTTTACTGCCCGGACCCAAGGGCGCTATACCGGTTTTTACGGCAATGGCTTCCAGTTCACTATATTTTAGCTGTGTCGATTGCATCTTGTCCCGCAATGACATATACGTATTTGTAAGAGACTTTATCGCTTCGGGCAGATGCTTATTGGTAATATTCTTTACACTTACCTGCAGGGTCAATATTTCTTTGGCGGTCAATAAAGGTTTTACCCGGGACTGAAAATCCAGGGGATAATCAGAAAATTTCGCACCTGCCTCTATCCCCCAGATAAGAGTTTGTATATCTGGTTGGGGTATCTCCGGAAAATCAACAGACTTTTTCAAAATAGAATGTATAATCCCCGCTTTTAATCCTTTAAGTTTTGCTATCTGATATCCATCTCCCTGAGTAGGTCCGTATACTCCTGCCTTCAGGCAATACGATCTCACAGTAGCTTTGTAGTAACCTGGTTTTAACCGGAAATCATCTATAGTGTCGGCTATTTCCGGATCGAAAAAATCCTTATCAAACCAATTGAATCCGTACAAAGTATCGTTTATGGACGTGGTTATTGCGGAACCGGGTTTCCAGGCATGAGGATCTACTTTAGCGGTGATTTTCTGAACCTCTTTGATTACTTTTTTAAATATTTGTGCCTGGCTCTTTATGGGCAATACACAACAAACCACCACAACAAATATCACCTTAAACGGACTGTTCATCACACAAATCTTTGGGTTCTGTGGTGTAAAATTAGCCGATATATCCTGTAAAAACACCGTACCCCCCATTGTTTTAGTATTTGGGGTATCCTGATGAGTTATTACGGGGAATTCCTGAGCATTCGATCCTCACAGGGAGTCAAAAAACAAAAGTACTCTTGCCTTTTTGCTTTTGGAAACAGGGATTCGGAATCCATTATTCAAGACAAGGTGTTCTTCCTTTTTGCGATACATAGCTACATGAGAAAAATTGACGAGATAAGATTGGTGTACTCGTATAAAACCGAGTGGAGAGAGTTTTTCTTCAAAAACTTTTAAAGGCTGTGATACCATGATCTTCTTATCCGGCTCCAAAGAAAAAATCGTATAATTGTTATCTGCCTGTGCATAACAAATATCTTTTGCCTTAACGACATGAATCCGGTCGGAGGTTTTCAGGACAATCTTTTTTTCCGAGTTTCCTTCTTCCCTGTAGTTCTGAAAAAAAGCCTCCAGTTGCAGGTAATATGTTTCCTGTTGAAGGGTATCGATAACTCTGGCCACGGCATTTTCCACGGCACCGGGTGTTACGGGTTTAAGCAAAAAGTCCAGCGCACTGAAGCGAAAGGCCTGCATGGCATAATCAGCATAGGCCGTAATAAAGATAACTTTGAAATTGCGTTCTTTTTTCCTGTAAAGCTTTTCCAGCAACTCAAAAGAATTGCCATCCGGAAGGTTTATATCCAGAAGGAGAAGCTGCGGTTGCCCTTTGCCGAACATCTCTTCGGCCTCTTTCAAATCTCCCGCTTCGTACAAAAGCAATGTTTTGAACCTTTTCGTTAGTACAGCGGTTATGAACTCCCTGGTCCGGGAATCGTCTTCTACCAAAAGACAGGATATTTCCCTGGCGGGTATAGCTGTTTCCATATAAATTTTGCTTTATTACAATCGCTCCGGACCATTCCGGACCTTACGCGCGTCATCCCTCGAGGACCGGCAGGCTTAAGATAACTCGGGTTCCCGGAAAATCCGGATGCTCCCGATACGGATAAATTTCTAACCTTATCTTTTTTTCACCGGCCCTGTTGAATTCGCGTATTCTCTTATTTACGATTTCCATACCCATAGAGCGATGAAGAACATCCGCCCGTTGTTTTTGTTCCAAATCCATTCCTCTTCCATTATCACTTATTTCCACCTGTAGCCTATTTCCTGTCTCTTTACTTTTGATGTTGATCCGTATTTCCCCTTCCGGAACGTCTTTTACCCCGTGAATCACGGCATTCTCTACAAAAGGCTGCAGGAGCATGACCGGAATGTAACAGGAATCTTTGTTCTCCGCCAGGTCTGTGGTGATCTCAAATTTAAAGCTATGATCATAATTCAGCTGTTGAAGATGCAGGAAGTTGTGCATCATTTCCACTTCTTCTTCCAATGAAATGGTTTCCTTGTCCGAACTTTCCAATACAGCTCTTATCAGTCTTCCAAAACTGCCCAGGTATTCCACTGAAATTTCGGTCTCATTTCTGTAGATGAAGTTCTGTACCGTCTGTAAGGCGTTAAAAATAAAATGCGGATTAAGTTGTGCCAGCAGAAAACGCTGCTGTATCCTGGATTTTTCCAGTGCCTGACGGGTTCGGTTCTGTTTGATCCCTATATAAACCAGCACGACAAACAGCAATAACAAGGCAAGAGAAATGCCTACCAGCACCCGTTGCCTGTCAATCAGTTTTTCCTGCAACCTGCCCTCTGCCTGCAGGTAATCTATCCTGGCCTGTTTTTGTCCGGATTCGTATTTTTCGGTGAGTTCCGCCACCTTTCCCTTATAATCGAGCTTCTGAAGGGAATCCCTTAACTTATCGCGCTCTTCGGCATAATCCAGGGCTGCGGAAAAATCCTTTTGCTTCTTTGCCACACTCTTCAGGTTCTGCAGTACCAATGTCCGGTCTTCTCCTGTGGCTTGTTCCAGTGCTTTCCCGTAGTACGTATTAGCCATGTCATACCGCCCGGACATCTCGTAGGCACGTCCCAGATTATTGTAAGCGGCCGCAGGGTTTCCGACCGAGAGGCTATCTTTTATCCGCAGTGCCAGTTCTCCCGCAGCAATGGCTTTTTCCCATTGTTCCTTTTCCGTATGAATATTACTCAGGTTGGTATACAGGACCGACCGCACGTATTCCTGACGGAGCTTCTCCGCCAGTGGTATACCCTTTAAGATTATCGCTTCGCTGGCATCCCATTTGCCGCGGTCCAGGTATAAAGCTGCCAGGTTTCCCATAACGTGAAGCCTCAGTACATTTTCTTCATCCAGGATATCCAGGGCACTTTCCAGGTACTTTTGGGCCTCATCAAAATCTTTCAGGCCTGCATATAATGCTCCCAGGTTAACATACACCTTTCCTATATCGGAAGGATAACGATCTCTGTCCAGGTATCCCAGTCCCTTATGGTAATGGTCCAGTGCCTTATCATATTCCTTTCGCACCTGTAAAACCGACCCTAAACCGTTATGAAAACGACCTGTATACAAAGAATCGCGGAACTTCTGCGCCACAGATAATCCTTTCCTATAACACTGTTCCGCCGAATCGAGTTCTCTTTTCTGCATAAATCCCGTTCCTGAACGAAATAAACTGTCGAGCACACGAATGTTATCGTTGTTTTGTGATAGGATAATCGGAAATTCTGTCAAAGGGCCTGCATACACCGACAAAGAAAATAAGGTCAATAAAAAAACAACAAAAGACCTTCGGATATGGATAAATTTATATAGGGTATAGAGGTATTTGTTCATGGTATAAAATAGAAATGAAACGCGGCACGTGACCCTTAGCCTGGGTGGTCCGGGGCAACCGGTGATCATTTGCGGGATTTATGCACTGTTGTCCGGTATATTTATTATTTCGGTTTCCTCACTTTCCCTGAGTACGAAAAAGAAAACCGTTTCCCCTATTTCCTTTACCGGACCGTAAAGCACCGAGGTCCGTTTTTTCTGTGCATCCACAAAACTTATCACATTATCCGTCGCTTCGAAAAAAACGAGGAGTGCACCGAGTATCACCACCACCTTCAAACCGCCGAAAAGCCCCCCAAGTATACGATTCAACAGGCCTAAAGCCGCAAAGTCGGCAATCTTTGTCAACAACTTTCCGGCCAGCGAAACCACTATGATCACCACACAAAACACCAGGATAAATGCGGCAAGGTTCACATATCGTTCCTCCCAGTCCACATGCTTAGCCATATAATCTCCCACTTCATACGAGAAATGAATGGCACAGTATATTCCGAGTATCAGGGCCACCAGGGATGCTATTTCCACAAAAAGGCCTTTATAAAGCCCCCGGATAATACCAAACAGGATAAGCACCCCGATCGCTACGTCTATATAGTTCATTCTTTTTTCTTAATAACGCTATCAAACAAATATATGCAAATAATACGTTGACCCGGATTTTGCCCCCTTTTTAATCAGGGCAAACACGTCTAAAAATCCAAACAACTTCTTAGCCTTGCCGGTTGTTTTTTTGGTTGGGGAGGTGGGAGGTGGGAGCTGGGAGGTGGGAGCTGGGAGCTGGGAGGTGGGAGCTGGGAGCTGGGAGGTGGGAGCTGGGAGCTGGGAGCTGGGAGGTGGGAGGTGGGAGCTGGGAGGTGGGAGCTGGGAGCTGGGAGGTGGGAGCTGGGAGGTGGGAGCTGGGAGGTGGGAGCTGGGAGGTGGGAGCTGGGAGGTGGGAGCTGGGAGGTGGGAGCTGGGAGGTGGAGAGGTATATGGATTAGAAATCCATAGGTTTTTTGTAATACACTGAAAGTTTGTTTTGCCATACATGGACGAATAGTTTTTAGAAAACCGATCCTGCTATCCGAATCCGTGGCTAAAGTTTCGGGAACCTAAAGTAACTGTAATAAAATGGGCCTGCCTCAGAAGCTGAGGTTTTGACCTTTAACCGGATAATGGTGCAGTTACCTGTTGCCGGGAACCTGGAACTTGTAACCTGGAATATGAAATTATAATGCGTTTGCCCTGTTTCCTTTTCTGTTCCGCTTTCTGAAAACCGCGAATCTTTGTAACTTTACCAGCTTCTAACACAAACAAAAATGTCCAGAGACGAAAAATTAAAGGAACGATGGGATATCCTGATACGAAAATTATCGGTGAGGTTTGCAGACGGAGACACGCTGGACCTCGATGCCATTATATATCTTATCGGGGTACAGGAATTGGGACAACTGGGTAAGAAGTTTAAGAAAGACGACAAGATAAACCTCATGCACATTGCCATATGCCGGCTTCTGGAACCTTACGGGTATTATGAATTTGACTACATAGACCAAGACGGATGGCCACATTACAAAACAAAAGAAGAACTTCCTTTTCTGAAGGCAGGAGAACAATCCGTCCTCATGAAAGAGGCCATTGTACAGTATTTTATAGAGAAAGAATTTATAGAATAAGTAAAAAAAAGTAAATTTGCCTTTCTGTTAAAGATGGATGGCAAATTTCCGTATTCCGGTAAATCCCGTTACTACCCCGATTGTAAGGAAGTCCTACTCCTTTTTCCGGGGCACAACAGAAAGAACCGGAAACAACATAGATTTTTCCGCATCCAAAAAAAGTTGCTCGATGATAGATAAGATTAAGGAACACATAGCCCGGGTAGAGCAATTTACCGCTTCCGAGATGGGCGAAATAGAGGCTTTCCGGATTCAGTACCTCGGTAAAAAAGGGGTACTCAATGATTTTTTTGCCGCTTTTAAAAGTGTCCCGAACCAGGAGAAAAAGGAATTCGGACAGGTGATCAACCAACTGAAAAATGCCGCGCAGGAAAAAGTCAACACGTTAAAAGAAGCACTGGAGAGCACTGCCGGTCAACAAAACATATACGGGGACCTTACCCGGCCGGCGGAACCTGTTTCCCTGGGCTCCCGCCACCCCATTTCCATTGTCAAAAACCAGATCATAGATATTTTTTCGCGTATAGGATTCAATGTATCCGAAGGACCGGAGATCGAGGATGACTGGCATAACTTTACGGCACTGAACCTGCCTGAATATCACCCGGCCAGGGATATGCAGGATACTTTCTTTATCCAGACCGATCCGGATATCCTGCTGCGTACACATACGTCGTCCGTACAGGTACGTTACATGGAAGAGCACAAACCCCCGATACGTACCATTTCCCCGGGAAGAGTATACCGCAACGAAGCTATTTCCGCCCGTTCGCACTGTTTCTTCCACCAGGTGGAGGGCCTGTATATCGACAAGGGCGTTTCTTTTGCCGACCTGAAACAGACATTGCAATATTTTACCACGGAAATGTTCGGAAAGTCCAGAATACGCCTCCGCCCTTCTTATTTTCCCTTTACGGAACCCAGCGCGGAAGTGGATGTATACTGGGGCCTGGAAACGGAAACAGACTATAAGATGACCAAAGGGACAGGTTGGCTGGAGATCATGGGATGCGGTATGGTAGACCCCAATGTATTGCAGAATTGCGGCATAGACCCCAAAGAATATTCCGGATTTGCTTTCGGTATGGGCATTGACCGCATTGCATTATTACTGCACCAGATACCGGATATACGAATGCTCAGCGAAAATGACGTCCGCTTTTTAGGCCAGTTCAAATCCGTTTTATAAACTGCATTCCGAAGGGTTGTAACGGAAATCACCTTTTTTGATGTTATGAAGAAAGATATAGATATTCCCGTTGTAAATGACGTATATGTAGCAGTAGTCCGGGAGTGGAACGAGGAATTCCTTTCGAAAGACTGGTATGCCTACATCATAAACAATAAAAAAACTCCTGTCGAAATGGTACTTGTGGTATCCAAAGGATATGACAACGACACCAGGACTTCTGTAATGCGTCACGGCATAGGTGTCGTAGGCGCAAGGGATTATGCCAAAATAGAACTGGTACAGGAAGATGTCCTGAAACTTCACAACGAATTTTTCGTAACCTTCTTTTCGGAAGGGATACTCTTTGAAAAAAAGTATGTTTTTCCTAAAAACACGATCAGGGAGAGCGCCCTGGGTGACCTCCCCGTAATGGAACTACAGGGTATACTCGCCGAATAACCGTTGCGGGAATTTTTTAGCCGATAGTTTGGCGTTGTCCATCGCAGACCAAAGCATGGTAGAGCGTCCGCATACCGTTCGGGGTGCTATCGAAGGCACTCGTTACAAACGAGCGCCAGGGGAGAACGGCAAAAGCGAAGCCTTGCTACAAGGAAAAAGACCTTATTTCGCTTTTGTAAACGCTATTTTCACGGCAAGTCCCGTAAGCACACTGGCCATAAACCATTTCTGCACCCGGGCCCAGAACGGATTCCTGGAAAACCAGACCGACATCCGGGAAGCAAAAAGTACGATAAGAAAATTCACGGAAAAGCTTATCAGTACCTGAACAAGACCGAGCTGGAAACTCTGCCCCAGGACCGAGCCGTATTCGGGTTTTATAAATTGTGGAAAAAAGGACAGGTAGAAAACCGCCATCTTCGGGTTGAGTACATTGGTCAGGAACCCGATATGGAACAGTTTCATTCCCGAATCGCGTTTCAGGGTCCTGTCGGGATTAAAGACATTTTCCTTCGATCTTACGGCTTTATACGCCAGGAACAGCAAATACCCCACCCCGAGCACTTTTATCACCATATACGCATAAGGAACAGCGAAAAAAATAGCTGTCAGTCCGAAAGAAACCATGACAATGTGAAACAAAAAACCGCAAATCACTCCGAAAAGGGAAATGATCCCGGCTTCTTTTCCCTGGGAAAGGGAACGGGATATGAGGTATATCATATTAGGTCCCGGGGTCAGGACCATAATCAGGGCTGCAAGTGAAAACAGCAGCAACGTATCGGTTGGCAACATGTATATGGAGGTATTGGTTTGCCCTACATCCGGTATATCCACTCTTCCGGGTTTAACCGGTTGGTATCCCGGTACAGGAAGAACTTCAGTTCCGTCTTTCCGCTGGACGGACTGGTAAATATTTCTCCGAGTTCGGTCTTGGCGGAGATTTTCTGGCCCTTCTTCACATAAACCCTGCCGAGATTGTAATAGGTGGTAATGTAATTTCCGTGTCTTACCTGTACCGCTTTGTTGGCTCCGGGAACCGCTATAATAGCGGAAACTTCTCCGTCAAAAACCGTCCTGGCCCTCTCCCCTTCCTGTGTGGCTATGATTACTCCGTTATTAAAATTCTTTACCGCCGGGTATACGGGGTCGGAATATTCCCCGTAACCTTTACTCTTCACTCCTTTTTCCACCGGCCAGATCAGTTTCCCTTTATTGGCGGCAAAATTATTGGCTATGACCTTGGCTTCCGGGGTCAGGGCAAAAGTGACATTACTGGTACTCTTACCTGCTTTTTTATTGGATTCGACTATCGCCTCGCGTATCAGTTTTTCTATCTGCCGGTCTATAGCCTGGGTTTCCTTACGTTTCTGTGTGATCTGCGAATTGTACTGCGACTCCTTCTTTCGTATACTGGCAATAAGGGCTTGTTGCTCCTGCCTTTCCTTCTCCAGTGATCCCTGTTCCTTTTTGTTTTCAGCGATCAGCGTTTCCTTTTCCTTTCGCTGTACGATCAGCTCTTTGTTCAGGTTTTGCAGTTCCAGGGTCTTCGTCTGTATGGATTCGCCCTGTTCTTTCCGGTAATCGGCATACTGCTTCATGTATTGCAGCCGTTTGTAGGCCTGGAAGAAGTTTTCGGAAGAGAGCAGGAACATCAGGCGGTTTTGCCTGGACCGGCTTTTATAGGTATGCCTTATGGTTTCGGCATAATCCTCTTTTAAATCGGCCAACTCCTTTCTCAGGTCACCGATCTTTTTCATATTGTTGTTCACCTGGCGGTTGAGAAGATTGGCCTGCCGGTTGGTTACCTGTATAAGCTCCTGCCGTACCCTGATCTTTTGGTTGAGGTCTTCCACTTCGGTAACTACATTCTGCCTTTCTTTTTTCTGTTGGGAGAGCATGCTGTTGATCTGCTTTATTTCTTCCTGCAACCGCTCCCTTTTGGCTTCCAGCTCCTTTTGCTCCCGGGTCTGTGCATTTCCATTCCCGATACCAAAAGAAAGGAGAACCATCACCAGTAAAAAAATACGTTCTTTCATTATGCAGCCTACAGTTTAGCGTATATCGGCCTATCTGGCACTATCTAAAGTTATCTCCTTATATCCTTTGGGAATGCTGTAAGGGAAGGTCAGTTCCCTATCAAATTCCACATTCCTGTACTTTATATCTATATTGGTCTTCCTGCTTCCTTCCTCCACCGTAATCCCTATTTCATCCGGAAAAATTTCTTTTTCTACGAGCTGGTATGTCTTGTATTCGATATTGAGCGCCCTGTCTTCCGAAGGATCGGAAAGCAATTGTCTGCCCATTCTGAAATTGGCCGGCTCCACCTGGAACAACACCTTGAGCAGGTTCATTTCATTAACGGACTTTAACTGGTAGTTATTGTTCACTATCAGAGAATTATAATCTCCCTCATTAAGATCAAATATCGCCTGGCCCAGCAACAGGTTCTGTACTTTTTCGAAATCGAGTTCCGTACCCAGAAAATCGCTTAAATAAGAAAAGTCGCCGTCAAAATAAGTATTGTCCAGCTTATTGTAAAAGCTCACCCTCTCCGGGGTAATATACACTTTGGCCAGGCTCATCGTAGCACTCAGCCAGATGGCTTTATCTTTTTCCAGGCGGAAACTGAGGTTAAATCCCTGTGAAACATCTCCGTTGTCATAATCCACCTTCATTCGCCCCGCTACGTTTTTGAATTCCGGCACATTTTTATAGTGCCTTTTAATGATCTGCCTGGCCGAAAGATCGCGAACGGCTTCTCCTTCTGCTATGGCCTTGGTGGTTTTACACGACTGTAGTGACAGCACAAGTACTACAGGCAGTAGTATCCATATTTTTCGTATCTGCTTCATATTTTTCCCGTTACTCCGTATCTAATTTTTCATTTTCCCGGTATATTCCCGGGCTTTTTTATCATCTCCGAGCGAATTGTAGGCGATGACGAATTCCCGGTAGATATCATTTTCCAGGCGGGTATCGTCTATCAGGTAGTCCAGGGCGGTCTGCAAAGTGGTAATGGCTTCTTTGTGTCTTTTCAACCGGTTCAGGGCATGGGCGCGGTCATAATACAGCTTCGGCTGGGAAGGATATATTTCCAGGGCTTCCGTAGCCCTCTCCAGTACTTCACGGTGATTAAAGAGTTTTTTATAACCCTCTATTTTCCGGTATATTTCCTCCAGCTCGTTCCCCTCTCCGGTTTCTCCGGATACGGTTGTTTCCGGTTCTTTTGCCGGTTCGGAAATATTTTTTTGTAACCTCGTATTTATCCAGAGCTTCTGCTGTTCCCGCTCTTCCGATTTTCCGAGCCGGGAATCCAGTTCCTTTATAAGCGTAAGGGCCTCTTCATATCTTCTTGTATCTGTATAAATACGGATGAGATTCTCCTTGTACTTGCCGTTGGATTTCGCCAGCCGTTGTCCTACTTCAATAGCCTTATCCGTTTCGCCTCTTGCCTCATAAACACCAAAAAGGGCATCGAGATACCATATTTCCGGGTTCTTTTCTACGGCAGCGAGCAGGTAAGTCTCTGCCTGGTCGTACGCTTTCAGCTCCTTATAATTACGCCCCAGTTCATAATCAACCACATCGTTATCCGGTTTCAGTTTTTTACACTTCAGCAGCTCATCTACGGCTTTATCGTAGTTCTCAATCCCCCTCTGTTTCAGCGCTTCAAAAAAATGTTCCTGGAACTCATCGGAATAATCTTCCGTAGAGATCTCAGCGCTTTCCATAGCCATAGCGGGCTGCTGTCCGTAACCTCCATACAGGAAATACAGTCCGAAAATTGCCGTTATGAAGATCTTTATTCTCACCTCCCAAATTTATGGATTCCCGCGCACTGTACCAGCGCCCCGGCACTTATTTATTCCAATACGGAATAATCCCCTATGCTCACACTGGTGAATGAACCGTCAAATTTTGCGTGGTTGCCGATCATGGCATTGTCCAGGTTTGCATTTTTGAGGATGGCCCTGGTTTGTACCAAGCTGTTTTTAATTGCCGTATTTTCTACGAAACAACCATCTCCGAGAGAGACATACGGGCCTATCCTGGCATTTTTAAGCACCACATGCTCTCCGATATAACAGGGCGGAATGATCTCCGAGTTTTCCATATCCACCGTATCGGACACCAGTTTTTTTCCTTCCTCCTCCAGAAAACCAAGCATCCTGCTGTTGGTCTCCAGAGTGACCTGTTTGTTACCGCAGTCCATCCATTCGTCCACTTTTCCGGGAACAAATTTCATGCCTTTTTCCATCATGCCTTTGATACCGTCATTTATCTGGTATTCCCCGCCGTGGATGATATTCTCATCCAGTACGCGCTGCAGTTCTGCTTTCAGCACAGCTGCATCTTTGAAATAGTAAATACCTATTACGGCGAGATCGGAAATAAATACGGCAGGCTTTTCAACGAGACCGGCGATCTCCCGCTCATCATTGAGTTCCACGACTCCGTAGGCTTCCGGATTTTCTACCTGTTTTACCCATATTACACTGTCCGCACTTTCATCGAGGGAAAAATCGGCCTTGAAGAGCGTATCGGCATAGGCGATCACACAAGGACCGGAAAGCGAATCGGCCGCACACATGATCGCATGGCCCGTTCCCAGGGGTTTGTCCTGGTAATAAATGGTCCCTTTTGCCCCCAGGTTCTCCGCAATGGCAATCAGGGTGTTTTCTATTTCCCGGCCAAAGTCATCTTTAATAATAAAAGCCACTTCTTCGACCTCTTGTTTCAGCACTCCGGCGATATCCTCAACCAGTCGTTGTACAATAGGTTTTCCCGCAATGGGAATCAGCGGCTTCGGCACCGTAAGCGTGTGCGGGCGAAGCCGGGAACCCCGGCCTGCCATGGGTACTATTATTTTCATGTGTGTTGTGTTTTTCATACCGGGAACCGTATTTCCGCAGTTCCTCCTTCAGAGGGTAACGGCATACTTTTCCCCGTATTCATTTTAATACATGACAAAAATTGTTTTTGCATAATTTAACCGGAAAATCAGTTTTTCCCCAGCCCTAAAGGGAGCCTGATTTTCCTCGATTTGCTCCCTTTAGGGCTGGGGTAACAAATCAAGGAATTACTGAAACTCGATTTTTGTCATGTACCAAACATATTCATATTATAGCATTCGTTCGTATTATGTTTTCTCTTCAGGCATCCGGCCGGGCCGGATCACCGAACAAAGACCATCCGTTTACTTTACTCCCGTACTTCCGAATCCGCCTTCACCCCGTACGGTTTCTGATAAGGTTTCCACTTCTTCCCACTCGGCCCTTTCATGCCTGGCTATGACCAGCTGTGCAATTCGCTCCCCGTCCTCCACTACAAAATCCGTATCGGAAAGGTTAACCAGGATAACCCCTATTTCTCCGCGATAATCCGCATCTACGGTACCCGGGGCATTAAGTACGGTAACTCCTTTTTTGGCAGCCAGCCCACTTCGAGGGCGGACCTGCGCTTCGAACCCTACGGGTAATTCTATAAACAGCCCGGTCTTTACCAAAGCCCTTTGCAGGGGTTTCAGCAATACCGGTTCTCCGAGGTCTGCCCTGAGGTCCATTCCGGCCGAGGCCAGAGTTTCATAGTTTGGTAACGCATGTTTGGACCTGTTAATTATTTTTACTGTCATGTTTTTATGTTTTTTACCCCGGGGAGACGATCCAAAGAAAATCCTGCTGCACCTCTCCGGTTATGGGTTTATTATTAATGCGAATTAAGGGTTGTATTTCTATTTTTCTTTATTATCAAAGAGCTTAGTACATGACAAAATTCAATTCCGCAGGATTTTCCTTGATTTTCAACCCCATCCCTAAAGGGAGAAATCGAGGAAAATCAGATTCCCTTTAGGGTTAGGGTAAAATTGATTTTCCGACAAATAGTGCGAAAATCTAATTTTGTCATGTACTAAAATCAAAGCGTTAAGATGGATCAAATGTATTTTTCAGAATTTAAGCATTGATATACAGCTAATTTCCAATATCCCTTTTTAACTCTTAATTCGCATTATTATACACTTCCTGTTTTTCCTTCCGTTACACTATCAGGAACGGTACCTTTGCAGGAATATTTTTTTCAATTCTCTTCTTTCCTGGTAGAACACCAGTGCCAAAAATACTAAAAGTAGCCCGCTTCCTACAACAATATCGCTATCAAATACATAAAAAGAAAGGAAGGAGAAAAAAACGGAAACAAACAGGTAAACGCTTATTTTCTTCACATTGTATGGCACGGGATAATGCTTTTGTCCCACGACATAAGAAAGGACCATCATACTCCCATAAGCTGCAAGGGTAGTTATAGCCGAGCCATTGTAACCTATTAACGGGATAAGAATAAAGTTGAGCGCCAGTGTAATCACCGCCCCGATAACGGATATATACGCCCCATAACGTGTTTTATCGGTCACTTTATACCAGACGGACAGGTTGTGATAAATACCGAGGCACAGGTTGGCCAGGATAACCATAGGCACGATGCCCAGTGCTTCCCAATAGGTCTCATTGCGGATAAGCAATACTTTCAGAATATCAATATACACCATCACCCCCAATAATATACAGGCGCCGAAAATGACAAAATACTGTGTAATCAGCGCATATGTTTCGGGGGCATTCTTATTTTTTGCGTAACTGAAGAAAAAGGGTTCCACGCCAAGCCGGAAAGCTGTGGCGTAGAGGGTCATAAATGTAGCTATCTTGTAACAGGCCGTATACACCCCTACCTCTCCTTTGGCTATATCTTCGGGCAGCAGGTAATCCAGCAACAGGCGGTCGAAAACCTCGTTCACGGTATACGCCAGGCCGGCTATGAGCACCGGCCAGGCATAATGCATCATCCGTTTCCACAGCACCTTGTCAAAATGCCATTTTATATTCCGGAATCCGGGGACCAGGACAAGGAAGGTCAGGGCACTGGCCACCAGGTTGGAAATAAAGATATAAGCGATCTGGAAGTCTTCCACATACAGGTAATCCCACATATTTTTCTCATCTCCCGATGCAAGTGCGGGAAGAAGCACCAGAAAGAAAACATTAAGCCCGAGGTTAACGGCTACATTGCCTATTTTGATATAAGTATATACCAGCGGTTTCTGCATGGCCCTCAGCCTCGCAAAAGGTATAATGGCAAACGCGTCCAACGCCAGTATCCAAATGGTATATACGATATATTCCGTATCTATATCGGCCCATTCTGCCAGCAATCCCCGCATGGAAAGCGCGGTAAGAAGGAACAATAACGTCGTAAATACAATGGAAGAAAATGATGTGCTCACCACCTTTGCGCTATTCTCTTCCGCATTGAAAAAGCGGAAAAAGGCGGTTTCCATACCGTAAGCCAGAATCACATTAAACAGGGCTATCCAGGAATAAACAATGTTGAGTTCGCCGTATTCTTCCTTGGGCAAAATATCGGTGTAGAGCGGCACCAGGATAAAGTTGAGCATCCTGGGCAAAACCGTTGCCAGTCCGTAAATAAATGTATGCTTAAAAAGTTTTTTAAGTGCACCCAACAGTTCACCGGATTTCTGGGTGATAAAAGTATGGAAAAGTACTGAAAATCCCTAACTGTGCTTCGGCAAGCTCAGCAACCGGGAATCGGCTTCGCTCAGCAACGGGGAACCGGGGCGCTGACCCGACTTTCCGAGTACCGGAAACCACTTTAAGATTATTCCTTTCGGGGATTTACCACGGGAGCTCCTTCTTTTACGCGGGCTATCCTGAAATATTTTACGACATCTCTTTCCTTAAAACTGACCACGGCTTCGTCTTCTTCCAGTTCAAACGGCAGGGGTTTCCGGAATTCCGGGGGACGGTTACCTACCTCTTTCCGGGGATCGGCATGCATAACAATATCCGGTTTTGGCCTGTTTTCAAATCTGCCGATATAAACCAGGTAGTTGCCCCGCTGAACTTTTTCAAGTTTTGCTCTCCTGCCCCGGTAATATACACTGTCCAGAAATATATCACTCCCCGAAATAACGGGAATAAACAAGTTTGTCCCGGCAGCAGCGCTTCCCTCCGTCCGCCAGGGTTCCGACACAACATCCCCCAGCTGCAAAGCTTCGGGCCGGGCAGACAATGTTTTCTTTGCATTGCCACATTGTGCAAAAGCAGAAATCACGAAAATACCTGCAATGATATGTATAACGCTTCTCATAGACTTATAGGTTTAATCATCTGTCCCGAATCTATATCCGGTATAAACTTCACTAAATGAACTTTATTACTCCGTAGCTCTGCTATGCTCCCGATAATTATCGGGAGCAAAAAAGCCAAAATTTGGAACAAAAATCTCTATTTTTCGCTTCAATCAAAAAAGTTTAAACGAGTTCAGTATGTAAATATACTGTTTTCAAATATGATGCCATTTTCACAGAACACCGTCTACTATCCCGGCGGAGCATTTCAAAGCTCACTCAGTGCATCCATCCGGGCATTAAAAAAACCCGCAGGATACTATCTCACGGGTTTTTACCATATCTGAAAAAAATCGATCTTTCTGAAAAACTCCGAACCCACCGGTCCGGTAATTTATACCACGGAACCTAACCGTTCAGCGCCTCCGCACCACCTACGATCTCCAGGATCTCGTTGGTAATGGCAGCCTGGCGTGCCTTGTTATAGGTCAGCTTCAACTGGTCTCTCAGTTCTTTTGCGTTATCCGTTGCTTTGTGCATTGCCGTCATACGCGCACCGTGCTCGGAAGCAAACGAATCGCGGATGGCTTTGTACAATTGTGTCTTGAGCGACTTGGGGATCAGGGTCTCCACGATCTCTTCCTTGGAAGGCTCAAAAATATAATCGGAAGCCAGTTCCTTCTCTCCTTCCACGGGAACTATGGGCAAAAACTGTTCTGTCCTTACAACCTGGGTGGCGGCATTCTTAAAGTGGTTATACAGCAATACGATCTTGTCGTAAGATCCGTTCACATACATAGCCATCAGGCGTTCGGCTATCTCCGAAACATTATCAAAGGTCAGGTCATCGTAAACCCCGTTGTGGTTTTCTATAACGGTGTAGGATTTACGAAGTACATCGTCTCCTTTTTTACCGATAGTCACAAAATCCACCTGTTTGTCACTATACGTTCCTGCAACAACCTGCTTCCCTTCCTTAATCACATTGGTATTAAAAGCTCCGCAAAGCCCACGGTTGGATGTTATGGCTACGGCGAGTACTTTATTCACCTCCCGTTGTTCGGCATAAGGACTACCGGAGTCACCTTCCAGTGTCGTACTCAGTCCCTGCAACAATTCGGTGAGTTTCTCGGCATACGGCCGCATAACGGTGATGGCATCCTGTGCTTTTTTCAACTTTGCAGCAGATACCATTTTCATGGCACTGGTGATCTGCATCGTTGAGGATACCGACACTATTCTTCCGCGTATTTCTTTTAAGTTTGCCATTTTGTTTAATTAGCCGATTTGATAAGGTGTCAATAATACCGCATGATCAAATTATCACATGGGCATATTAGTTATATTTTCCCGAAAGTTCTTTAGCCACCGAGCTCAATGTATCCGTAACCTCATCGGTAAGTTTACCTTGCTTCAACAGGTCCAGGATGTCTCTGTGTTTGGCATTCAGGTATTCCAGGTAATCTTTTTCGAATTCTTTTACTTTTCCGACAGGCACGTTTCGCAACAGGTTCTTGGAACCCGCATAGATAATCGCTACCTGGTCTTCCACAGTGTAAGGATCGTTTTGCGCCTGTTTCAGTATTTCCACGTTACGTCTACCTTTCTCAATAACGTTGAGGGTAGCCGTATCCAGGTCGGAACCGAACTTGGCAAAGGCTTCCAGTTCACGGAACTGGGCCTGGTCGAGTTTCAGCGTACCGGCCACTTTTTTCATGGATTTGATCTGGGCCGAACCTCCCACACGCGATACCGAGATCCCCACGTTGATCGCCGGGCGAACCCCGGAGTTGAACAGGTCGGATTCCAGGAATATCTGTCCGTCCGTAATGGATATCACGTTGGTCGGGATATACGCAGAAACGTCACCTGCCTGGGTTTCGATAATCGGAAGGGCGGTAAGAGAACCTCCTCCTTTTACTATTGGTTTCAACACATCCGGAAGGTCGTTCATTCCCTTTGCAATATGATCATCGGCGATAACTTTTGCAGCACGCTCCAGCAACCTGGAGTGCAGGTAGAACACGTCCCCGGGATACGCCTCACGTCCCGGCGGACGACGCAACAACAGGGATACTTCACGATAGGCCACCGCCTGTTTGGACAAATCATCAAAAATGATCAGTGCGGGTCTTCCGGTATCCCGGAAGTACTCTCCTATCGCGGCTCCTGCAAACGGTGCATACACCTGCATAGGCGCAGGATCGGAAGCGTTTGCGGCAACAATGGTCGTATAAGCCAGCGCTCCTTTGTCTTCCAGTGTTTTGGCAATGGCTGCGACTGTAGAAGCTTTTTGCCCTATAGCCACATATATACAATATACGGGCACACCCGCATCATAAAATTCTTTCTGGTTCAGGATGGTATCGATACAAACCGTAGTTTTCCCGGTCTGACGGTCACCGATCACCAGTTCCCGCTGTCCCCGGCCTACAGGGATCATGGCGTCTACCGCTTTGATACCTGTTTGCAACGGTTCGTTTACCGGCTGGCGGAAGATTACTCCGGGGGCTTTGCGCTCCAGGGGCATTTCATATAACTCTCCTTCAATGCTTCCTTTTCCGTCGATAGGGTTACCCAGGGTATTCACTACACGTCCTACGATACCTTCTCCAACTTTTATGGAAGCGATCCGCTGGGTACGTTTTACGGTTGCCCCCTCTTTAATTTCTTTAGAAGGACCTAACAATACTACCCCTACATTATCCTCTTCCAGGTTAAGTACAATACCTTCCAGGCCGGACTCAAACTCCACCAATTCCCCGTACTGGGCATTGGAAAGTCCGTATACCCTTGCGATACCGTCTCCAACCTGCAGGACTGTCCCCACTTCGTCCAGGGAAGCTCCTGCTTCAAACCCGGATAACTGCTTCTTCAATATTGCTGATACTTCAGCCGGATTAACTTCTGCCATCTTTAATCTTGGTGTTTAGTGACCGGACATCGGGCCTGCCGGTAAGCAGGGTATCCAGCCTCATTTTTTATTTGTACTATATACTTAATTAATTATAGGAAAACTTTCTCTTCAAATCACTGAACCTGTGCGCTATGCTGGCATTGTACTGCAAATCGCCCATACGCAGAATAAAACCGCCTATAATGCTGTCATCCACTACGTTATTCAGTATCGCGTCTTTTCCGGTGAGCTCTTTTACTTTTTGCAGCACGCTCGCCTTCAGCCTGTCGGTCAACGGTACAGCCGTGGTAACTACGGCAAGTTGTTTTCCGTGGCTTTCATCGTAAAGGGCAACATACTGGCGGGCTATTTCGCCCAACAGTGCTATCCGGTTATTTTCGGCAAGCACCCTGATAAGGTCTGCAGATATCTTGTTTACGGAAGCGAATATTTCCTGTAATGCCGCTTTTTTAACTTCGGACTTCACAACGGGGCTTTTAAGCACCAGTTGCAGGTCCCTGCTTTGGGCAACCGTATTTTTCACCAGGCCCATATCTTCATATACGGCCGCTACGGCATCCTGTTCGTGCGCCAGGGCCAGGACGGCCTTCGCATAACGTATAGCTGCTCTTGTTCCTGCCATGATCGTTTTAGTTTAAAGTAGTCCCTACTTCTCCGAGCATGTTCTCTACCAGCTCCAGTTGCTTGTCTTTATCGGAAAACTCTTGTTTTACCACTTTTTCGGCAATCTCTACGGATAGGCTTGCTACCTGGTTTTTCAGTTCGGCCAGGGCCGCCTTTTTCTCTCCTTCGATAGCCGCTTTGGCCTGGGCAATGATCTTGTTCCCCTGCTCCTGGGCTTCCTCTTTGGCGTCGGCTAAGATCTTTTCCTTCATCTCACGGGCCTCTTTCAACAGGGTATCTCTTTCCGCACGGGCTTCTTTGAGGATACGCTCGTTATCGGCCTTGAGGTTTTGCATTTCCTTTCGGGCCTCTTCGGCTGCCGCAAGGGCATCGTTGATAGACGTTTCCCTGCCTTTTACTGCACCGAGTATAGGTTTCCATGCATATTTTCGCAATAATACCAGCAGGATAACAAATACCAGTACCGTCCAAAATATCAAACTTTCAGGATGCGTAACATTCATTTTTTATAGATATTTTAAGTCCTTTCCTTACAAATAAACAAAAACCACCCCGTAACCAACCGTTACGGAGTGTGTTTTCTTTCAGATTATTATGCGATAAGCGCTACAACCACTGCAAACAGTGCAACACCTTCGATAAGGGCTGCTGCAATAATCATCGCAGTCTGAATTTTTGAAGCCGCTTCGGGCTGACGTGCAATAGCATCCATCGCAGATCCACCGATCTTACCGATACCAATCCCTGCACCAATCGCAGCCAATCCGGCTCCTATTCCAGCTAAAATCATAATTAAAAATTTATAGTTATTAAAAAATTAAAACTCTGAACAAAAACGCTTCCTAGTGATGATCTTCTACGGCCTGGCCGATAAACAGGGCAGACAGCAGGGTAAACACATAGGCCTGTAATGCCGCTACCAGCAATTCCAGCACAAACATGAACAAGGCAAAGGCTATGGACACGGGCGCTACCGCAGCGGTTTTAAAAATAAATATCAGTGAAAACAAACTCAGGATCACGATATGTCCCGCGGTGATGTTGGCAAAAAGACGCACCATAAGGGCGAAAGGTTTGGTAAACATCCCCAGTACTTCTACGGGTATCATGATAAGCAGTAACGGCTTCGGTACTCCGGGCGTCGCAAAAATGTGCCCCCAGTAATGCTTATTCCCGCTGAATGTGGTAATCAAAAAGGTAAATACCGCCAGCACCCCGGTAAACACGATATCGTTGGTCAGGGTCCCGGAAAAGGGGAAGAACGGAATAAGTCCGAACAGGTTACCCAGCCATATCAGGAAGAATACGGTAAGCAGATAAGGCATATACTTTTCGTGTTTTTTCTTTCCGATATTGGGTATGGCTATGTCGTTTCGCACAAAAAGGATCAAAGGCTCCATAAATGCAGCCAGTCCTTTGGGCGCTCCCTGGTTTTTCCTGTACGACCGGGCTACAGGTATAAAAATAAGCAGCATAAAAGCGGCAGAAAGAAACAGGGTGAATACATTCTTGGTAATGGAAAAATTGAGCGGTCTGTCATTCAACGGATGATGTTCTTCATCGAAGGCCAGTTCGCCTTGCTCCCCGGCATAATAGATCTCATCGTGATAGCGTACGAATTTCATCCCTTTTTTCTCCACAACCACATCCCCGGTTTCATCATGGTGAAACGCATCTGACATAAAAGTCACCAGGCCGTTATCTGTCCATAAGATCACGGGCAGCGGCAGCGACAAATTACCTGCAATGTGGAAATCATGCGAATCGCTGATGTGGTGCATGATAGTTTCGGTGGGATTGAAAGCTTCTTCCCCAGTATCACCGGAATGATCTTTAGGATGTTCCTGGGAATACACGGATGAAGAGATCAACAGTGTTAAAAAAGCTATAATTTTGACAGACTTTCGTGTTATCGACATATCTTTATTTCTAAAAAATACCTGGTCTCGAAATTTTGGCGCAAAGGTAAAAATTTAATTAACAATTCCTTGTTCATAAACAAAGATTTTTCCGGATTTTTTATTTCTGACCCTCCTGAACGAATTTTACCACATAAAGGACTTCGATCGTTAAAAAAATGAAATACGGAACAAAGAAAGCCAGGACATCGCCGATAAAGCGGCCTTCCTGCGCTATAAGAGGCCACAAAAAAATCACGGAGGCCATCATTCTCAGCAAACTACATCCCATAAAAGCATATCCCGTCTTATCGGCCGCTGTTCTGCTGACATAAAGTAAAAACAAATAAATCAGGAAAGTCACCACAAGGTGAAAAGCGTAAATAGCTATGGTGGAAAGCCGGAAATCATAGCCGGAAATTCCGTAAGTAACAAGTGCATATTGCAGCCCGCACAACACTGCGGTAAGGGGTAATATTAATTTCAAAAAGGCAAACACATGTCTTTTCATCCGCATACTGGGTTGGGTTCTCGGCCTGCAAATATAAAAGATATCCCGGAACCACGGCCTTTTGTTTCACGAAAGCCCTCTCCTGCCTCACTGCCCGCGGAGGCCGGAAAGAACAATACGGATAATTTAAGCGATTTTACCTGCTTTTTCCGGTTCTGCTACGGGTTTGTTGAAGGACTTCACATCAGTGCCTTTCATCGTGCAGTTGGCGTTGAATGCCGCTCCCGGGTCTACGGAAAGTCTGGACACAACCACATCGCCCTCGATGATGGCCGAGGACTTCAGCGACAATTGCTCGGCAACCAGTAATTCACCGGTAAACTTGCCTTCTATGTCGGCATTTACACATTCTATCTTACCGTTAATAAAACCGTCTTTTCCAATCACGATCCGTCCTGAAGACTTTACATTGCCCTCTACTTTTCCGTCAATACGGATATCGGCATCGGAAACAATATCACCGCTAATCCGGGTGTTCTTCTCAATACGGTTGGCCTGCGGAAAAGTTTCCGTAATTACTTTTCCCTTTTTGGATTCTGAAAACATTTGGGGTAAGTTTAATGATTATAAAATTATGTTTATGGTTCCTGCGGTATTTCCTTGTTTTTGAAGGCGGCAACATTCTTGTGCACCTGTACTGTTCTGTAATCGGGGCTCAAAATAAGGAAATTTTCGGTGTCAATCACACATTCCTTGTCATTATTGACCAATTCCCTGTATGTCTCCGCGTCTTTACTGTTCCGTAGTCCGTGCACTACAACGAATACGGTATCGGTGTCATACACGTCCCTGGATACCCTCAGGTTTTTATAATAGGGATATTTCAGGGCAAAATATTCCATGTTCTCCATAAGCTCCCTCGTTCCCGTAACATTGTTCTTACCGACCGGAAGAACGAGTTTCCAGCGTCCGGGTCCTTCCTCTCCCGCCACAAAGGCATCGCCTCCCAGTGCAGCGGCTTCATCGAGTTTTCTTTGGGCCTCTTTGCCCACATCATCATTCGGATAGTTAAGGGCAATGGCATTCAGTTCTTCTTTAAAACGGTCCAGCCCGTACAGCCTGCCCAGACCGGTGGCCCGGAGCATCTCCATACGGGGAATGATCTCCTCGCCGGGATGTTGTTTTATATAGCGTTCGGTTTCCTCAACCACCGTTTCATATTGTTGTTCCCGGAACTTCTTGTAGAGCGACGTGAAGTACGTTTCCGGGTCATTTGCTTCCCCGGCCAGAATGGCTTCCGGGTTTTCCAGTATTTCCGCATACCGCGAACCGGGGTGGTTTTTAATAATATCTTCTTTCGCCCCCGCCACCTTATCGGACCCTACTGTTTCGTAAAGCCGAAAAAGATGGTACTTGGAAGGCAATACCAGTTTTTCTTCCGGATCGCTGTCCAGCACGGTCTCAAGCTTTCCGATAGCGAGCGGATATTCCTTGAATTTTTCCTTGTAAATAAGTCCCAGCTGGTAATTGGCAAAATCCCTTTCCGTTTTCAGGCTGTCCAGCACCAGTTCGTCTGTCGGCAGGCGGTCGGTATAAAAATTGACATTATACCGTTCATCCGGCGTCAGGGCTACCGCCTCCGGTGGCGTTTCCTCCGTGCTATCCTGCCGGGAGATCATACTTTTGTTGGAAAGTCTCCAGTTATCCCCGAGCTCCCGATCTCCCCACATCTTCCGGAACGAGGTTTTTCCCTGCCCCAGGGCGATCAGGTTATAGAAGTAAAATTTTCCGCCTTCGCTACCGCTCTGCCCTATGGTGTTTACCTGTTCTTCAAAAGGATTAAAAGTCCCGGTTTCGGCAGCTCTTTCCTCTTCTTCCTTCCGCTTCTCATCCGCCGCGCGTATCTCTTCGATATACGCTTCAAAATAGGCCACACGCTCGCTTTCCGGCAAAGAGACCAGGTGGAGTATACTGTCATTTACATGAACGATATCTTCGTAGCGGATAACATCTTCCAGGTTATCGCGCTTCTTTTGTATGACCCTTATTTTCCGGCGGTCATCCTTAAGCTGTGTCAGTGTACTGTCGTAATAAGCCCCGGCATTTTTATATTCGTTCCGGTCAAAATTCATTTCGGCCAGTTCTTCGTAGCACATCGCTTTTAACCTCCAGTCATCCGCATTGGCCCTCAGGGACTTATTCAGGTATTCTTCGGCCAGCCGTATGGAATCGGATTGTTTGTGAAAGTCCGCGATATAGTGGTATATTTTGTCGAGAAAGGGACGGTTTTCGCGGTTGTTTTCCATCTTGTCCAGGAATTCCAGCCTTTCTCTCCTTTCCGTACTATCGGAAATCTCCGTATTGCGCATTTTTTGCAGTTCCGCGTTTATCATATATGTCCGCGGCGACTTCCGTTTCAGGGCAATAACCTTACCGTAAGCCAGGTTGGCGCTGTCCTTCTCTTCCAGGGCGTCATAGAGCTGCCCAATGATATAATTGTACCTTCCTTTTTCGTCATTTTTTTTGGTGAGGGTCGCGGCGATCTTCAGTTTGCGTACGGCACTGTCTTTATATTGCAGGTTGATATAGGCCTGGGCCATTGCCGCACTGACATCGGCATATTCCTGTTCTTTCAGTTCGGTACCATATACAAAATCCTTCAGGTTTTCCAGGGCAAGTTCTTCACTCTCCAGGCGTATGTTGGTCTTTTCTCTCCATATCCTTGCCTGGCGGTATTTATCGCTATCCGGGTATTTATCCAGCACATAATTAAATGCTTCCATAGCGGGAATAAAGCGCTGGTCGTAGTACCGGCCGATGCCGAGCAACAGGTAGGCCTCATCCATTTGCGGGTTGCGTTCTCTTCCCCGGATGTTCATACCGTGCTTTTGTATGGCTTTGGCCGCTTTTTCCTCAGCCTTTTCGAAACTGGGATTGTCCGCCCCGCCGGAAAGCGCTTTTTCCTCGACCACTTCCATGCGTTCCACGGGCAGCACATCCCAGAAATTGTCGGTATACGAAGTTATGAGTCCTTCCCTGCCTTCGTTCAGGGCGTTCTTTCCGTTGTACAAAATATTGTATTTGGCCGTAAGTGCATGAAAATTACGGTTCAGAAAAGCATCTTTTTTGGTAGAACAGCCGGTAACGGCGAAAAAAGATACGGTTGCCACAACACAGGCTAAGCAGGATATATTAATTACGGGCCTCAAATCTCAATACTGTTTTTTTAACTTTTTCCGATCGGGTATACTGTCATGCGGGAACATCACAACCGTTCCTGTAAAACCGGGCAACGGCAGTTCGCGAGGCTCCCTGTACTCTTCGGCTAAACCGAACAGTCCCACGGGGTTTATAGGGTAAAAATACGTTTCTTTTTTGATTTACGTAAAAATATGCGGATTTCTATCGGTGCAAATGCATTAAAAAACTATAATTGCAACGTTTAAGGGTTGCGGGTTACAGGTTGCAGGTTCCAGGTTCCAGGTTCCAGGTTCCAGGTTACAAGTTGCGGGTTCCAGGTTGCAGGTTGCAGGTTGCAGGTTGCAGGTTCCAGGTTGCAGGTTGCAGGTTGCAGGTTACGGAGTACAATTACCGCTGCGCTCCTAACCAATGCGTTTACCCCGGGGTTTCTATGTTAAAAACCGCACTCTTTTATTACATGCTGCCGTGATCAGCCGGCAAAAATATTTTCCAGTTCCCTCAGTGTTTCCGGTGTTGTCTGCATATCCCTGGTTATCTTTCCTTTATCCAACACCACGATACGTTTGCACACTTCGGTGACGTGTATGAGGTCGTGACTGGATATCAATACCGTGACCCCGTTATCTTCGGCCAGTTCACGTACTATTTCCTTCAGGCGGATCTGGGTTGTGGGGTCCAGGTTGGCAAAGGGTTCGTCCAGTATGACCACTTTGGGATTGCCGATCAGTGCGGCTACGATCCCCACTTTTTTCTGGTTGCCTTTGGAGAGGTCGCGCAGGTATTTATTCCGTTTGAGGATCTCCCCGTTAAAGAAAGGCTCGTATTTCGGCAGGAAAGCATCGACATCGGCCCGGTTCCATCCCCGGAGCTCTCCCGTGAAATAAAAATACTCTTCGGGGGTGAGGTACCCGATCAAAAAACTCTCATCGATAAAGGCCGAAGTAAAAGGTTTCCACTCCTCGCTCTTGTTTACCATGACGTCGTTATTGACGATATACCCGGAGGTAGGCCGGATAAGATCGAGCAGAAGGCTGAAAAACGTGGTTTTTCCCGCCCCGTTGTTTCCTACCAGTCCCAGGCTCTGGCCGGAAGGAACAGTAAGTTCTTCGATGTGGAGCACTGTGGTTCCGTTATAGGTTTTTGTAAGATCGTTCGCTATTATCATGTTATATTTTTTTGTTACCTGCTTAACTGTCTTTTTCTTTAAAGCCGTTTATAGCCACATATTTCCGTTTCTTGTACAGCGCCCCTATAGTGGTCATCAGGAAATCCCTGGCCATAATACCGGCAATCCCCATCAACGCAAGAACCGAAGATGCGGCATCAAAAGAGATAAACTTATAGCACAGGTACCATACCAGCACAGGGAATACCAGCAACGGCAGAATCACAATAAACTGTGCGGCGCCGGTGCCCTGGTAATTGAGGAACGGGCTTTTTTCGAGATCCACACGTTTTTTGTTATACGCCCCGGCAAAAAGCAGCACCGGGATATTCACCCCGATATTATACAGTGCGCAGGCCGTATTCAGCACCATGATCTCCCATCCGAAATAGGCATAAGGCAGGCTGAGCAGGTATAAGACCACCACGCTGAAGGCCATGAGCCCCGCCTTGGAAGCGAGGTATTTTTTCAACGGAATGTTCTGGGACATCATCATGCCGTAATAGGGACTGTCCCAGGACGGAATGAACTGTCCGAAGTTTATCATAAAAGCCCCGGAAATAAATATCCCGACGAATACATACCAGACAGGCATATCGCTGTAGGTGGGATTGGTGTAAAAGATCAGTCCGTAAGCCAGGAAGAACAGGGATAACCACACGGTGCTTTTCGGACGTTTGTTTCGCCATATGAGTTTCAGGTCGAGTTGCAGGAAGGGGGCGATATCGCCAAACTTCCGCACCCAGCCCATATCGGAAGTGCTTACCTGTCCCGCTTTGCTTTCCAGCGAGGCATCCAGGTAGAACCGTTTGCGCAAAGCGGCATAATTCCAGCTATACAAAACGACCGGAAGCAGGATGGGAAGACACACCACATAGGGATGTGCCACCAGAACATCGAGCATCTTCCCGAAGAAGATACTGATCTCAAACACCTGCAAATGCTCCAATACGGACAGAACAATGGCAACAAGGACAAAGGGAAGCAGGGTCTTGATATCTCCGGCAAACTTTTTCTTTAAAAGAAAATTGAGGTAATTGACCCCCATCACCAGGCTCAGCATACATACACTCCAGGCCAGCATGGCCCCCGGGCCGTGGTTTCCTTTTACCGCGCAATAAACCGCAAACGGAATAACCACGAGCAGGGGAAACAGGTTGAAAAGAGAGAAAAGACTCTTCAGCAAAAGATAGTGAATGGCTTTCCCCTTACGCACGGGCAAAATAAGCAAGGGCCTGATATCCATAACGGGAAGTGTTTGTATAAAAAAGCGCGCCAGCAGGTCGGCGGAGATCCAATAGATCACCAGCCGGTTGGCTACGGACAGCTGTTCTTCTCCCGGATACAGTTCGGAAAGCAAGGGATACAAACCCAAGCCGAGTATTAAAAAAGAAAGTATGAAATAAAGGGCAAGAAAACCCATTAAAATTCGAATCGCCAGATCTTTCCCGAGACTGGCGGAGCGAAAAAAAGATTTCCATTGCAGGGAAACAAAATGCTTTATCATTTTAAACAGGTTTAACACTATATAGGTAGGTACGGCAGTGTTTATGTTACATCAAATTTAAACAGTTTCTAACATTTTACCCGAAACCTCTTCCCGGCAAACCATAGCATCCCGGTCCTTAAGACGGGAAAACCGACATAACAGGACCTCAAAATAATACTTTTGTACCACAACAGCACCATTTCCTTTATTCTTTTATTGCCCGGCCCTTGTTTCTCTGCTGTTTTCGCAGGCCCGAAAGGGGGTACATGTGGGACCACCTCTTAAAATTGTAAAGCCTTAAAAATCACGTAAGTATTTTTAAGGCTTTTTTTATTGCTCTAATATATGCTCAAACTTCTTTAGAAACTCCTACGGTTATTGAGTTGATTGAACTTCATATTTTTTATCTCATCTATATGGTTTAACTTAGAATGAAATTTAATTTATTCGTTTTGGCTAAGTATAAGAGTACACCCTGACCGAAACAACCAATACCATCCTTAACGAGCTATTGGTCTATGCGGGCAGGGAGGAGTTCAAAGAGATCAAAAAATCGGTACCGGACAAGTGTCGTATCAAACAATTAGAGGCTTTCACTCATGAAATTCAAGCGATCAACAGGGAACCTGACAATTTTAAAAGCGCTCCCAGGATGAAAGAAATCATTGATAAATATGCTCCCATATTATGTGCGGTTTACAATATGGATGAGCCATAAACGAAAATCACGCCAACAGAGTCATTCCGTTTATATCCTATAATAAAAAATGCAAAGGGCAACTGAAATTTACCTGTCCAAAAAACAATAATTTTCTTAAATTGGATCAGACAGGAATAATACAACCGGTCAAACTGTAACAAATACTGATTTCCTTAATCTTTTAAAGAAAACAAAAAATATGAAACCTGTATTTTCTATACTTCTATTTCTTATAACAAATCTCCTTCTTGCCCAAATACCAAACACCTTAACTAAAGCAGATAAAATTTACGGATTGTCAAAATTCTGGCAGGAAGTTAACTACAATTTTGTTTACCTCGACAAAATCGACAGGGAAGCGTGGGAGGAGGAATATAAAAAACTCATCACTGAAGTCCAGGAAACAGAAAATGATTACGAGTATTACCGTTTGTTACAAAAATTCTGCGCCATGTTAAAGGATGGCCACACCAATGTCAATTTTCCGAAAATACTTTACGGGAGTATTCTGCTTAACACCTACTTTGGAGAATACCGGATATTCCTGTCCAATATAGACGGTAAGGCGATCATCACTCGGGTAAATGCGAGTAAAAAGGAGGTGTTACCCATTGGTACAGAGATTGTGAAGGTGAACGGGATGGAGACCAAAGAATATATCAAAGAGCATGTTGCTCCCTATATTTCTTCTTCTACGGAACATATATTAAAGGATTGGAGCATCCGGCTCATGCTTCGGGCGCCCGAAGGCACGGGATTCCATCTTGAGTTCAGGTTACCGGACGGCAGCTCCAAATCTTTGAGATTAACCCATACCAAAACTGAAGAAAAGGAAGTTTATCCTCCCTTTGAAGAACACGAACTACTAGATTTTAAATGGCTGGAAAACGATATAGCCTATGTAGCCCTGAACTCTTTCAGCGATGCAAAGATCGACACTTTGTTCACCGAAAAATTACCGGAATTATACAAGGCCAAAAAACTGGTTATCGACCTGAGAAATAATGGTGGAGGAAGTACCAGTATAGGAACAAAAATACTTCAATACCTTACCAATGATACGTTATTATACGGCTCCAAAACACAAAGCCGGTTACATATCCCCTCTTTCAAAGCCTGGGGGAAATGGACTGAGGCTAAAGACACCGTAAACAATGCCTGGGCAAAACAGGAATATCTCTCTTATCACGATGCCTTTTACCATGACTTTCCTTATGAACCCGATACTGTAAAGTTGAAGGAAAAACGTATTGTTGTTCCCACAGTGCTCCTGATCGGGCACAATACGGCATCCGCCGCCGAAGACTTTTTGATCTATGCAGATAACCAGCAGCACATGGTAAAGATCGGAGAGCCCACCTTCGGAAGTACAGGACAACCTTTACTTTTTGATCTTCCCGGTGGAGGATCGGCCAGGGTTTGCACTAAAAAAGACACCTATCCGGATGGCAGAGAGTTCGTAGGTTACGGAATACAACCCGATATCACGGTAAAAAAGACATTATCCGATTATCTGAAAAACAAGGATCCTGCACTGGAAGAGGCAATAAGGTATCTCAACCGAAAAAATTAGAAATTAGATTCTTAAATAAATACCAAAATGTTTTTACTCTGAAAGCTCACATAAAAGTTCCAAATCCTCCAAAAATTGGTTCGAGATTTGTATCGTTGGGTCCACCGGAAAACAGATGTAAATCGTTGTAAATCAATAAGATTCGCAACGCTTTTTTTATGCGAGCTAAAATATATGCTCAAACTTCTTCGGAAACGCCCATGAATAAAGGGCTGCGGGACTTTACGCTACCCTGCATAAATTGCGATAAGATGATTTTGTGATGATGCATTATTAAAAGTTTTATGGGCTGTAAGTGGTCATTGGCGGTAGTTTGTTATTTGCTTTCGATTCGTTTCAACATTTGTTTAGCAGTTTTATTTTCCTTGTCAAATTCTAATGCTTTTTGTAAGAATTTAATTGCTAAATCTGGTTTTTGCATTTTTTCATAACATTCACCAATAAATAAATAGGCATATGAAATTCCAATGACGTTTTTTAAATCAATTGTTGTGCTTAACTCAAAAATTTTGATTGCGTCTTCGAATCTATCTCTTCGCATTAAATATCTTCCGGTATAAATCAAATCTGAAACTTCGTCTGAAAAATCATATTTTTCTTTTTGATTTGACTTAATGTGCTGATAAAATGAAATTCCGTCCTGAAAATTATCTAATAATTTTCCTCTAATATCAAGGTAAATTGATTTTTTAGGAACTTCAAAAGTTTGGTTGTTTAAAATGTTTATTATTGCTTCTGAAAGTGCACCCAGTTTAAAATTTTGACTATTTGTCATCATCACAATAGTTCTGTTATTCGTTGACTCGTGGTAAATAAAGGATTCATAATTATTACCTGAACCTTGATGAGAATGTTTTATAATTTTATTGTTTTCAAAAATTACATTACCTAAACTTGATTGGGAATTCTTGTCGAAACTTTTAGCGAGGAATTTTAGTGAACTGTTTTTTATAATTTTTTTGCTGTGCAAACCACTAACCCAGTTATACAAATCGCCAATTGAAAAATACATTTCTCCGCCACCGTGAATAAAAGTTGTTTCCTTGTAATCGTTGTCGAATGACCCGGCCATATTTGCAGATAGCACGGAATCCTTTGGGATTTCACCACCTTTTATTTTTAGCTTTTTAAATAACTTATTTTTTAAAAAATCTTCGTAAGAAAGGTTAGTGATTTTTTTAATAATTTCTTGTTGAAGAAAAACATTTGCATTACTATAAATGTAACCAGACCCGGGTTCAAACTCTAATTTTTCCACATTATTCAATTCAGCGAGGTACTCAGAATCTGTGTTTTTGAATATTCTTGGTAAACCGCTTGTGTATTGAAGTAAATGTTTGATTTGGATTTTTTCAGCCCAATTTGGCAAATACGTTAAATAGTCTGAAACTTTATCTTCTGATTTTAATTCTCCGTTTTCTACTAAAAGTAAAATTCCTGTGCTATTAAATTCTTTAGTTATTGAGCCAATTGGCATCGTGGATTCTCGATTTAATTTTTTACTTTTTGTATAATCTGTATATCCAAGTTCATTATGATAAATAATTTTTCCATTTTCAGAAACAATTATATTTCCATTAAAAATTCCAATTTCGTTTGCTGATTTCATTAACGAATCTAAATTCTGTATTTCCTTAGATTGTCCGTGCAAAAGAGGCGAAAATAATAATGGTAGAAGTAGAATTAACCGCGTCATAGTTCCAAATAAATTTTAGGTCATATATCATTATAGACGAGCATTAACCGAAATTGTTACTCAAGTTTTTTTCAAAATTACCGACAACTGTAGCCTTCCCCAAACTATGACTTACAACATACCTACTTGGGAAGGTTATACAATATATTTCAATCGATGCTCAAACCTTTATACATCTACATAGCTATATATTACT
>NZ_JBRKIT010000035.1:0-287499 GCF_052983395.1 Sinomicrobium halophytocola
TGTCTCGTCCTGAAATAGCGTTACACTAAAATGAAAGTGTAATGAAAAAAGAACCACAGACGACTTATGTAAAGCGCACACAGAAAGACTATACGATGTCTTTTAAACTTCGAGTAGTGGGCGAAATAGAGCGCGGAGAGCTTACCCGATCACAAGCGTTAAGCAAATATGGGATTCAGGCTAAATCGACTATAGTGGATTGGTTGAAAAAATATGGTAATTTTGATTGGGATAATCAAAGTTATAACCCCATGCCCAAGAGTCCAGAACAACGAATCATCGAGTTAGAGCAAAAAATAAAGCTCTTAGAAAAACAGAAAGCCCGTGCAGAGCATATCGCCGAACGAGCAGACAAAAAGGCTATTTTGTTCGATATGATGATAGAGCTTGCTGAAAAAGAATATAACATTCCTATCAGAAAAAACTCCAAACCCAAGTAATCGATATGTTTAGGGCATATTATGATGAAAGTATCTCATCGACCTGTGAGTTACTTGGGGTCAGCAGGCAGGTGTATTACAGAGCAATTACATCCAGAAAAAAACGGCAAGCCACGGCCGAAAAAGTCCTCGAACTGGTCAAAGAGGTCCGTATGGAACTTCCTAAGGTTGGAACAAGGAAGCTGTACCATATCTTACAAGACCCCTTACAAGATCTGTCCGTAGGGAGGGATCGTTTATTTGCTATACTTAAGGCTAATCATTTGTTGATAAAGCACAAGCGAAGTTACCATATAACCACCAACTCGCACCATCGCTTCAAAAAGCATAAAAACCTGATCGAAGATAAGGTTATTGATAGACCAGAACAACTATGGGTAGCGGATATTACCTATATAGGAACCAGGCAAAACCCCATGTATTTATCGCTTATCACAGATGCATATTCCAAAAAGATTGTTGGATACTCCCTATCCAATACCTTGGAAACAGATAGCTCTGTTAAAGCATTAAAATTTGCTATTAAAAACAGAAGTTACCCTAAAAAGCGATTAATACATCATTCCGACAGAGGTTTTCAATATTGCAGTAAAGAGTACCAGAAAATATTGGCGAAAAACCACATAAAATGCAGTATGACTGAATCCTATGACCCTTATCAAAATGCTGTTGCCGAACGTATCAATGGTATTTTAAAGCAGGAGTTCTTGATCGATATCCAAAAGTTAGATATCAATACCGTGAAACAAATCGTGAAACAAAGTATCGCTATTTACAACGCAAAAAGACCACATCTGTCATGTGCTATGAACACGCCAGAAGACATGCACAAACAAAATGAAGTAAAAATAAAATCGTACAAAAAGAAAATATCCCATCAAACGATCGTTTGATGGGATATTTAGTATTTTTAATCCTGTTAATCCTGTAACGCTTTTTTAGGACGCTACACTATTCGGACATTCGGGTATCCGTGACTTTTAAAAAATTACTATAATCTGTTCACTTCCGCATTTTCTCCCGGATTTCTGGGCATGGTACCGAAAATATGGTCCCATAACGGAGAAGACACGCCAAAGGCCCTGTCCGGCTCCCTGTAATGGTGGATGGAGTGGTGGTACCAAAGTATTTTAAGGAAGTTGTTTGGAACCTTAAATGCGTGTACCGAATAATGAACGGTAAGATAGGCGTTATATCCTATGAGGAATCCTGCAAGGAAACCAAAAGCGTAATCTCCCATCATTGCCCTGTAAAGTACAAAAAACACGGTGGCAATAATAAGACTGAGTACGGGAGGCATGGCCAGCCTGGACTTGTCTTTCGGATAATCGTGGTGTACACCGTGCATGGTGTATGCTATTTTTTTTCGCTTTTCCGTAGTAGCCGGCATATGATAAAAATAGCGGTGCATGAGATACTCTACAAACGTAAAGAATACAGCGCCTGCCATAAAGAGCAATATCATTTCCGGGACCTGGAACCCTTTTTCTACGATTCCGTAGTAAATGAGTACCGCGGCAATCACTGTAAATATGATCAGCGGCATGGAAATATGTGTGTGCGTCAGCTTTTCCAGGACAGGATTGTTAAACAGTTTTGCAGAACCTTTGTTTTTGGGACGTTTGTACTTTGTCGATTCCATAGAAATAAGATTGAAAAGTTATTCATCTGTTGGTTATCGGTCTGTATACAAAACAGCAACATCTGTGGAAATCCTGTAAAAACTGATAACCAATTCCTAAAATAAGCCGTTGAGTTCGGCATCGATCTTTTGGATGACATTACCGAGATCTTCAGGGCTATCTACAAAATTAAGCTTATCTACATCAATAATCAAAAATTTTCCCTTATCATAAATATGTGCCCATGCTTCATAGCGTTCATTGAGCCTGCTGAGGTAATCGATAGATATGGAGTTCTCATATTCCCGCCCTCTTTTATGGATCTGGCTTACGAGGTTTGGAATGGAACTTCTCAGATAAATAAGCAGGTCTGGTGGCTGTACCAGGTTTTCCATGAGCTCAAATAACGACTGGTAATTTTCAAAATCCCGATTGGTCATCAGCCCCATGGCATACAGGTTTGGTGCAAAAATATAAGCATCTTCGTATATGGTCCTGTCCTGGATGATGGTCTTGCCACTTTCCCTTATCTGCAATATCTGCCGGAACCGACTGTTAAGAAAGTAGATCTGGAGATTAAAACTCCAACGTTCCATTTGCGTATAAAAATCGTCGAGGTAAGGATTGTCCACTACATCCTCGAACTGTGCCTCCCATCTGAAATGCTTGGCTAACAATTTGGTCAAAGTGGTCTTTCCGGCACCAATGTTCCCGGCTATGGCAATGTGCATAGTATGATAATAATTGAGTGATAAATATTTTTCTAATGTAAATATACAAGTTATCCTTGTTCGGATAAAATATTTTTGGCCGGGTTCCGGTATAAATATATCGCAACGTCTGCGGTTTAATCTCGTCCTTAAGTATATAAGAAAGCGAATTTGAAAATGTTAAAAAATGACATCTGCTCCTGATTTGTGCATAATGATGTGTTCAAAAAAGAGATTTCCCGCATTCTTTATTATATAGTAACGAAGCCGGTTCCGGTTTTCGTACCCGAACTAAAAACAGTGTTGGAGATAGTGATAACCGGTTGGTCTGCAAAACTTACGCTTTGGTATAGGGATGCCGGTGATTGATCTATTTTATTTTCAAAGGGAAATACAAGCATTTAAATTTACTTTAAAAGACAACCACATACCTCTTCGGAACACCTTTTTGCGTAGCAGCTATGGACAGTACCGGAATCATTAATAAAAAAAGAAAACAGATGAAAAAAATGAAAGAAATAACGGTTACGGGTTTATTATTAGTAGGTCTGTTATGTCCCGTTTCCGCTCAGGATTTCCAGGGAAAAGCAATCTATGAGAGCAAAACCAACGTAGATATGGACTTTGAAGGTATGGATATGTCCGAAGAGGAGAAGAAGAGAATAATGGAAAGGATGAAACAGAATCTTGAAAAAACCTTTATCCTGGATTTTAATCGTACGGAATCATTATATAAAGAAGAAGAACAATTAGAACGACCCGTAGCGGAAAGGGGAGTTATGGGTATGGCGGTTTTTGCAGGTCCGGGAGGAGGGGGGATTTACTACAAAGACGTGAAGAATTCAACGTATTGCAACCAGGTAGAAGTGTTCGGGAAAATATTTCGTGTAAAAGATTCCCTGCCCGGCTTACAATGGAAACTGGAGAATGAAACCAGGAAGATCGGAGAATACACCTGCTATAAGGCTACAGCCATAAGAAAAGTATCCCTGCCCGAATTTTCAGTGCGACCGGCGAAGAGAAAGAAAAGGGAAAAACCGGCAGATTCGCATGAAGAGTCTTCCGGGGCAGCGGATAGGGAGATTGTTATAACAGCATGGTATGCCCCGGAAATTCCTGTCAACCTGGGTCCCGGAGAATATTGGGGACTTCCGGGACTTATCCTGAAAGTAAGTACCGAAAGGACTACCATCACATGTTCGAGGATAGTATTGAACCTACAGGATAAAGAGAAAATAGAAGCTCCTAAAAAAGGGAAAGAGGTCTCTCAATCTGAATTTGATGAGATCATGCGAAAAAAAATGGAAGAAATAAAGGAAATGCACCGGGGTGAAGGAGGAAACCGGAGCGATGGTGGTAGAGTTTTCCGTATCGGTGGATAGATCGATCCGGATGGAGGGATTCTTCCGACACCTTATTATGTTTAAATAGTGATTACGGCTATGAAATACTACATATATTTTTTCCTGGGATGTTTTTGTGTTCCTTCTGTTTGTGCGCAGTCGGTTGCACTGGGGGGGACTGTAAAGGATAGTACCGGTGTTTTTCTGGAAATGGCCAATGTGGTAGCCATAAACCGGGAGACACAGAATCTCGATGCTTTCGGGGTGACAAATAGTGAAGGCAGATACCGGTTACAGCTGAACCGTGGAAAGACCTATGATGTCAAGGTGAGTTATTTGGGAATGAAAACGGAAGAGTTCACCATAACCGCACAGAAAGACATTTTTAAAGAAATTGTTCTTCTGTCCAGGGCCGATCGTTTGGATGAAGTTGAGGTTACTTACGAAATGCCGGTCACCGTAAAAGGAGATACTATAATATATAATGCGGATGCTTTTAATAAGGGAACGGAGAAAAAGCTGAAGGACGTACTGAAAAACCTCCCTGGTGTTGAAATAACTTCAGACGGAGAAATAGAAGTGGAAGGCAAAAAGGTGGGAAGGGTAAAAGTGGAAGGTAAGGATTTCTTTGAAGGCGATTCCAAGCTGGCGGCAGAGAATATTCCTGCTAATGCGGTGGATAAGGTCGAAGTATTGCGCAATTTTAATGAAGTTTCCCAGATGAAAGGATTGACCAATGACGACGATAATATTGCGCTCAATATTAAGCTGAAGGAAGGGAAAAAGAACTTCTGGTTTGGCGAGATTATGGCAGGGGCAGGTCCGGATGAACGCTATCTGGTCCATCCCAAGTTGTTTTATTACAGTCCGGAATACAGCCTGAATATCATTGCGGACCTAAACAATATCGGGGAGTTGCCGTTCACTATGCGGGACTATTTTAATTTTACAGGTGGGTTCCGGACTTTCAATCAAAGGGGAGGTACCAATTTTAATCTGTCGTCCAATGACCTGGGGCTGTCGCTTATGCAGAATAACCGGGCCAAGGAAATAGATACTAAATTCGGAGCTTTCAATTTTAGTTATTCCCCAACCGGTGCCTGGGATGTGGGTGGCTTTGCTATTTATTCCTATTCGGATACGAAAATGCAGACCGATGCGTCGCGAACTTTTATAGAATCCGGAGAGACGGAACATACCTCAACCGGAACCGATCAGAAAAGTAAGCTGGGACTGGCCAAGCTGAATTCCGTTTACAAGCCCAATGCGGACCTGCAGATAGATTATGATATTTTACTGAAAATGTCAGATCAGGAGGAGGTCATGGATCGGGTGTCTGTTTCGGATGTTACCGATGACATCCGGGAATACAAAGAACAGACCCCGCTTACTCTTACGCAGAGCGCCAATATATATTATACCCTGAACAAAAAAAACATTTTTACGGCAGAGATGAGACATATGTATCAAAACGAAGATCCGTTCTACAATGCGATACGTGATCTACAGCCTTTTCAGGGAGTGTTGCCTTTTGACGACGGACAGAGCGAGTACAATATTAACCAGGAACGATTGGTAAAGACCAACAGGGTCGATGCCATGATAGATCATTACCTGATAACCGGAAAGAAAAGCCATTTCAATTTTACTTTTGGGGCTACCTATAGCCACCAGGATTTTAATTCGGATATTTTTCAAATCCTTGATGACGGTGCCATGATGCCGTTGGAAGGGGAAAGTTATGCCAATGATGTTACGTATGACTTTTCGGATGTTTTTCTCGGGTTTCATTATAAGCTGGTAGCGGGCATATTCACACTAAATCCCGGTTTTACCCTGCATAGCTACAGGACGGAAAATAAACAATCGGGTTCATCTGTAACCGATAGTCCGTTTGCGGTGCTACCGGATGTCTATATAAATCTTCAGTTTAAAAAATCGGAAAATCTTAGGTTTAATTATGGCATAACCAGGGAATTTACCGACATCAACAAGCTGGCGCAGGGGTATGTTTTTAATAATTATAATGCCATATACAGTGGTAACAGGGAATTGGAGAGCGCCCTGTACCATAATCTTTCCCTGAATTATTTCAGCTTTAATATGTTTAACTTCACCAATATTTTTGCCGGCCTGTCCTATAATAAACGCATAAATGCTTTGAAGAGCAGTGGAAGTATAGAGGGAATTAACCAGGTGAGTACAACTATAAATTCCGGTTTTGAGGATGATGTGTTTACTGCATCGGGCCGGTATGAAAAACGATGGAATCACTACAAGGCTTCGCTGCGGGCAAACCTATCCTATTCCAGGTTTAACAATATAGTGAATGCAGAGAGACGGATTTCCGAATCGTTTACACAGGATTATCAGTTCAGTATGGCGACCAATTTCCGGGACATCCCCAATGTGGAACTGGGATATGGCTTTAACCGGAATAACTATGACAACGGGGGGAACGCGACAACATATTTTACGGACAAGCCCTTTGTACGGATGGATGCCGCCTTTTTAAAAGGATTTATTTTTACTGCCGATTATACCTACAACCACTACAGGGACAAGGAAAAAACGGTGAAGAACGAATATACTTTTCTGAATGCCGATCTTTCGTATCAGAAAAAAGATAGTCCGTGGGAATATAGTGTGGGAGTGACTAACATATTGAATAACGGAGAGCTGAACCAGGATAGTTTTGATGAACTTTATTTTAATAGTTCCAGGTACCTGGTTCAGCCCCGTTATACGATAATGAAGATAAAGTACAACCTGTAATTGCCGGACGAATTATATGATTTCCGCAGTTTCCAGCGCTTTTTCCAGGGCAACTGCCCTTGTGGTTTCCATTGCGGTCCCCTCGGCACGAAAGATCTCAATGTCTGTCATGCCCAGAAAACCGAGAACGGCTTTCAGGTAACCCGGAATAAAATCATACCCCTGGTTTGGCCCTTCGGTATAAACGCCGCCGGAAGCGAGCGCGATGTAAACTTTTTTACCTTTTATCAGTCCTTCCGGTCCGTTTTCCGTGTAGCGGAAGGTTATTCCGGCCCTTGCAACATGATCAATCCATGCTTTTAACTGTGAAGGAATGTTGAAGTTGTACATAGGGACGTCCAATACCAGGGTGTCCGCTTCAAAAAGTTCCCGAACCGATCTTTCGGATTGTTGTATGGCCCGGATGTCTTCGGAAGTACGATCTTCCTCAGGGGTGAAAAATGCGGTTACCGTTTCGGTCTGCATATGCGGAAAGCTTTCTCGGACCAGGTCCCTTTCTTTAACCCGTATTTCGGGATATGCTTCTTTTAATCTTTCTATAATGGCATTTCCCAGTCGGGTGCTATAGGAGTTTTCTCCCTGGAGACCGGATTTAATGTGCAATATATTTTTCATGTTTGTAAAGTTTATTCAAAAGTATGTATCTTTACTTTACAATTGTGAGTAGTATACCAAAGGTTAGTAGTAACCTTTAGGTTACTTGATGTAATTTTATGTGATAAATCATGAAAACAACCATTTCCAAAGAAACCTGTCAAAAACGATTAAAAGGTATTGACGATGCCTTGTATGCCATTGGTGGAAAATGGCGGCTGAAGATCATCATTGCACTAAAGGAAGACTGTACCAGGTTTAATGAGATACAGCGGACCATTGGCATTTCAGCAAAAATGCTTTCGGTAGAATTAAAAGAGCTGGAACTCAACGGCTTTTTAAAGCGCGAAGTACATACCGGACCCCCCGTAGTTGTGGAATATAAAATAACCGAATACAGCGATTCCCTTGAAGATGTTCTGCAAGCCCTGAGCGACTGGGGAGAAAAGCACAGGGAAAAGATAAGGCAGGAGCGTTCCTGAAAGCACATTGTGCCTGATCCTGATAACCATATTTTGCCAACAAGAAACCCGCTCAAACTTCAAGCGGGTTTCTTGTGGTGGGACTTCCGGGATTATTGTGGAACCCATTTATAGAAGAATCGATGCTTTTTTAAGCAGATCAACATTTCGAAGACACTTTTATCAAAAAATAAAACCGATCTGTTTTCCTGTTTTTTTACCAGATACCTCCTCTTGTTTTTGCATTCTACCTATATTTTAAAGCGTTAAAATTAATTATACGCAAATATTGTACAATATTTTATTAATTATGTACAATTTTAACATGAATTAACTATATATTTTTACCCTGAGATATTGATATGGCCTATCTGATATTTGAATTTTACCGATTTGATTTAAAAGATATAATAACTTAAAAGCTATTTTTTCTTTTGATCCGTGTAAGTGTGAAGCTCTCTTCCGGGAGTGTGGAATCAATTTAAAAACAGTGGTCTTATAGATAAAAAGCCGATAAAATTATACGGTATACCCCCCTTTTTCGTATAACATAGATTCTTTTTGCGAGCCTGATCCGAATAAGAGCACGTCATGATTTGTGATTTGTTTCAATAAGGAGCACTATAGAGTGTACGATAACAATACATATCAGAGGAAAATGCTCAGCAAGGGTGACGATCAAAGGTACTCATAATCCTAAAGGATACTCTATCAATGCAGCCTGCTCTCGAACCTCGGGGGCAGAGAGGATACGAATAAAACAGCCGAAAGTCTTTTAATTACAGTCGGATGCTAAGTGATTGTTAGCTATAACCTAACATGTTTACGCGTGTAATTGACCTGAAAAATTATCCCACTAAAACTATTTTACTTATGAAAACTGAATTAATGGAAAACTGCAATTCCTTTTTGAAAAAAGTGGTCTTGTTTTTTATCAGATTATTTTTTCTCTGGAGTTGCCCTTTAGTATTTACTTTAGCTCCCCAAAGTGTTTTTTCGAAAGATGTAAACAGTATAACTCACACAGAACGGATTGACGAGGATTTGGAATTAAGTCTTTTGCAGGTTGAGGTGAACGGTACTGTTACCGACACCGAAGGAATACCTGTGGCAGGGGCCAGTGTTTTGGAAAAAGGAACGTCTAATGGCACACAGACCGATTTTGATGGCAATTTTTCCTTGGAGGTGACGGATGAAAATGCTGTTTTGGTCATTTCGTATATCGGGCTCACCACCAGGGAAATTCCTGTGAAAGGGGAAAACAATATTACAGTGGCCCTGAAAGAAGATGTGGCCAAATTGGATGAAGTGGTGGTGGTTGGGTATGGGTCACAAAAAAAATCGGACCTCACCGGCTCCGTAGGAACTGTAAAATCGGACGACCTGAAAGAACGTCCGGCTTCATCCTTAAACCAGGGTTTATCCGGGCGGATTACCGGGGTTAATGTCTCCTCAAATTCAGGAAGGCCGGGCGGTAGGGCTAATATTCGTATACGCGGATCTAGTTCAATCAGTGTATCCAACGATCCCCTGTATGTAGTTGACGGGGTTATCCTTAATGCCGTAGGCCTCCAGAACGGGAGTAGTCCTATCGATTATCTCAACCCGAATGATATCGCATCTATCGAAGTATTAAAAGATGCGTCATCTACGGCTATCTACGGTGCAAGGGGAGCCAATGGGGTTATCCTTGTGACGACCAAAAAGGGCTCTTCTCAAGGAGGGAGAGTGACATATGATGCAGATTTTAGTGTAGGGGTAACCCCGAGGCATTTACCCGTATTAAACGCCGAAGAATTTCTAAAGGTCGAGGAAATCATTTATGCGAATGCTGAAAAGTATGATCCTGTGGGCTGGGCAACAGGAACAAAATATACTGATCCCAGGACCAAGAGGACAAACCCCTTGCTCTTTGATGCTAACGGAAATCCATTGTACGATACCGATTGGCAGGACGAAGCCTTCCGGAAAGCATTTACACAAAATCATCAATTAGGCTTTACTAATGGAAACGAAAACGGCAATTATGGTGTATTCCTGAATTATCGTAACGAAGAGGGCGTTGTGTATGGTTCATGGCAAAAAAGATATTCGGGGCGGTTTACATTTGATTCCAATATTAAAAGTTGGCTTAAAGTAGGGGGAGTTTTAGGATATACCGATCAGAACGAGAAACAAATCGATCAATTAGGCGGAGGAGGTATTACAACGATGCGGCAGGTGCTGGAAGCATTGCCGATTATTCCCGTGCGGTATGAAGATGGCTCCTGGGCCAGCAACCGGGATTACCCGGGAATGGAAGGAGGCGACAACCCTATCCGGGTGGCAGATGAACGCTTATATTATCTCCGGACACAAACCATATTAGGTAACGTATATGCCAATATACATCTAACGGATGATCTGGAATTCCGTTCCATGATAGGAGCTAATATGATTAATCAGCGGACAGACTATTTTGCGGCGGCAGGCTTGCAGTATATTTCTAACCTTGGCAATGCTTCCGTTACTAACAATCGTTACAATTCATGGCAGTTTGAAAATTATTTAACCTATAACAAAAATATTTCCGACAATCATTCAATCAATGCCATGCTGGGTTTATCATGGCAACATATAGATCAGTTCGAAAACCTGGCCAGGTCCGAAGGCTTTTCTGATACCTATTACGAGTTCAATAACCTTGGAGCGGGTACTACCGCTTTAACCCCCGCATCTAATAAAACCGCTTATGGTTTGAATTCGTATTTCACCCGTCTGAACTATTCATTTAAAGATAAGTATCTGGTGACATTTACCGGCCGGATCGATGGGTCTTCTAAATTCGGTGAGGACAATCGGTATGCCTTTTTTCCATCTGCTGCACTTGCATGGAAAGTCATTGAAGAGCCGTTTATGAGTAAACAAACAATCATATCTAACCTGAAATTACGAACCAGCTATGGTGTAACCGGGAACTCCGAACTTCCCGCTTATCGTGCCCTGGCAGGTCTGGGTAATTACGAGGTTATTTTTAACGGAGCACGAGAAGTTGGTGTAGGAAAAGGACGTATAGCGAATAATGAACTGCAATGGGAAAAGACCAACCAAATAGATGTTGGTATAGAATTGGGACTTTTTTCAAACCGGGTGAATATGGAGCTCGATCTGTATAGAAGAAAAGTAAATGATATGCTGTTGGATACCCCGATTCCGCGCAGCAGCGGATATAGCAGCATATTTTCCAATATTGGAAGTATGGAAAACAAAGGGGTGGAATTTACGCTGAATACAATTAATATAGATCAGGGAGACTTCTCCTGGAATACCACCTTTAATATTTCAATCAACGAGAATAAGGTGTTGGCGCTTTCCGGCGGCAGTGATATATATTCCGGCTCTACAGTGATCCGGGAAGGGGAACCGGTGGGATCTTTCTTCGGAAGAGTGCACCTGGGAACCTGGTCTACTGCGGAAGCCGAAGAAGCCAAAAAGTACAATATGTTACCGGGAGATGTAAAATATAAAGATTTAAACGGGGATGGCAAGATTAACGATCTCGACAGGGATGTCATCGGAAAAGGTGTCCCGGACGGCTATGGGACATTGCTCAATACATTCAGGTACAAAAACTGGTCGTTAACCGTAGATCTGCAATTTATGTACGGTAATGATGTGCTTGACAGGAGTATTCACTCGGCAGAGGACCGGCAGGGCATAGCCAACAGTTATAAAACTGTTTTAAACGCATGGACAGAAGACAACCAGAACACACCTATTGCGCAAATCAGGCCTATTAATGCGTACTATACGACCAATGACGATAGTCATAAAGTAACAGATGCTTCGTTTATCCGGGGAAGAAACCTGCTTTTGGCATATAGATTTCCCTCTGATATCGCTTCAAAAATAAAACTAAGCAGCTTACGGATTTACGGATCTGTGCAGAACTTCTTTGTAACGACAAAATACAAAGGATATGATCCTGAGGTGTCTAATGGCAATTTTGCTTTCAGCCAGGGATTCGGATTATACGATTATCCTCGTCCCAGGGTATTTATGTTGGGAATTAATGCCACACTTTAAATGAACACTTATTTAAAATCCAGAAAAATGAAAAAAAGAATCTATATAAACGTTTGGATAGTTTTTGGAACGGTATTATTGGGGTTGACCGGCTGTTCCGATTTTCTTGATGAAGAAGATCCCAGTAACTTTACCGTTGATAAATACTTTACCAAGCCTCAGCATGCCAGGAGCTCGGTAAATGCCATTTATGCCAAGATGCGCGATCCGATGAACAGTGGTTTCGGCGGTGCTGCCTGGTCCATGCTGGAATTTGCCACAGGCCTGGCGGGTACCGATTTGGGACAGGCTGTAGACAGTTATTTTGTTAAGGATTTAAATAATACTTCCGACAACAGTTACAGTCTCACTTATTGGACATCATATTACGAAGGAATCGCCAATGCAAACCTATCCATTCAAAAGATCCCGGGTATAACGATGGACGAAAAAGAGAAAAAACAGCTTTTGGGTGAGGCCTATTTTTTAAGAGCATGGTACTATTTCAACCTGGTCAGGATATTCGGACATGTTCCTCTCATTACCGAACCGGTGGCCGCAGTCCAATCAGATAATTTAAAACCTTCCCAGGCCGGCCCCGAAGAAGTCTATGCCCTCATTGTAGAAGACCTTAAAACAGCAGAAAGCGCAGGGCTTTCCTGGTCAGATTCTTCCGGAAGGGTAAGTCTCGGAGCAGTAAAATCGCTATTGGCTAAAGTATATCTTACTATGGCCGGATATCCTTTACAAAAAGGGAATGCATATTATGCCCTGGCAGCCCAAAAAGCCGGGGAAGTAATCGAATCGGGCGAGTTTAAGCTTTTTGACAACTATGATGCCCTGCACGACCCTGCCTATAAAAATATAGAAGAGCATATTTTAATGATTCAATACCAAAGCCAGATACTTCCATCAAACTGGCAGGTATTTATCATACCTTACAATAAAAATATTTCCGCATATTCTTCCGAAACCGGGGGGATTTACGCCACCCAGGATTTTGTGAAGTCTTATGCTCCCGATGATCTACGGGCCGGGGAAGATCAGTTCTTTTTTACTAAGTTTACACACCAGGACGACAGAAGTAAAGAAGTAGATCTGGGAGGATATTTTATCTACAAGCATCTCGATCTTGAAGCCCAACTTTCCACGGGGAACAGTAATCTGAACTGGCCACTGATACGGTATGCCGATGTATTGCTTATGTATGCCGAAGCTTCCAATGAAGTCAATGGTCCTACAACCGCTGCCTACGATGCCTTGAATGCCACCCGCCACAGGGCCGGATTATCCGATTTGGACAATCTTCCCAAAGACCAGTTCAGGGAAGCGGTGTGGAAAGAACGGTGGTACGAGCTATGCTTTGAGAATATGACCTGGTTTGATATGGTGCGTTTGCGGAAAGTATTTAATGTGAGTACCAAACAGTTTGACAATTTTGAAGGTCATAGCTTTTCATACGGACCGACCCTGGGAGAACGGGAACTCTTATTTCCTATTCCTACTTCCGAAATACTTAATAATTCCAACCTGGTTCAGAATATGGGATATTAAGCGTGTAACCATCAAACTATCAGGAAGAAACGTTAATGGAGAGAGTAGACGAAACAATTGTTAACTTTAATTTTTTTATATGAAAACGATAAAAGCACTTTTCCTTTTTTTATTGTGCAACACCATAATGGCACAGGAAAATTATGTTCCCACAGAAGAAAACCTTGAAGCCCGTGAATGGTTTCAGGATGCTAAATTCGGAATGTTCATCCATTGGGGGGTGTACAGTATTCTGGGGGATGGGGAATGGGTAATGCACCACCAGGATATCCCGGTGGACAGGTATGAATTATTGCCTTCCTTTTTCAATCCACAGCACTTTGATGCCAAAGAAATGGTGAGTTTAGCCAAAGAAGCAGGGATGAAATATATCACCATTACCACCAAACACCACGACGGTTTTGCCATGTACGACTCCAAAGTATCCGATTACAACATTGTAAAAGCAACACCGTATGGAAAGGATATTTTTAGGATGCTGGAGCAGGAATGTGAAAAACAGGGAATAAAACTCTTTGCCTACTATTCACAATTGGACTGGCATCATCCCGATTATTATCCCAGGGGATGGACAGGCCGGAAAACCGGCCGGCCTGAATCCGGAAATTGGGAAACCTATCTGGAATACCAGGATGCCCAGATCAAAGAATTGGCAGAAAACTACAACATAGCCGGTTTTTGGTTCGACGGCTGGTGGGACCAGGCCCCTCATAAAAAGGACTGGCACAAGGAAGTGGAGTATAGAATTAAAGGTGCCGATTGGAAATTGGGGAGGACCTATAAAATGATCCACGATATAAACCCGGCTTTGCTGATAGGCAATAATCATCATGAATTGCCTATAGAAGGCGAGGACTTTCAAATGTTTGAAAAAGACCTGCCCGGTAAGAACACTACAGGTTTTGGAGGAGCGGCTATCGGTTTATTACCACTGGAAACCTGTGAGACCATTAATCATTCATGGGGATTTAATTTACAGGATGGCAAGCATAAATCCATAAAAACCCTGATCCGATACCTGGTAAAGGCAGCGGGGAACAATGCTAATTTTTTACTGAACGTGGGCCCCATGCCCAACGGGGATATTCAACAAGAACACAAAGAACGGTTAAAAGCAATAGGGGCATGGATTAAAACTAATGGCGAAACTATTTACGGCACCCGGAAAGGCCCTGTAAATACGGAAGACAAAATGATCTCTACCCAAAAAGGGCAAACAGTATATTTGCATATATTAGATATGGAAGGAGAAGAAGTGGCTATCGACGATTTTGACCAAAAAATAAAAAAAGCGGTCATGTTCAACGATAGGTCTCCTGTAAAGTATCGGTTCAAAAAGGGGGTATTGTATGTAACCATTCCGATAGAAAAACAAAATGACATAGATATCATAGTGGAGATCATCCTTAAATAACCAAATTACTTTTCACACCAGGAAAAGCTGGAAATTCATTTTAGTGTAACGCTATTTCAGGACGAGACATATTCTACAAACAAAAAAACCGCTTGAATTTCAAGCGGTTTTTTGCGGTGGTACCTCCAGGAATCGAACCAGGGACACATGGATTTTCAGTCCATTGCTCTACCAACTGAGCTAAGGTACCGGCTGCTTTATTGCGGGTGCAAATATAGGTGCAAAATTAAATTTTCCAAAACAAAATTGGAAAAAAAACTGTTTTGTAAATTTACGTCCTTATTTTTGATTATGACTATAGCCGTAGATGCCGGAAATACCTTCGTGAAAATTGCTGTTTTTCAATCAGATGTTTTGTTGTATTCCGAAAAATTCCTGTCCGGTGATTTTTTGAAAAAAAATTTGGAGTTACTCAAAAAATACAGTGCGGTAACCGATATTATTGTCGCTTCGGTCGCAAATGTTTTCGAAAAGGACCTGGAGCAATTGCAAAAGATCGTAAAAGTTCATAAGATTGGAGCATTGACCGTATTGCCTTTTGAAAACAGGTACGCCACTCCCCGGACGCTGGGGGCGGACCGGGTGGCTCTTGTTAGTGCTGCATACCGTGAATATCCCGGGCAGAATGTGCTGGTTGTAGATTCCGGTACCTGTATTACATATGATTTTTTGAACGTACGCGGACAGTATCTCGGCGGGGCTATTTCGCCCGGAATACAAATGCGGTATAAAGCATTACATACGTTTACGGCGAGATTGCCGTTAATCGATTCTACCAGGCTGGAAGATTTTATAGGGGATTCGACGGCATCGAGTATATCTTCAGGAGTATTGAATGGTGTTGTAAATGAAATAGATGGAGTTATTGGTCAATACAAGGAACGATTTGAACATTTAACAGTTATTTTAACGGGTGGCGACCTTGATTTTTTGTCAAAACAATTAAAAAGTAGCATATTTGCGAATTCAAATTTCCTCCTGAAAGGGCTGAATTATATTTTGGAACTCAATAAGAACCAATGATCAGAAAGATATTTATTGTTTTAGTATTATGTGTTGTTACCGCCGGTTATGCGCAAAGAGGATCTTCGTCACCTTACTCTTTTTATGGTATCGGGGACCAAAGGTTCAAAGGAACAACGGAAAACCAGTCTATGGGGGGTATCAGTATGTATTCCGATAGTATTCATCTCAATCTCAATAACCCCGCAGCATACAGTGATCTCCAGCTGACCGTATATACCGGGGGGGGAGCTTATACCAATCTCAACCTGAAGAACGAAACCCAGAAAGAAAGCACATCCAATGCTTATCTGGATTACCTGGCTCTCGGATTTCCCGTGATACGGGGTAAACTGGGGGTAGGATTCGGACTTATGCCCTATACCTCGGTAGGATACAACCTGGAACAGCGGGGAGAAACTACACTGAACCAGTATAATGGAGAAGGAGGAACGAACCGGGTATATGTTTCGGCCGGATACAAGCTTACCGATAATTTCAGTATCGGGGCCTCAGCCAATTATAGTTTTGGGAAAATAGAGAACGAATACCGCAGGATTGTGCAGGATATAGAACGCCCGACCCTGGAAAACAATACTTCAGAGCTCGGTGGTTTTGATTTTAAACTGGCGTTGAACTATAAGAAAAAGTTGAACAACAATCTTGTACTTCGTTCATCCCTGACGTATTCACCGGAAGCCACATTAACTTCCGATAATAGCCGTACCCTTTCCGTTGTCACTGTAGACCCTACCAGCGGGGCTATTATAGGAGGTGAAATACGCGATGTGGATCTGGAAGCTTTGGGACTTCGCCAGGTAGATCTTACTATTCCGCAAAAAGCTTCGGTTGGTGTGGGAGTAGGGAAAGATTATAAGTGGTTTGCCGGCGCGGAATATGAATGGAAGAAAAACGGAGATTTTAATAATCCGTTTGTTTCGGTGGCCGGTGTAAGTTATGAAGATGCTACCAGGTTTTCTGCTGGAGGCTTTTTTATACCGGATTATAGTTCTTTTACAAGCTACTGGAAAAGAATCGTTTATAGGTTAGGTGTGCGCTATGAAGAGACCGGTCTGCTGGTGAAAGATATACCATTGAACGACTTTGGCATATCTTTTGGTTTAGGTTTACCGTTAGGCGCCCCGGTTCCTACGACGAATTCCTTGCAATATGCAGGTTTGTTTTCCAATGTTAACGTAGGTTTTGAACTCGGTAGAAGAGGAACAACAACCTATGGAAGAATCCAGGAAGACTATTTTAAAGTGAGTATCAGTTTATCGCTGAACGATAAATGGTTTGTAAAAAGAAAGTATGATTAACCACAAATAAATTCTAAAAAGATGAAAAAGAAGGGTATATTATTTTTATTTGGTTTGGTTGGGGGAGCCGGCTTTGCGTTCGCACAGGCGCAGAACCCGGAGTGTATGACAAATTTGTCCGTATTCGGGGAACACGCTAAAGTAAAGAATTATGACGCGGCTTATGAGCCCTGGAAGATGGTGTTCGACAATTGTCCGGAAATACATCCGGCAACCTATGTTTACGGAGAGCGTATTTTAAAAGACAAAATAAGCAATTCTTCGGGAGAGGAGCACAACGGATACATCAATACGCTGATGTCCATGTATGATAAAGAATTACAATATTTTCCGAAGCGATACAGTAAGGCAGATGTACTGGCAAAAAAAGCCTTGCTGATGTATGATGAAAAAACAGGTACAAACCAGGAGATCTACGGACTTTTGGATGATGCTTTCCAGAATGACAGGACCAATTTCAGTAATCCTAAAGCACTTTACCTTTACTTTTCCCTCATGGTCGATGAGTACAATGCAGGGAACAAAGATCTGCAGGAAGTTTTCGACACCTATGATGCGGTAAACGAACGTATAGATGAGGAGATGGCGGGGCTGTCTAAAATACTTGATGAGTATGTTGAAAAAGAAGAAGCCGGGGAAACGTTGGGCGCCAAAGACAAGCAGAAATTCGGCAATGCCAAGATCAATACGGAATCTTATGGTAAGATAAGCAGTAGTATCGATTCCAAACTCGGAGACCTGGCAGACTGTGATAACCTGATCCCTTTGCTGGAAAAGAACTTCGATGCTAAAAAGACCGATGCGCAGTGGTTGAAAAGGTCCGCAGCGAGAATGGATGGTAAAGAATGTTCTGATGATCCTATGTTTATCAAGTTGGTTGAAGCTTTACACCAGGTAGAGCCTTCTTCCAGGTCTGCATATTATCTTGGAGTACTTAATGATAAGAAAAAGAATTCTGCCGAAGCTTTGAAATACTATAATGAAGCTGTAAGCCTTGAAAAAGATTCTTACAAAAAAGCCGATATACTTTTCAAGATTGGTGTAAAATATAAAAATGCAGGTCAGAGTACAACGGCTTACAAATATTTTAAGCAAGTGTTGGATGCGCAACCTTCTAACGGAAAAGCGTATTTACAGATAGCTACGCTTTATGGTAATAGTGCCAATCAATGTGGTAATACCACTTTTGAAAAAAGGGCGGTATACTGGAAAGCGGCACAAATGGCAAGAAAAGCTGCTGAAGTAGATCCTTCCGTAAAATCTCACGCAGCCCAGACTGCTGCAAGTTACGAAGGTAGAGCACCCAGCAAGCAGGATATCTTTAGTTCCGGTATGGCTGGAAAAACTATTCAGTTCAATTGCTGGGTAGGTGGTAGCGTAACAGTTCCTAACCTGTAAACCATAAAGTGAAACAAAGGTTTAATCATATTTTTATAAACATTGTCACAGTTGCTGCTGTGGCAATGTTTTTTTCATGCGATTCCAGTTTTGAAGACATTCGTAAAATAGATGCTTCCGAACGCTTTCCGGGCGGGATTTCCGAAAATTTTCGTCTTATCTATACGGATTCCGCTCTTATCAAAGCCACCCTTACCAGTCCGTTAAGTGAAGATTACTCCAATCAGGAATTTCCTTACCAGGAATTTCCCAAAGGGCTCAAAGTAGATTTTTTTGATAAAGAAAAGAACAAAAGCACCGTCATTGCCGACTATGGTATCATATACCAGGCCACAGATATGAGTGATCTTCGTGGGAATGTAGTACTGCTTACCCACGACGGAAAGAAACTGGAGACATTACAACTCTATTGGGACCAGAAAAACCAATGGGTTTTTACCCGGGAGAAATTTACTTTTACCAATCCGGAAGACGGCACTATAATGAACGGGGAAGGGATTGAGTTTAGCCAGGATTTTGAGAACGGACGCGGTCAGATAAGGGCATATAAAGTTGATGGTGTTAAAGATATAGAGGTTCAGGAAGAAGAACCCGGAGCAGAACAGCAAACAGAGATTAAAGAATAAATACACAATCAGGATATTTCGTAACCCACGTTTTTCCTGTACAATGGTCCACTTTGTGTATCTTTGTGGAAACGCTGTGTATTTTTTATACATTAGCCTGTAAGGAAATCAGAAAGACCGAAATGAAGTTTTTTAGAATAAGTGAAATAATTTACCTGGTAGTAGCTATTTTATCTGTTATAGAAACTATAAGAAGATGGAATGCAGATAGGAATATGGCCTATATTTTTATCATTTTTGCCGCAGTATCCGTCTTCATGTTTTTTTTTCGGAGACATTACCGTAAGAAATTCGAACAACGTAGAAAGGACGATAGATAATTATCAATAAAAGTTCCGGGATATCGGGGCAGTGTGATTTGTGTTTATGGACTATTCCATTATGATCATTGTAGTATCCTTATTATTTTCCGCTTTTTTTTCGGGGATGGAAATTGCTTATGTGTCTTCTAATAAGATACATATAGAACTGGAGAAAAAGCAGGAGGGCTTGCTTGCCAGGGTGCTTACCCGGCTTACGGCCAAACCTTCGAAGTTTATAGCCACCATGCTGGTGGGGAATAATATAGTGCTGGTTATTTACGGTTTTTACATGGGGGAGCTTATTATTAACAAGCTGTACCCGGACCACATGAATGCCGGGGAATTGCCGCTGCGGATTATTTTTGTACAGACACTGATTTCAACCCTGGTGATACTGGTCACTGGAGAATTTCTTCCCAAAGTGTTCTTTCAGGTGTATGCGAACAAGTTGCTGCGGATATTTGCCTTTCCCGCATACGTTTTTTACATGCTTTTCTCCTTTATTTCGGAACTGGTTATCCGGGTGTCCGATTTTATCCTGCGTACTTTTTTCAAGACCAAGGGAGATGAAGTACAGCTCACTTTCAGTAAAGTGGAGCTGGGCGATTATATTTCGGAACAAATGGAGTCCATGGAAGATGAAGATGAGATCGATACGGAAATCCAGATATTTCAGAACGCCCTGGAATTCTCCGATGTAAAGGCCAGGGAAGTAATGGTGCCGCGAACAGAGATTGTGGCTGTGGAACTTCACGAATCCCCCAAAAACCTGGTAAGGATTTTTACGGAAACAGGGTATTCCAAGATACTTATTTACAAAGACACCATAGATAATATAATAGGTTACGTGCACTCTTTTGAGTTGTTTAAAAAACCGAAGGGGATCAAAAATGTAATGCTTCCCGTAGAGTTTATTCCGGAAACCATGCTGATCAATGATATACTCAGTACGCTCACCAAAAAGAGAAAGAGTATAGCCGTAGTGCTCGACGAGTATGGAGGGACATCCGGTATTCTCACTATAGAAGATATTGTAGAAGAACTTTTCGGGGAAATAGAAGACGAGCATGATACTATAGCTTTATATGAGGAAAAGATCGGGGAGAAAGAATTTAAGTTTTCCGCACGCCTCGAAGTAGATTATATTAACGAAGAATATAAACTCAACCTTCCGGAAAGCGAAAATTATGAAACCCTCGGAGGACTTATAGTTAATCATATCGGTGAAATTCCCGAAAAAGGGGAGGAGGTTATCATAGGGGATTATCGTTTTGCCATATTGGATGTCGGCAGTACCAAAATAAACCTTGTGGAACTCAAAATTGTAGAAGAGGAGTAATTATTATTCCGGGATTTTGTCTGTGGACCCATTGGGATTGTTACGGGTTTTAACTTTTATGCATCAGCTTTCGTGTTAACTTCCAATAAAAAAGAATACCGGGTTTTAATTATTGTAAAAAATTGGTATTTTCGCCAACTGAATTTTATAACTTTAACGACAAATGGCAGTTCTTGAAAAAATAAGAAAGCGCTCACTGATACTTATCCTTGTTATCGGTCTTGCATTATTTTCTTTCGTTATTTCCGACCTTTTCCGAAATGGCGGAGGAATCAACAGCAATACCTCTTCCATAGGAGAAGTGAACGGAGAAGCATTGCCCAGGGCGGATTTTGCGGATGAGGTAGAATATTTTTCACGTCAGTATGGTGAAAGAGCATCCACCGTACAGGTGGTTAACCAGGTATGGGAAAGACAAGTTCGGAGCAAGTTGCTCGATCAACAATGCGAAGAACTGGGAATACATATAGAAAAAGACCAGATCATCAATGTTGTAAAGGCGAATCCCGCTTTTGCCCAGGATTCCACATTTCTTAACGATGCCGGAGTTTTCGACGAGGGAAAATTCATTGAGTTTATTGCTGATCTCAGGCTGAACAATCCTGCCGCTTACGAACAATGGAAATTACAGGAGGACGCTCTTATCAAGTCCTCTATGGAGCAGACGTACTTTAACCTGGTAAAAGCCGGTGTAGGAGCTACCGTTAAAGAAGGAGAGTTGGCTTATAAACTGGAGAATGACAAAGTAGACATTAAATATGTTAGGGTGCCTTACAATTCTGTGGCGGATAGCCTGGTAAGCGTATCTGCAGGTGAGGTACAGAAATACATAGACGAACATCCGGAAGAATACAAAGACGAGGCCTCAAGAGATATACAATATGTGTTTTTTGAAGAGAAACCTTCCGAAGAAGATGAATCCGAGATCAGGAACAGCATATCCGCTTTGCTCGATAGTCGCGTAGAATATAATAACACTACGGAGAAAAGTGATACCCTGCCAGGATTCCGTACGGTGGCTAATGTGGAAGATTTTGTAAATGCCAATTCCGATATTCCTTTCGATTCTACTTATGTAGCTAAAAAAGACTTGCCCTCTGCTGTTGCGGACACACTGTTTAACCTTGAGGTAGGACAGGTATACGGGCCCTACAAAGAAGGGAATTACTACAAGCTTTCCAGGATGCTCGGTAAAAAATCAGGAGGAAGTGTAAAGGCCAGCCATATTCTTATACAATACGAAGGTGGTATGAGGGCCAACCCTGATGTAACCAGAAGTAAAGAAGAAGCGGAAGCGAAGGCTAAGGAAGTGCTTGCGGAAGCTCAGAAAAGCGGTGTTGACTTTGCACAACTGGCCAGGGAAAACTCAGACGGACCTACAGCTTCCCAAGGCGGAGATCTGGGATATTTTGTCAAAGGTAGAATGGTTAAGGAGTTTGACGATTTTGTATTTGCCAACCCTGTAGGGAAAATAGATATGGTAGAGACCGATTTCGGTTATCATGTGATTAAAGTAGAAGACAAGCAGGATGTAGTACAGATAGCTACCATAGCCAGGGAAGTGGAGCCGTCACAAAATACGATAAACGATCTCTTTACCGAAGCGACCAAGTTTGAAATGGAAGCCCTGGATAAAAACTTTACTGATGTAGCCAAAGAAATGGATTACCGCATTCGTCCGGTTAATAATCTGAAATCAATGGATGAGTTGTTACCCGGTATTGGTAGCCAGAGAGCCGTAGTGCAATGGGCGTTTAACGGAGAGACAGGCACGGGAGATGTAAAACGATTTGATATACCCACCGGATACATTATTGCACAGCTGACCAACAAAAGAAAAGAAGGAGTTGCCAAGGCGAAAGATGTCTCTGCTCTGGTAACACCAATATTGAGAAAACAAAAGAAAGCTGAACTCATTCGTGAAAAAAGTAACACTTCTTCACTGGAGGAATTTGCTAAATCCAATAAAGTGACTGTGGCTACTGCTACAGGCCTGAACATGAAATCACCTACCATTTCCGGTGCCGGAAGAGAACCTAAAGTAGTCGGAACCGCATTTGCATTGGAAGATGGAGCAACTTCGGGAGTGATAGAAGGACGTGACGGAGCTTATATGGTAACTGTAATTAAAAAGTCTGAGGCACCTGCCCTGGATAATTACAGCACCTATGCCAACACCTTGAAATCGACTAACAGGAACACGGTTAACAATCAGCTCCTTACTGCTCTGAAAGAAGCAGCTGAAATAAAAGATAACAGGGCACTGTTCTACTAAGAACAACATAATAGCAAATAATATAAAAAACCCCCGGGCAGATTCATAGCCGGGGGTTTTTGTTTGCTTTTTTTACATAAAACTATTTTTTTAGTTCGTAAACTGTTTTTATAGTTGTTAAACTAAAAAAATAGTTTATATTTGTTTCATCCATCAGTAAGATAAAGACTAAGGCTATGCAAAAACTTACGAATAAAGAGGAGGAAGTGATGAAAATGCTCTGGAAGCTGGAAAAAGCATTTGTCAAAGATATCCTTGCAGAGTTCAGGGAAGAGAAACCTCATTATAATACCCTGTCCACGATGATACGGAACCTGGAGGATAAAGGCTATGTGAGCCATATAGCCTATGGTAATACACACCAGTATTACCCGGTGGTAGAAAAGGAGGAATACCGGAAGAGATTTATTCACAACGCCATTACCGATTACTTTAATAATTCGTATAAAAATCTGGTGTCTTTCTTTGCGGAGGAAGATAAGATAAGCGTCGAAGAGTTGAAAGAGATTATAAACCGGGTAGAAAATAAAAAGTAATGGAAACATTTCTGATCTATACGGCAAAAAGTGCGGGATTTATAACGCTTTTCTATGGATGCTACCGGTTGTTCCTGCACCGGGAGACATTCTTTCGGTGGAACCGCTTTTTTTTATTGTCAGGAGTGTTGCTGTCTCTCGTATTGCCTTTCTGGATCATAACAAGGACCATAGAAGCTGTCCGGATGACTTCTCTTCCCGATGAGAACGCAGAAAATATAGTTTCCGATACCATCCCCAGGGAGATTGATATGTGGAATATGGTCTTTTGGATCTATATTTCCGGTGTAGCTCTCTTTACCGTGAGGTTGATTGTACAACTGCTTTCCCTGAGAAAATGCCTGTCCTCCTGCAAAAGAAGAAAAGAAGGAAACATAATGATCATGGAGACCATTAGAGAGATAAGTCCTTTCTCCTTTTTTAACTTTCTGGTGTATAACCCCGGAATGCATCCCGATAGAAAGGAATTGGAAGCGATATTACTCCATGAAAAAGTACATATAAGGCAGTTGCATTCCCTGGATGTTATACTGGTCCATGTATTTACGGTGTTTCAATGGTGTAATCCGGTTGTGTGGTTGTACCAAAAAGCAGTTGTAAGAAACCTGGAATACCTGGCAGACCGTTCCGCTGCCGGAACAGACAAGAAAGATAAGAAAGACTATCAGCTATTGTTACTCCGGCAGACAACAGTATATAAAGAGCATATGGCATTGACCAATACATTTTTTAATTCATCAATCAAAAATCGAATAGTTATGTTACACACAAGTCATTCAAACCAAAAACAATTGTGGAAATACGGGATTGTAATCCCCGTGCTAACCTTATTTCTGTTTGCCGTAAATACCCGGGAGGTAGCGGCGCAGGGAGAAAATGATAAAGAACTAAATATTGATGTCAGCATAGATAAGAATGCTACGGATAATTATTTAGAAGCAAAATCAAAAGCACTGAAGTCCTCTCATGGTATTGAATTGGAATTTAAGCGTATTAAGAGAAATTCCCTGGGAGAGATTATAGCGATCTCTTCAACATTTAAAAAAGGGGCATCTACAGGATCTTGGGCAGTTTCCGGAGATAAATCTATAAAACCTTTTCATTTCTTCGTAGACAGTTCTGATGAATTCGGGTATGCAACTATAGAGAAAACCGAAGTCTATGGGTTAACGGTTCCCGCCTCTCAAGTTGTTGAGGGAATAAATGTTAGAAATACGAAAAATACCCCCCCTCCGTTATATGTTATAGACGGTGAGGTCAAGGATAAAGATTTTGATATGAATTCTGTTTCACCTTCTTCAATTACTGCAATTCATGTATTAAAAGGCGGAAATGCTAAGAAGAAATACGGAAAAGACGGCGTTAACGGAGTTATTGAAATAACGACTATGAAAGAATAGGTCTGAATAGCATATTTTTATTAAAAACCGCATTAGTGTGGTTTTTTTAATATATTGTAGGTATGAAAAAGAGTTTTTTCAAACTTCTGGCTAAGCTGAACAAACTGTTCCTACCTTCTTTCAGTAAGCGGCAACTGGATATTGCCAAAGCCCAAAAGTGGCAACTGGCCATTATAGGGTGGCGGGCCTACGTAACGAAAAATGCCGTGGATTAATTTTCGGGATTCCCGGAAGATTTTTCCGGGTGGATTACCATGTCGGTATAAGGGATCACAGTGTTGTATCCTTTGCCTTTGAAATATGTACCGGGATGGTTATGGGAGGCGACCATGATAAAATCTCCTCCCCATGCCCCGAGGCTCTTCATTGCCCCGGGAAAGTCAGGGAAAAGCTTTTCCTTTACCGTCGGAAGTTCTACTAACGAAGCTATGATCTGTTCGTGGCGTACCAGAAGAGATTCAAATTCTTCCTGTTCCCGGCATACCAGAAGCCGGTCGGTAATTTTAGAAATTTCCCATATTGCTTTCTCGTTCGTACTTCTGTTTTTATATCTTCTGATGCCTTCCCTGCTGTCCTGCTTCTGGTTGAGGTGCACAAAGAACAGGTTACGCTTAAAAGGAGGATCAAAAAGTACGGGAATGACTTCCGGACCCTTCTGCTCTACCTTGTATAGAATGGGTGAACTATGCCTGGCACAGGCGATGTCATATCCGCTTCCTGTAAAGGTTCGCCACAGTAGCTCAAAAGGGTCTATACAGGCCCATGCGGCCAGGTTACTGACCAATGTGGAAGAAGATCCCAGTCCCCAGTCGCGGGGAAAACCGAGTTTTGCGGTTACGGTAAACCCTTCGGTACTGTTTAAAAATCCAGGATTCATTTCTTTGGCTACCCGGAGCAGTTCGGTCAGTCTTTGAATGGTTCCGTCTTTTCTATGGGCATTGTGATCAGCCAGGTCAATATCCGCTTTAATGTCAAAAGTATAAGAAAACCAGGTATGCCCTTTTTCGTCCTTGCTTGTCCAGGACAGTTTCCCCGTATCTCCTTTTTCTACAGCGAGAGATTGTCCGTAGGCAGTAGGAACGGCCAGACATCGTGCCCCGTCCAGGACCACATATTCTCCGGTGAGCAATAGTTTTCCGTTACTGTAAAAATATCTTTCCACGATGCGAGGTGATCTTATACCGTTGTACACTTCCGGGAATACCGGTATGTGCTTTCATTAGAGTCTTTTGTCATGCTTTTTCCCGTAGGCGGTAAAACGCTTCCGTTACCGAGCGGTGTGTAGCGGTCTTGTCTTTAAAATACCGGACAAAATATTCTTTTTCTTCTTCGGTGGCATGCAATTGATTGAGTATGTTCAGCAAGTGCATTTTCATATGTCCTTTCTGAATTCCCGTAGTTACCAGAGAACGTATTGCGGCAAAATTCTGCGCCAGTCCCGCTACGGCCACAATCTGCATCAACTCCGGTGCGGAAGGATTGCCCAGCATCTCCAGGGACAGCTTTACCAGGGGATGCAGGCTGGTAAGTCCGCCCACGGTACCCAGGGCCAGGGGAATTTCTATTTCAAACAGGAATACCCCATCCCTTACCGAAGCCTGTGTAAGACTGGTGTATTTACCATCTTTTGCCGCGTAGGCATGGACACCGGCCTCTACGGCCCGGAAATCATTCCCCGTGGCCAGGACTACGGCATCAATACCATTCATTATCCCTTTGTTATGAGTCACGGCCCGGTAAGGTTCTATTCTCGCTATTTCCACGGCCCGGACAAACTTATCTGCGAACTCCTGCGGGGGCATGTTGTCTTCGTTAAGCGCATCCACGTTACAGGATACCGTTGCCTTAACCCTGCAATCCGGAACATAGTTGGAGAGGATACTCATTATGATCTGTATATCCTTTTCTTCTGCTCCGAAATCCGGATATTTCAATGCGCCTTCCCTGAAGGTTTGAGCAAACTGTTCCAGGCAGGAATTGATAAAGTTGGCCCCCATCGCATCCAGGGTATTAAAGGTGCAGTGTAGCTGGTAATAGTTTTCGAGTTCGTCGGTTTTATCCCGGAGTTCGATATGGATAATGCCACCGCCCCTTTTTTTCATGTTTCCCGTAATGGCTTCGGTGTCTCTGAAAAGTTCGGGCTTAATATGTGAAAAATAATTCCGTAACGTATCGGTATTTCCCTTGTAGATAAAGTGTACCTGTCCTATCTTTTCCGTTGCAATGACTTCTGCTTTAAACCCGCCTCTTTGAGACCAGAACTTGGCAGTTTTTCCGGCAGCGGCAACCACCGAACTCTCTTCTATGGCCATTGGTATGGTGTAAAGCCTGTCGTTGATCAGGAAATTTGGGGCTATGCCCAGGGGGAGATAATAGTTGGTAATGGTATTTTCTATAAATTCATCATGGAGCTTCTGTAGCTTTTCATCATCGTTCCAGTATTTTTTAAAAATAGCGACAGCCTTTTCCGGGTTTGCAAAATAGGCTTTGGCAAGCCAGTCTATTTTCTGGTTTTTGGTGAGTCTGGAAAATCCTTCAACAGGTTGCTTCATCTTAATATACACAAAATTATGACACGCGGAAGCCGGATTCGGACAGTAATCCCCGATTGCCGTGCCCCTGTATGATCTATCGCGCAAAGATACTAAAGAAATCCGGGTATTCCGTGTGTTAATATTTACTTCCGAAAGACGAAAAACCTTGAAATGTCACAGTTTAACTGAAAAAGTTTATATTTTCGCAAAAAAAACAGTATACTTGGCAGATTTTTTTGTTTGCTGATAATAATTTAAACCTTAATGAAAAAATATTTCATCTTGTCCGTTTTACTTGCAGGATTGACAACTTCGCTTACTGCACAGGATCGTCAAATTACTTTAAAGGAAATCTGGAATGGTGCTTTTAGCACGGAAGGTATGGATGTTCTCCATTCCATGAAAAACGGAAAACAGTATTCTATTTTGAATATGGACCGTCAGTCCAAAGTGATATCCGTAGATAAATATGATTATAATACCCTGGAAAAGATAGAGACCATAGTGTCGACCAAAGACCTTGAAGATATCCCTTACTTTACTTCCTATACTTTCAGCGATGATGAATCCAGAGTATTGCTGGCCACAGATGTGGAACCTGTATATCGCCATTCGAAATTAGGCATATATTATATGTACGATATAGAGCGTAAGAAAACCCGGAAAATTTCAGACAATAAAATTCAGGAGCCCACTTTTTCACCGGACGGTAATAAAGTGGCTTTTGTTTATAAGAACAATATCTATATAAAAGACCTTGTGTCGGGAGAAACCGAACAGATCACTTCAGATGGTGAAAAAAACAAGATAATAAACGGTGTGACCGATTGGGTTTATGAAGAAGAATTTGCTTTTGTCAGGGCTTTCGAATGGAATGCAGACGGAACGGATATAGCGTATATCAAATTCGATGAAAGTGAAGTGCCGGAGTTTTCTATGGATATTTACGGTAACGAACTTTATCCTGTACAACAGGAATTCAAATATCCGAAAGCAGGGGAGAACAATGCCAAAGTATCCCTGTTTGTTTATGATCTGGAAGGAGGGGATACCAAAGAAGTTAAACTGGAAAACGCTTATTATATTCCCAGGATAAAATGGACCAGTGATGCGGATGTATTAAGTGCCCAGGTGCTTAACCGTCACCAGAACAACCTGGAGCTGGTTTTCTATAGTGTGAAAAAAGCTTCTGTCAAAGTAGCGCTTAGCGAAAAAGATGAAGCATACATAGATATTACGGACAATCTTACTTTTCTCAAAGACAACAGTTTTATCTGGACAAGTGAGAAGGATGGATACAATCATATCTATCATTATGGGAAGGATGGGAAACTGATTCGTCAGGTCACTAAAGGGCCATGGGAAGTCACCAATTATTACGGTTATGATGCCAAAACCGGTCGTATTTTTTACCAGTCTGTAGAAAACGGTTCTATAAACAGGGATGTATATGCGATTGAACTGAACGGCAAAGGCAAGCAACGGCTTTCTTCTCAGGAAGGCACAAACAGCGCTACTTTCAGTGCTGACTTCAGTTATTTTATCAACGCTTACTCCAGCGTGTCCGTACCGCCGCGCTATACACTTAACAATGCAAAAAACGGTAAGGAAATTAAAGAGATTGTAAACAATGACGTGTTGTTACAGAAACTGGCAAATTACAATCTGTCCGAAAAGGAGTTTTCTACGATCCATATCAATGGTTATGACCTGAACATGTGGATGATTAAACCCACGGATTTCGACCCGAATAAAAAATATCCGCTTTTTATGTTCCAATACAGTGGTCCCGGATCGCAACAGGTAGCCAACCGATGGGGAGGAGCCAATGATTATTGGTACCAGATGCTTGCTGAACAAGGGTATGTTGTGGCCTGTATAGATGGACGCGGAACCGGATTTAAAGGTGCGGATTTCAAAAAGATGACCTATAAGGAACTAGGCAAATACGAAGTAGAAGACCAGATAGAAGCGGCGAGGGAACTCGGTAAAGAGTCTTATGTCGATGCGGAAAGGATAGGGATATGGGGCTGGAGTTACGGTGGCTTCATGTCTTCTAACTGTATCCTTAAGGGCAATGATGTATTTAAAATGGCCATAGCGGTAGCTCCGGTAACCAACTGGCGGTTTTACGATACCATTTATACCGAGAGATATATGCGTACCCCCCAGGAAAACGCTTCGGGCTATGACGATAATTCACCGATAAATCACGTGGAAAAGCTCACAGGAGCTTATCTCCTCGTTCATGGCACGGCAGACGACAATGTACATGTACAGAATACCATGCGTATGGTAGAAGCCCTCGTGCAGGCCAATAAACAGTTTGACTGGGCTATCTACCCGGATAAAAATCACGGTATTTACGGGGGAAATACGCGGCTTCATCTTTACACAAAAATGACGAACTTTATTAAAGAAAATCTATAGAAACATAAATATACTTTCATGGCAATGACATCCAAACCAGCACATCAAAGGGAACTTTTCGGACACCCGGCGGGATTGTACATCTTATTTTTTACGGAAATGTGGGAACGCTTCAGTTACTATGGTATGCGGGCACTGTTCACCCTGTTCCTGGTAGCCGAGACCACTTCCAAAAACCCCGGTTTTGGCTGGACAAACGGGGAGGCACTTTCGTTGTACGGATGGTATACCATGTTAGTTTATGTCTCGTCTATCCCGGGAGGCTGGCTGGCAGACAGGATACTCGGTCAAAAAAAGACCGTGATGCTCGGTGGAGCGCTGCTATGTGTAGGGCATACTATCCTGGCACTTAATTCCGAAATATCTTTTTATGTCGGTTGCTTCTTTGTTATATTGGGAGTAGGTTGCCTGAAACCCAATATATCTTCTATGGTAGGAGGCCTGTATAAGCCCAAGGACGAGCGAAGGGATCTCGGCTTCTATATCTTTTATATGGGGATTAACATAGGAGGCTTTACGGCGCCTATCATCTGTGGATACGTAGGAGAAAAAATAAACTGGCACTACGGATTCGGACTGGCTGCCATAGGAATGTTCCTGGGACAGATCGTATATGTGTGGGGGCAAAAATATCTAAAAGGAGTAGGGGACCTTATATCCGCAAAGAATGAAAAGGATAGGGAAATACTTGAGAAACCACTCACGTCAGTGGAAAAAGACAGGGTAAAGGTGTTACTGCTTTCTTTCCTGCTTATTATACTTTTCTGGGCCGCATTTGAGCAGGCAGGTGGGTTAATGAACCTATATGCACAGCAAAAAACGGATAGGAATTTCTTCGGAATGGGAGTGATCCCCGCCTCTGTTTTCCAGTCGGTCAACTCTTTCTTTATTATAACCCTGGCAACACTGGTAGGGCTGTTTTGGTTTAAGTGGAGACGGAAGGGAAAGGAATCCTCTTCCTTGTTTAAGATGGCAATTGGAATAATTGTCATGGCGCTTGGTTTTGGTTTCATGAGTGCTGCCGCAACAGAATACCAGAATACCGGTTCTTCAGCTATGTACTGGCTGATCCTGGCCTACCTTTTTCATACCATTGGAGAATTATGCGCATCACCGGTTTCTCTCTCGTTTATAACCAAACTGGCCCCTTTAAAATATGCTTCCATAATAATGGGACTTTATTGGGCAGCTACCGGATTTGGTAATTACGCGGCAAGTAAACTTGGCGTACTGGCGCAGTCTTTGGGGGACTTTGAAGTGTTTACCGGAATTATGATCATATGGACGCTTATCGGTATTGTAGTCATTCTGTTATTGAAACCATTAAAAAGGCTTACACATGGTGCCGAGGATGGAGAAGGTGCTATTGTGGTCGAAGTGTAAAACTAATCCTTACTTAAAATATAAGCTCCCTTTTCATATGTGCTGTGAAAAGGGAGTTTTTCTTTTTTACAGGTTGCCTGCCATTGCCGGATGTAAGACTTATAGTTACTGCCATCCGCTATGATCATTTCCGGATGATATACCTGTATTGTTCTTTCCAGGTTGATTTTCGGTGAATTTCCCAGGAGTATATAACGGGGTTTGAGTTCCGGCATCGGGGGTACTTCTTCACTGTTAATGTACAATAAACGTTTACCGTATATCTCATACAAGTTTTGTATGTTTTCTGCTTTTATATGGCCTATTCTTTCCGAGACTGCATAGGGACGTATGATATTGTCGTTTACTATATCATTTTCCGGAGCAGGAGCGTATAGGGTAAGTTCATTTCCATACTGTCGGGCAATACGGGTATCCCGGTTTTTGTGAAGGATAACCCATTGTTCCCGGACGGAGGTCTCATAACAATTATAGAAAATGGATAGTTGTATGCACAGAACGGATAACAGTAAGGCCGATGCCCTTCGGAAAGTAGTTTTTTGAAGACATAAAAAGAGGAATATGAGGAAGAGATAAAACAATACGAGCAATTTACCGTCGAAGGAAATATCGCGAAAAATAAAACTTTCCTGCCGGGCGATCCAGGACACCACCCGGTTCATGGAGATAATGATGAATGCATAGGCTTCGGCAAGGAATGGGGGGAGGCTGTGCAAAAGAGCAAGAGCTATTATAAAGATTCCTCCGCCGAGGATAATACCGAGTGCCGGGACAATAAGAAGATTGGACAGGAAAAATAAACCGGGAAACTGGTGAAAGTAATACAGGCTCAAAGGTAAAACACCCAGTTGTGCTGCCAGCGATACCGTGGTCAGTTTCCATAAAAAGTCCGCCGCTTTCCATTTCGGTCTCCACCACGTGTATAGTAAAGGCTGTATCCACACAATAGCGAAGACAGCCGTATAACTGAGTTGAAATCCTACATCAAACAGAAAATCGGGCTTTATAAGAAGAAGAAAAAACATGGAAACCAGCAATACGTTACCGATGTTTGTATTCCGCCTGAGCTGCATAGCCAGAGCGACAAACGAAAACATGCATACAGCTCGTACCACAGATGCTGACATTCCCGCAATAAAGGCAAAGGCCCACAATGTAGAAAGAGTGAGTATCAGGCTGAAAAAAACACCGTATTTCAATCGTCTGAGAGGACGGAGCAGGAAATGTAGCATAAAGAGAATAATACCTACATGAAGGCCGGATATGGCCAGGATATGCAACGCGCCGGCAGCAGCATAGTCCTCATAGATGTCTTCGGGAATATCCTGTTTCTGTCCCAATAGAAGAGCCCGGATAACCGCAATGGATTCTTCCGGAAAAGAATATTGCTCCAGGGCTTTCGATATTTTATTCCGTATTTGCTCCGCATATGTATACAAGTTTTCCCCCGACCCGGGTATACGGTATAATTCTCCGGGTTTTAAGGAAAGGTTGTGGTATACATATTGCCTTCGAAGGTAATTTTTATAATGGAACTGATGGGGGTTACGTGGTGGAAGAATATCATGGAAAGTCGTTTTTGCACAATATTCGCTGCCTGCAACCAGTTCTTTTGTCGTGCTGTCGCGGCTTAGGTGAAGAAGGACTTTTCCGGAAGCTTTAAATCCGTTGACCTTCCTGATGTTGGCAATATATCTGTAGGAGTAGTTGTTCGGTTTCAATGTCTTCCGGGGTGTAAAAAAGATCTCGGCTTCCCCTTTTGTATAATGAGTATAATGATCCGATTTAAGTTCCGGTTTTTCCGAGCTAGCTACCAATACGCCAATACCAAAGGTAAGGCCTAAAGCAGTGATGCTGAAATATTGGATAGCTGGAAATCCCGGTCGGGAAGAATAATAATACGACAGGCATAAAAGCAGCAGCAGGATAGCTATGGAACCGTATATAATAGCCCGGGGAATGTCGGTATAAAAACCCGTTAAGATTCCGGCTATGAGAAAAACGAGCAATTTTAAAATGTTGGAATTCCGTAATTGCATGTTTAAAAATACAAAAAAACATGTAAAATAACAGGGAAGATATGCTAGAGGACACGTCTGGCCTCGGTAAAGGCATGATTCCAGTATCCTTCTTTCAGGGAAGAAATAAGAACTCCCCTGGAGGTGGTGGAGTGGATAAAACGAATCTCCTGACCTTTTATATCAACCACAAGACCTACGTGATTTATCCTGTTCTTCCTTCCGGTTTTAAAGAAGAGAAGATCACCTTTGCGGACTTCTTTGAGCTTGACTTTTTCGCCCTGTGTTGCCATCATGTAAGAAGCGCGTTGCAATGCTATATCGTGCTCCTGGAAAGACGTGTATACCAGGCCGGAACAATCCATACCCTTCCGGGTTGTACCTCCGTAGCGGTATCTGGTGCCGTTGTAGGAAATTGCGGTTTCTATGATCTTATTTGCCTGGGCATTGCCTTTGGCCGGGGGAGGAGTTTCTGCCGATTCACTGCCCGGCCATGCCTCTACATCTACAGTGCGGTTGGGGGGTGCCCCTTCAATCGTAACAGATCTTGGTGTCTCCAAAACCGACTTTTTGGATTTACACGCACACAGGGATAAAAGCAGACAGATGGTAAAATAAGCTCGCCGCATGAACAGAAACTGGTTTAGGCTAAAGTAATAAAAAAAGTGTTTCCCCCGGCAGCGGGATGTTAAACTAGTCATTTCGGATAGCAGCAATAATAAGACGGGCAGTCTGTTCGCTTGCCCCTCTTCCCCCCAGTTTCTTTTCCAGGTCGTGATAATCACTGAATATCTGTCTGCGTTTTTTGCCGTCCAGAATTTTTGCGAGTTCTTCTCTCAGGCGATTGCGGTTGAGCTCTCCCTGGATGAGTTCGGTAACCACTTCTTTATCCATAACGAGATTTACCAGGGATATAAATTTCAATGTTATGATCCTCTTTGCGATCTGGTAAGAAAACCAGTTGCCCTTATAGCACACGATTTCCGGAACTTTGAACAAGGCGGTTTCCAATGTTGCTGTGCCGCTGGTGACCAGGGCTGCCGTGGCAACACTCAGCAGGTTGTATGTTTTGTTGCGGATAAGACTTATGCTGGAATTTTTAATAAAAGGATCGTAAAACTCGGCATCCTGTCCCGGCGCCCCTGCAATGACAAACTGGTAATCCGGGAATAAGGGGGGCATTTCCAGCATTACGGAAAGCATTTTTCGTATTTCCTGTTTCCGGCTTCCCGGTAACAGGGCGATGATAGGTTTTTCCGGCTCCAGCTTGTATATTTTCCGAAACTCGGCTTCGTTTACCTTGGGATATTGGGCTATGGCATCAATAAGCGGGTGGCCGACAAAATGCACCGGATACTGGTGTTTTTTTTCATAAAAATCCTTTTCAAAAGGGAGGATAACATACATTTGATCAATGTCTCTTTTGATGGCTTTTATCCGGTTCTCTTTCCAGGCCCATAGTTGTGGCGAAATGTAATAGTGGGTCTGGTATCCCGCCTCTTTTGCCCATTTGGCGATCCGCATATTAAACCCCGGGTAATCCACAAAAATAATGACATTGGGTGCAAAAGAAGCAATGTCCCTTTTACAAAAGGCAATGTTTTTAAAGATGGTCCTTATATTCATCAGTACCTCGGCAAAGCCCATAAAGGCCAAATCTTTGTAATGCCGGACCAAAGTGCCGCCTACAGCCTGCATAAGATCCCCTCCCCAGAAGCGAAAATCCGCGTTTGGGTCCTGTTCTTTCAGGGCTTTCATAAGGTTGGAGGCATGCAGGTCACCCGAAGCCTCACCGGCAATGATGTAATATTTCATTTGACTGATCCTTTTTTAACGCTGCGGTGCAAACCGTTTTGTATATTCTTTATTTTTTATCCCTTTTTATTCGGTTAATGCCATTTCACTATATCAGGATATTTTGTAAATGAGGGTAATTACGGCTGTGAAAATAGTGGCCAGCAACACGCCCTTTGCCCTGTGGTCCCTTCTTATTTTTAAAAAACCGAAAAAGGCTACCAGGTTGAGTAATGCCCCAAGTGCCAGTATACTGCCAAAATGACCTACCTGGAATGCGTCTTTTAATGTCTGTTCGATTCCTGCCTTGGAAAACAGCAAAATATAAAGCAGAGAGCCGAATATATTCGCTATGATCCCCACGGCAAACCCTATAGCTATTTCTTTTTTAATCATTCAGATCCCAGGTGTTTAAAGTTTGTATGGCATGGTGAGCGGTGAGATCGAACTGTACGGGGACTATGGAAATATAACCATTGGCCAATGCCCATTCGTCCGTATCTTCCCCTTTGTCCTCATTGATGAATTTTCCGGTAAGCCAGTAATACTCCCGGCCCTGCGGATTGGTGCGTTTATCAAATTCCTCCACCCATCTCGCGTTGGCCTGGCGGCATATTTTTATGCCTTTGATGTCTTCTTTTTTTAGTTTCGGGAAGTTGACATTTAATACCACTCCTTTAGACAGGCCGTTGCTCAGTGCATTCACGGTTATGGTTTTGACATATTCTTTGATCGTTTCAAAGTCGGCATCCCAGGAATAATCACACAGGGAAAAGCCAATGGCCGGAATACCTTCAATACCGGCTTCTACTGCCGCACTCATCGTACCTGAATAAATGACATTTACAGAAGAATTGGAGCCATGATTAATGCCGCTTACACAAATATCGGGTTTCTTTTTTAGTAATTCGTTTACCGCCAGCTTCACACAATCTACAGGGGTCCCCGAACAACTGTATTCCTCGGTGACCTGGTCATCTATATTGATCTTATTACAAAAAAGGGTAGCATCTATGGTAACCGCATGTCCCTTTCCCGATTGCGGGCTTTCGGGGGCCACGACTATAACATCTCCCACTTCCTTCATAACCTCTATCAGTGCCCTTATGCCTGGCGCAGCTATGCCGTCGTCGTTGGTTACCAGTATCAGGGGTCTCTTTTTCATAGTGCCTTATCGTTAAAATATGTTGCTAAAATAAGCATTTATCCTTAGGTCTTTTTGAAACTCGTCTTTACTTTTTTAGAGCAGCTACTCCCGGAAACTTTTTCACTTTCTGCTTTTTCAGATAGACAAAACAGATCGGAATAAGATGACTGTATTATGGAGACGTTATCCGTTTAACAAAAAATTAGTATCATTGTAGCTAACTGGCATGGTTTTTTCAGTAATTTAGAGGTTCCAAAGAAATAACCGGGACGGACGCTATGGGATTTGCCGTTCATTTCTGCAAAAGGGAAACTTGGTTTCCCGGGGAGAAAAAGATAATTGTGGAGAGGCCCCCTGTAAGTGCGGTTTGATTTTGCGTTCCGGAATTCAAAAAAAGTTGACAGATGAAAAGAAATTTTGTGTATGTACTGGCAGCATTACTTATATCAGTAGCTTCCTGTAGTTTTACGAATACGAATAAAACATTCGATAACCCGGATAAAGATAAGCTTCTTATACAGCTTATTTCCTATGTACTGGAAAAAGGTCATTACGATCCTAAAGAGATGGACGATACTTTTTCCGAAAAGGTATTTGACCAGTATATTTCAATGCTGGACCCTTCTAAACGCTATTTCCTGAAAGCGGATATAGAAGAATTTGAACAGTATCGCGACCAGATTGACGATCAGATCCGTGATTCGGAAATTACCTTTTTTGACCTGGTACAACAGCGTCTGGTGCAACGTATGAAGGAAGGACAGGAGATATACAAGGAAATTCTGAAAAAACCTTTTGACTTTTCCGAAGATGAAGATATCGATATGGATTATGAGAACCTGTCCTTTGCAGCTTCCGAAGAAGAACTCGGGGAAAGGTGGCAGAAATACCTGAAATTTTCCACACTTTCCGGTTATGTGACCAGGCTGGAAGATGAAGAAAATAAAAAAGAGGAGGATTCCGGGTATAATATGAAATCCGAAGCCGAACTGGAGCAGGAAGCAAGAGAGTCAACCAAAAAAATGCAGGATGAATTTTATGACTTGATTGACGATCTGGAGCGCAAAGACTGGTTTGTGATGTATCTGAACGCGATTGTAACAGAATTTGACCCGCATACCTATTATTTTGGTCCGGAGGAAAAAGACCGTTTTGATACCAGTATGTCCGGGAAATTTGAAGGCATCGGTGCAAGGCTGCAAAGAAAGAACGACAGGATCAAGATCGTGGAAGTGATTTCCGGAGGTCCCGCCTGGCGCGGTAATGAAATAGAAGTAGGAGATGAGATAGTACGTGTGGCACAGGGCGATGAAGAGCCCGTTGATGTTATCGGCATGCGTCTTGATGATGCCGTAAAACTTATCAAAGGACCTAAAGGTTCGGAAGTGAGGCTTACATTGAAGAAAGTTGACGGTACTACAGAAGTCATATCCATTGTTCGTGATGTCGTAGAACTGGAAGAATCTTATGCGAAATCCTCTACCGTAGAAAAAGACGGCAAGACATTTGGTATTATCAACCTGCCTAAATTCTATATAGATTTTGATAACTATGATGACCGTAACGCGGCATCGGATGTAGAAAAAGAAATAGAAAGGCTTAAAGAACAGGGAATGCAGGGACTGGTTCTGGACCTTCGGGGTAATGGCGGAGGTTCTCTGAAAACCGTTGTGGATATGGCCGGATTCTTTATCGAGAAGGGGCCTATAGTACAGGTGAAGTCCTCCGGCAAAAGAAAAGAAGTTCTATCCGATACGGATGAGCGTGTACAATGGGACGGACCGTTGGTAATCCTTGTCAATGAATTGTCGGCTTCGGCTTCCGAAATATTGGCGGCAGCCATGCAGGATTATAAAAGGGCGGTGATTATAGGGAGCAAACAAACATATGGAAAGGGTACTGTGCAGAATGTGGTGGACCTGAACCAGTTCCTGGGACAGAAAAACGATTTTGGAGATGTCGGGGCGCTCAAAATTACCACTCAGAAGTTCTATCGTATCAACGGAGGTTCTACACAGCTGGAAGGTGTAAAAAGCGATATAACCGTGCCGGACAGGTATAGCTATATTGATATAGGAGAGAAAGACCAGGAAAATCCGTTACCATGGGACAAAATAGATCCGGCCGATTACAGGACTTGGGATGGTTATGTAAACTATGAATACACCCTGAAACGAAGTAAGGAAAGGATGAGCAAAAACCAGCAGCTTGCCCTTATTGACGATAATGCCAAATGGGTGAAGAAAAAGCAGGACGAAAACAAATACCCGCTGAATTATGAAGCATACAGGAAAGCGGTAGATAAAGATGAAGAAGTAGCGAAACGTTTCGATGTCCTGTCTGATTATAAGACCGATCTGACCTTCCGTTCTCCACCCTATGAGGAAAATTTAATGGCTCAGGATACGGTCTTGCGGGACAAGCGTGAGCGCTGGCACGAAAATCTGGCCAAAGATGTATATGTGGAAGAAGCATTGAATGTTCTTGAAGACCTGCAGGCAGGCCAGGTAAAGAAAAGAGTAGCTAATATCCGCGATTAACGGAACGGCAAAACCAAAGAAAGTTATGATCAGAATAAAAGGAACCCCGGAATTTTTCGGGGTTTTTTACATTTGATAGTTTGAGTTTCCCGTCAGAATTATTGTAAGATGGTTTCCGGCTTATTGAACCAACTTAAACTTTTTGGGTTGAAGCAAAAAAGTTTTATGAACTGTCGAAGTTTTATTCTCCAAAATCTTCTCTTTCAGTGCGATGCTGGTAGATATGTAACCGTTAAACGGGAGGCATCACTGCTAACCTCCGGGCAACTTCGGGATGGGCAGTTTCCCTGCAAAGAAACGCCTGCCTTTGCCACCGGACCGGCATATCGTATTCCCTGCCGGATGATCCGGGGCCTGTTTTTGCCATTTAAGGGATTGCATATACACCGAACCGGTTTTGGGTAGCGGTTAACCCATTCCCTTTAGGGGTCAACGTAACCCGGTTAGCCGCTTAAGCAATTGCGGGTGATTTCACAAGCAACCCGTTTAGCGGTCAACCGAACTCCTTCCGCCGCTTACCCATTCCCTTTAGGGGTCAACGTAACCCGGTTAGCCGCTTAAGCAATTGCGGGTGATTTCACAAGCAACCCGTTTAGCGGTCAACCGAACTCCTTCCGCCGCTTACCCATTCCCTTTAGCGGTCAATGTAACCCGGTTAACCGCTTAAGCAATTGCGGGTGACTTCACAAGCAATCCGTTTAGCGGTCAACCAAACTTCTTCCGCCGCTTACCTATTCCCTTTGGCGGTCAACGTAACCCGGTTAGCCGCTTAAGCAATTGCGGGTGATTTCACAAGCAACCGGGTTAGCGGCTAAAGGGAATGGGTTTGCTGCTAACCGGACCCCTTCCGGCGTCAAAGGGATTGTGTTTATGGCCGTTTTCCGGACATTAAAGCAGAAAGAAACGGAGGTGTATGGAAAAGAAATACGCTTATCATGAGTACCCCGGTCTTCTGAAGATAAGCAGAGCTTTAAAAACCTTCTGTACCTTTCGGGAGGAATACCTTGAATACCAATTCAGATCGTCACATCATAAAAAAATAGTGAAAGCTATGGGGTACAGGGAGTTCAAAGAACGCATATTCTTTTTTAGCGGACATTAGTGAAATAACCTATTAACGTAACAACCGGCAAAGTTAAGGCTGTAGAAACTAAGGTAGCTGCGCCGGATCCGGATATCGGGAGCAGGGTTTTAAACTTTACCCCGATAATAAGTTTAAAACAGTTTGTCAATGGAATTCCGTTAAGTCCTCCCATTCGTTGATCTGGTTGGCATCCAGTTTTACAAAAACAAATAAAAGAAGTGTAAAGGCCCAGAGTCCAGAGCCTCCATAACTAAAGAACGGCAGAGGAATGCCCACCGTAGGGAGTAACCCGATAACCATACCGATATTTATCGTAAAATGGAAAAAAAGAATTGCAGCCACCCCGTACCCGTATATACGGCTGAATTTGGATTTTTGCCGTTCTGCCAGAAACAAAAGGCGTAACAGCAGAAAAGTAAATAGTAATATTACCGCGGCACTTCCAATGAAGCCCCATTCTTCTCCTACGGTACTAAAAATATAATCCGTATGTTGTTCCGGAACAAAGCCTCCTTTGGTACGGGTGCCTTCCAGGAATCCTTTTCCGGAGAAACCGCCGGAAGATATAGCAGATTCTGATTGGTACGTATTATATCCTATCGATTTTCTGATCTCCCTGAGCTTTTCAGGGTCGTGTTCAAGTTTTAACCACAGGTTTATCCGGTCGCGATGATGTTGTTTAAAAATATTATCAAAAGTAAATCTCACGCTGGAAGTTACTACTATGGTAATGAGGAGGAGAGTGATGAACGGAAGCAGGGAGACCATCTTCTTTTTTCTTTTTCTCCACAGATAATACAGGGTGAGGAAAAGAAAAACCGCTACACAGACCCATATGACTCCGAATATCAATGTGGTTACAAACAAGGTAACAAGGCCCAGGCCGGAAAGAAGATATATGGAAGGGAGCCCTTCGCGATACATTACGGGCAGGAATGCCAGAAATACCATAGCACTTCCCGGATCGGGCTGTAAAAGGATAAAAAATATAGGGAGGGCAATGATAAGAAAAGCTTTTAACTGGTATTTCAGATATTTGATGTTGGTTTGCGAATCACTCAGGTATTCGGCCAATGCTAGGGCAGTCCCGGTTTTGGCAAATTCAGCCGGTTGTATGCTCATAAATCCCAGATCGTACCATGCCGTCTGCCCGGCAATGGTCTTACCGAAGATAAAAACCCCTGCCAGAGATACTACGGAGAGCAAATAAATAATTCCCGAGAATTTTTGATAGAACTTGGCATCTATGGCCAGGATAAGTGTTATGAATAAGCTGCTGAGCCCTATAAACGTAAGCTGCTTTCCGTAGTATGTGGAAAAATCGAATATGGAAGTGCCGGTACCTTCGGTAATACTGCTGGAATAAATATTGACCCAACCTATGAACACCAGGAGAAAGTATAAAATTACCGTCAACCAGTCTATTTTACTTATAAAGGAATTATTCATTAATCCTAAAAGGTTTACCGCTGTATGGTTTAGCGTATTCTTCTTTTAAACTTGCTTCGAGCATGCGTTTTTCCAGGTCTTTTCTTGTAACTTCTCCCCTGAGGTATTTTTCAATCATAATAGAGGCAATGGGGCCTGCATATCTGGATCCCCAGTATCCGTTTTCCACGAAGACCGCAATGGCTATTTGAGGGTTTTCCACCGGGGCAAAGGCAACAAAGATGGAGTGGTCCGTAAGCTGTGTCCTTTTACCATCAATACGGGTAAAGTTCTCCGCCGTGCCGGTTTTGCCGGCGATATCAATACCGGGTACCTGGAAGGATCTTGCCGTACCGTTTCGGTATACTTCGGCCATCCCCTCTATTACAGGGCTAAAGTATTTTGAATCTATGGTAGAATATTTTTTTTCCGTAAATTTTTTATCCGGTATGGGCCGGTTTTCCACACTTTTGAGGATATGAGGGGTGTAATAATAACCTTTATTGGCAATAACAGCAGTAAAATTGGCAAGTTGTATGGGAGTGGTCAGTATTTCCCCCTGTCCTATGGCATTGGATAGGTTGGTAGTGGAATACCACCGGTGTTTGCCGTACACACGGTCATACCATTTTACATCAGGTATCCTACCCGCTTTACCGATAGGCAGGTCGTACCCGAGATAATCCCCGAGGCCAAAGCTGTTCATATGTTTTTCCCATGCAGTCATTCCTTCGGCCGAGGTCGGGTATTTGTCTATAATACGGCGATATACATTGGCAAAATAACCATTACAGGATAGTGCCACTCCACGGACAAGATCTCGTGATCCGCCCCCGCAATGACATCCCATTAACCTTCTTCCCTTATAGTAGTAACCGTTTTGACAGGCAATGTGTGTAGAAGGTTCTATAACACCTTCCTGTAATGCCGCGAGAGCATTAAGAGCCTTAAACGGTGATCCTGGCGGGTACATGGCCAGCAGGCTGCGGTCATATAGCGGATTGGCTATAGAGTCGTAATACAATTGTGTATAATTTCTGGAACGTTGTCTTCCTACCAGGAGAGAGGGATCGTAACTCGGAGCGGTCACCAGGGCCAGAATTTCGCCGGTCTTAGGGTTCAGCGCGACAATACCACCGCGTTTGTTGACCATCAGTTCTTCTCCGTAGGTCTGAAGATCTATATCGATAGTTAACTGTATATCCTTACCCTGTTCCGGAAGGGTGTCGTATGTACCGTTTTTGTAAGGACCTATATCCCGGTTAAAACGGTCTTTTTGAATATATTTTATTCCTTTTCTTCCGCGGAGGACATCCTCGTAATACTCTTCAACGCCTTGTATTCCTATGAGTTCTCCCGATTGGTAGTTAGGGTTGTTCCTAAGATCGTATTCGCTTACTTCCCGGATATAACCGAAAATATTGGCTCCGTGGTCTGTCTGGTAATGGCGCAGGGAACGTTTTTGAATGTAAAATCCCTCATATTTACGCATTTTCTCCTGCAGGGCTGCATATTCTTCTTTGGAAAGCTGAGGCACAAATACCGAAGGAAGCCTGGGAGAATAGATATAGGCCTTTTGGTACTTCCGGATAAAATCTTCTTTGGTTATATTGAGTAACGAGCAGAACTCCAGGGTGTCCAAAGGAATGACTTCCCTGGGGATAACCATAACGTCGTAAGAGGGTTGGTTGGCAACCAACAGCTTTCCGTTCCGGTCATAAATGTATCCGCGCTCGGGATAGTCGAAAACCTGTTTTATTGCGGTATCATTGAGCGGACTGTCCTTATTTCCCCATATTAACTGCAAATAGGAAAGCCTCCCTATGTAGATAAGGGCAATAAAGATGATAATGGATGAAAGTAATAGTTTTCTCATTGATTTTTAGTCCTGAACAACGGGATTAACAAAAAACAAAGTACCAGGGTAAAGGCCCCGGATAATAACGTTTTTTTTAAGGTTGTAAGTATATGTGTAAAACTAAAAATCTCTAAGGAAAAAAGTATGATATGATGTGTTAAAATCATAATAAACAAGTACATGAACCGCTGTCCGAGGTTAGTATTGTTTATTTTCAGGGTTTGATACTCATAGGCACTTCCGAAAGAAAAACGTAATACTACCGGGCGTATATAAGCAATACAAAGCGATGAAGCCGCATGAATACCGCCGCTATCACTGAAAATATCAACACATAGTCCCATTAGGAATGCAAGGAACAGGAAAAGAGCGCGGTTTTCATTTTTAAGGGGATAGAGCAGAATAAACAATACATATATATAAGGATTTATATATCCCAGAAAGTGGATATGGTTACATATAAGTACCTGCGCCAGTATCAGCACTATAAATCTTATACCATTTGCCAACGTATTGTTATTCATTTACCGATTGCTCTAATTCGAGTATTTCTTCCTTGTTAGTATTTTCAATGATATAAACATGGTCCAGGTTGCGCATGTCATTAAAGAGTTGCACATTGATAATATAATAATTCTCGGAAATATCCAACGCAAAGTTTTTTATGGTTCCTATAGGGATACCTTTCGGGAAGATCATAGACATGCCTCCTGTGATTATCGTGTCTCCCTCTTGCAGTGGGGCTATGCGGGAAATATCAATGAGCTGAACGGTATTTTCCGATATTCCGTCCCATTGCAACGTGCCGAAATGTCCTGTGCTTTTAAGCTGGGCATTGATGCGGGTAAGGGTATTTAATACAGATTGAACTGTGGCGTAATGGCGGGATGTATTATCGATAATTCCCACAATACCGTTCGAGGTAATGACTCCCATATCCTGGGCAATACCATTTTCTTCGCCCTCATCTATGGTGAGATAGTTTTTTGGGGAATGATAACTGTTTTTTATGACCGAGGCGTCCCGTACCACATACCCTGGGTTTTCAGGAAGAATGATGGAATCTTGCAGAATGGAATCAGGGTAGGGGTTAGCCCGGTTGAATAACAAGGAGCGGAGCCTTTTGTTCTCTTCGACCAGTTGATGATTATACCTTTTAAGCCCGAAATAATCTGAAATATGACTTGCGGTTTCGTAAATACCACCGGTAACCCAGTTGGCAGAATTGATAAACTTGCTTTTGTGGTAACTGTGCGACTGGATGGTCATAAACAGGGAAAATGACAGCAAAACAAAGAAAAGAAAGAAGAACCTGTTCTTTAAAAAAAAATTAATTATGTTTTGCATAGCATTCTACCTATCTTACCAGGATACTTTTAAATCTTCCGATATTTTTCAGGGCTATTCCGGTACCTCTGACTACAGCGCGAAGCGGGTCTTCGGCAATGTATACGGGCAAATCCGTTTTTTGGGAGAGCCTCTTGTCCAGTCCTCTTAGCATAGAACCACCCCCGGCCAGGTATATTCCGGTATTGTATATATCGGCGGCAAGTTCGGGTGGGGTTTGTGACAGCGTTTCCATTACGGCGTCTTCTATACGAAGAATGGATTTATCCAAAGCCTTGGCGATTTCCCGGTAAGAAACCTGTACCTGTTTCGGTTTTCCGGTTAAAAGGTCCCGCCCCTGCACACTCATTTCTTCCGGCGGGGTTTCCAGGTCTTCGGTTGCGGAGCCTATTTGTATTTTGATGTTCTCTGCGGTCGCTTCACCTACGTATAAATTGTGTTGTGTACGCATGTAGTACACAATGTCATTGGTAAATACATCCCCCGCGATTTTTACGGATTTATCACATACAATACCGCCCAGGGCGATTACTGCAATTTCGGTAGTACCTCCTCCTATATCCACAATCATGTTCCCTTTCGGTTCCATAATGTCGATGCCGATACCTATAGCCGCAGCCATAGGTTCGTGGATGAGGTAAACTTCTTTACCGTTTACTCTTTCCGCCGATTCTTTTACCGCACGCATCTCCACTTCGGTAATACCGGAAGGAATGCAGATAACCATACGTAAGGCCGGTTGAAATAATTTGCGCTTCAACGCCGGGATGTTCTTAATGAACATATTTATCATTTTTTCCGAAGCGTCGAAGTCGGCAATAACCCCATCTTTCAGGGGGCGTATTGTTTTGATATTTTCATGGGTCTTTCCCTGCATCAGGTTGGCTTCCTGGCCTACAGCTATAATTTTTCCCGATATCCGGTCTCTGGCAACTATGGAGGGGCTGTCCACAACAACTTTGTCATTATGGATAATCAGCGTATTTGCCGTACCGAGGTCCATTGCGATTTCCTCTGTTAAAAAGTCAAAAAATCCCATGTATTCGTATAATTAGTCAGTTCGTTCGTTTTAAAACGGTTATTACCAGGCGGACATCTTTCAAATGTAACAATACTTTAGCACATTTTATTCCCTTTAACCCTATAAAGTATTCTGAGGTGCCGGAATAGTCCTGAACACATGCCGGGCAATCTTCGCTTTATAACGAAAAACAGGGTGTAATTAGTGTTTAAAATGTCTCGTTCCTGTAAATACCATAGCTATTTCATGCTCATTGCAGTAGTCTATGCTCAGTTGGTCTTTTATAGATCCTCCCGGTTGTATCACGGCTTTTATACCGGCTTTATCCGCTATTTCCACACAATCGGGGAATGGGAAGAAAGCATCGCTGGCCATAACAGCTCCATTGAGGTCAAAGTCAAAAGACCTTGCTTTTTCAATAGCTTGCGTCAGGGCATCTACCCGGCTTGTCTGGCCCGTGCCACTGGCACAAAGCTGACGGTTCTTGGCGAGGACAATGGTGTTGGATTTGGTGTGTTTGCATATTTTTGAAGCAAAGAGCAAATCTTCTAACTCCTTATCCGTGGGTTTATTGTTTGTTTGGTAAGTTAAATCCTCAAGAGTATCGGTTTTGGCATTTTTTTCCTGAACCAATAGTCCGTTCAAACAAGTCCGAACCTGTGTTTTTGCCAGTTCGGCATTTTTTTGAACGAGAATTATCCGGTTCTTTTTCTGTTTGAGTACCTCCAGGGCTTCTTCGGAATACGAGGGAGCAATAACCACTTCACAGAAAAGGCTGCTGATTTCATTGGCGGTTTCCGTATCTATTTCTGTATTGGCGATGAGAATACCACCAAAGGCGGAGATAGGGTCTCCTGCAAGAGCATCGAGATATGCTTCTTTTAATGTGTTCCTGGTAGCTACACCACAGGCATTATTGTGTTTTAATATGGCAAAAGTAGGCGCTTCTCCCCTGAATTCTTCCATGAGATTAACGGCGGCATCCACATCGAGAAGGTTATTGTATGACAATTCCTTACCGTGGAGCTTATCGAACATGGCATCCAGTTCGCCGAAGAAGTAACCTTTCTGATGCGGGTTCTCTCCGTAACGCAGTTCCTGTCCTTTTGTTTGGCTGGTTTTAAAAACCAGTTCTTCTTCGTTGAAATAATTGAATATAGCCGTATCGTAATGGGAAGAAACATTGAATGCCTTTGCAGCGAAACGCTTACGGTCTGCAAGTGTGGTATTACCGTTACCATCGGAAATGACCGTTAAAAAGTCGTTGTAGTCTTCCATAGATGCGACGCAGAGTACATCCTTGAAGTTTTTTGCGGCAGCCCGTATCAGGGAAATACCGCCGATGTCTATTTTTTCGATAATATCTTGTTCGGAAGCGCCACTGGCTACTGTCTTTTCAAAAGGGTAGAGATCTACGATAACAATATCTATCTGGGGGATTTCATAAGATGTCAGTTCTGTCTGGTCGGTTTCGTTGTCCTGTCGGTTGAGGATACCGCCAAATACTTTGGGATGTAGTGTTTTTACCCTGCCTCCCAGAATAGAAGGATAACCGGTTACGTCTTCTACGGGAACGACATTTACGCCAAGGTCGCGTATAAATTTTTCCGTACCCCCGGTGGAATAAATGGTAATGCCAAGATCATTTAGTTTTTGGATAATGGGCTCCAGACCCTCTTTACTGAAAACAGAAATTAAAGCGGATGTAGCTTCTTTTGTGGTACTCATACTGCTGTGTTGTTAACGCTTGATACTTTTCGAAAAAATGATAGCCGGAATGTTCTGAATTTCTACGGAATCCCTCTTTTTGTACCCGGGGTATCCCGGTAAAACCATAAAATAAGAAAAAAACATCCCGATCAGATGCCGGATTAAAACAAACCGGCTTAATTTGACTGCAAAAGTAGTTTTTTTGTAGCAATGATTTGACCGTCACAGGGAAAAATGTTGGAAAAGTACCGGAAACGGGGAAATACATAAGGGCAGGCGCTGTTTTTGTACCTGCCCTTTTAAAGAAGATAAGAGGGGCGGGGTCCCGAAAATGCCTTTCGGGCTTAATGTTCTTTTGACATGATACTTATACCGTTGGACATGTCGGCTGCTGCGGCGTCTGCGGCTATCTGCATGGTTTTTTCGCTGAAATAGTTGGTAACGAACGGAAGTGCCAGTCCTGTAATACTGATCCCAGCCATACGATTGTTGGCCTGGATAGTGGCCCGGTTGTTGTTAAGGGCGGATTGATGCTGTCCCAGGGTATTCCGCTGGTTTTGTTGATTTCGTTGCAAGACATCCCTGGCATTTTGATATAATAGTGCCCTGTTTGCCCCTTTTACTCTTTCTTTCTTTTTGCCATCTTCGGAGCGGCGTGAAAAAATCCTTTGAGCTTCCGGCCCATAGGCACCTCGTTGTATTGCTTTCAAGACCTGGCGTCCATACGGATTTTTTTTGCCGGCGAAGGATTTGGTGACCCGGGCCCGTTCTAGGGCTTTGTCGATAGCTGCAATCTGGGCGCTTAACCGTGCAATTTCCCGTGTGGATCCACTAACCTTCCGTAGGTTCTCCATTTGTTTTAAGAGGTGTTCCATGACTTTATTCATCCGATCAAAGGGGTTTTTGAGGTTCCACGAGGATTCTGTTGTATCAGGTAAAAAATCGATGTCATCAACCATGTCTATTGCTGGTCCTACAGGTGCCGGGATGGAGTCCACTACGGGGTCCCAGGCAGGGTTGTGATCAGACATTTGATTCATGTTGTCCACTATGTCTACTGTTGTTCCTGCCGGTGCGGGAAGCCCGAACGAGGGGTTTTCCAGAAGGAGGCCGGGGTCCTCCCAGAGAATATCAACTTCCCCTGCCATATTGTTGTAATAAGGGTTGTTGTCATTGTCATATCCTTCTCGCATATGTCGTTGTTGCAGTCCGAGGAGGGGTTGCAGTATGACTGCTGAAAAGGCTCCCCCGTATAGTACGGATTGAGTGAGTTTATTTACAGCAGCAGCAGCTCCCCCGGCTGTACCCCCGGTAAAACCTGCTGCCATACCGCCGATAAAGGAAGTCACTGCTGTAAGGGTGATCTCCCCCCGGTTCATCCACCCGATATCCGAAGCGGCCTCTGCGGCTGCCGATTCACTGATGAAGGGGAGCAGGAAGCCTCCTTCCTTGCAGGAGATCATGGATTGCTTGGTCACGGCGGCATGCCCGTTGAAGGTAACCAGCAGATGGGGATTCAGCCAGGACGATTCGTCAAAGCTTATCATTTCGCTACAGGTGGGTTTGGGCTGAAGCATATTAAAAAGGCCGATCCCGACGCAAATGAGAGCTATTGCTCCTCCGACTATCCATCCTGCTACGGGTATGACGGCAATAGTGGCAGCCATGGCCATTCCGGCTATGATCCCGCCGCCAAAGGCTATACTCCCGAAGCCACTGCTCCAACCGGTTTTACAGGAGAACTGTCCGTCCAGTTTGCGGTCTGCTTCGGTCAATAAAGGTTTGTCCTGGCCTTTGAAGCGTACGGTAAACTCTGCCCGGCGATCCGGGTTGGTCAGTAACTTGCCGTAGTTGGTTGCAGAATTAAAGGTACATACGGTAAATACCTTTTCCGGTAGATAACTACTCATGATAAATTTGGAGTTTACAGGTTACTCCAAATTTAGGCTGCCGATGTTACGTGAAGTTTAGGGGTGTAATAAGGAATTGTTGGGTTAAAGTTAAGTTTGAAGAAAGAATGATTTGTGTTAATTTCTAATGATCTTGTGCTACTATACTAATGCCATTGGCCATATCTGCCATAGCGGCATCTGCAGCTGCCTTAAACGTTTTTTCACTCAGCCAGGTACTTACAAAAGGCACACTTAATGCGGGAATATTACCAAAGAGCCCCAAACCTGCATTAGCAAACACCCTGTTTAGCCCTTTCGATTTTTCCTTTTGTTGTTTTTCCGAGTCACTGTTTTTTTCATCTAATGTGGTAGTCGCATTCTCCCTGGTATTTTTATAGCTATTTGGGTTATTCTTCCCTTTTCCGGATGCATTAGTAAAAAAGTTTTTTACCTCAGGGCCATAAGCCCCACTTCGGGCCTGTTGGAAAATTATTTTTGCATACGGATTATTTTTCTGAGCAAGGCCTATTGGTTTCCCTGTTTTAGGGTTTATTTTTTTTGCTTCGGCGAGAGCCCTGTCAATAGCTGCAATTTGAGCATTAAGCCTTGCAATCTCTCCTTGAGAACCTGCTATACCTTTTATGGCTTCCCTTCGTTCCTTTAAACCTCTGTTTATTCCCTTGAATTTATCCGTAAGTCCTTTAGGGTTCCAGGGATCGGTTATATCGTCGGCTTCTACATCAGTATGATTTAATAAGACCTCTTTAGTTGGCTTGTTCGGCACAGGAAAGGGGTCGATAAAGGGAAAGTCAGAAGAAAACGGATTTATATCTGTATCTTCTACTTTTTCACCGGTAATGGTGTCATAAATAGGATTATCACCATTGCCACTGCCATAATGTTCTCTAAGCAGACCTGTTTCTTTAGATAATGCCATTCCAATAGGGATACCGAATGCCATTCCGTAAGCAGTAAATTCTAAAATTTCTTTGGATGCCGCTTTTGTTCCTGCAAACCTTCCCGTACCTACGGCCGCGCCTCCGACCGAACCTGCAGCCCACCCGGATAACACCCCGGCCAAAAAGCTGGCACCTATTTCCGCGCCAACCTGCCATCTATTCGTACTTGCAATTTCTGATGCGGCTTCCGCGGCGGCGGCTTCATTCATAAATGGCAGTAACATGCCTCCTTCTTTACAAACTATCATAGATTGCTTGGTTACCGCATAAAAGCCGTCAAAAGCTACTGAGGAATGTTCGTTTGTCCAAAAGGATTCCTGATAGCCGATCATGTCACTACATGAAGGTTTGCTAAAAAAACTAATGAGGCCCCAGGCAAGACATCCAAGAGCAATGAGCCCTCCTACAACCCATCCGGCGAAAGGAATGGCAACTACTGTCGCTGCGATGGCCAATCCTACCATGATGCCGCCGCCAAAAGCTGCCGTGCCTATACCACTGCTCCAGTTTGTTTTACAAGCGAACTGGCCGTCTAATTTTTTATCGGCCATGGTTAGTAGTGGTTTGTCTTTAGACTTGAACAATACTGTATATTTGGTCCTGACATCGGGATCCTTTAATAACTTTCCATAACCACCATCTAAATTGTGTGTACATACGGCAAATACTTTTTCCGGCAAATAGCTACTACTCATGATAATTCGGGTTTTTGTATTCTACATATTTTATACCCTGCCAGTTGTGTGTCCATATAGAGAAGGGCACATCGCCTTCCACAAACCCCAGTTTCTTCTGGCAATACAGGCAAAACGCATCTAACTGCTCTTTTCCGGTATGGTTTATGGCAGAGGTGAGGTTGATCTTTTTGTCCCTGAAAAATAATTCCGCCTGTATATCCCCTTTTCTGTTAGAATGGTGGAGGGTCCGGACAGCCTTGAGATCGTCTATGGGCCTGATATATTCGTCAACATCGTTATAAATGACCTTTACACTGTCTTTGCTTATAAAAAAACGAACGCTTTTTTTGATATATTTTTTTTGTATCAGACGAATACCCACAAAAAACAGGGCAAGCACCAGGACAAAACTATAAGACGATTGTATTATCCGGAGGACGTCTCCCAAAAATACCTTGATCCCGAAAAATGATATGATCACCACGATCCCCCACAATATGTACCATTTACCTATCTGGATGGTCATGACGTTGTTAAGGGTAAAGCCTGCGGCGTACTTCTCGTTTTCACTTTCTGTATGAGATAGGGCTGTGTTCATTTTGTCCTATAATTTTCGCATTTTAAACTCGCAAAAGCTCTCTACATTGTCTTTTATCGCTTCACTCCATATCAGCCTCGCTTCGTTGACAAGGCGGGTGACCGGGTCTACTTCGTAGGTCTGCCTGAATTCGAGCTTGTATTCCGTAAAGTTGTACTTGATTTGCGGTTTGTAGTACTGATCGTGTTTTTTGACGATCTGCTCCAGCAATTCATCGTTGAGCTTTGCAGACCCGACTTTTCTCAGTTTTAGGATATGGTCGTCTTCCTTTAATATATCGCACCTGAAATCCATCGGGATGATAGTGTCCGGCAACAGTATGGAGCGATACAAAAATTCCTGCTGCTGGACCACTGAGTTGTCGTTAGATGTAAGCTGCCAGTCAAAAATGGCTGAATAGAACATTTCCCTGCGGTACTCCTCTTCCGAGTCGTGAGAAAGGGAAAACTGCCGGTTTCCCGACTTTATGATCTCCTCGAGGCCTTTTTCGTTGGTATCTCTCATCTTGGTGATGAATTCCGTTTGGAACTCTTTGGAATTTTTAAAGGCCCTCCACTTTTCTGCCTGCTCCTCTTTGTTTAAAACTTTAGCGATCTTGCCGTCTTCTCCATAATTGAGGGACATGTCGTGGCGAATAGATTCGGTTTTGGTGATAAAGTCAAAAATATTGTTCAGAACGGGAGGGTTCATATTGTAGTAATGGTCTTCTAACTTTACTCTGGCTGTTTTTTTGGCGGGGGAAAGCTGCAGGGAGTATTGGAATTTCTGCTGGGAGTTACTGGTGAGCTTACCGTCTATTTTGGTGGTATTTACCTGCTCGCAGCGATATTTTGCCGAAATATCATGCACAGGCGGTTTTACTGCCGGTCTTTCTTTTTCTTCTACCGGTTTTGAGTATTCTTTATCTCCTGTATAAAAGCTATACTTGTCTGACATGGTTTTGTTGGGGGTTAATTGATGTCTACTTCGGTTCCTTTGATAATGACGCTGCCTCCGTCGGGCTGAATGGTAACATCACCCAAGGGGTCAATAGTAACGACTCCATCACCGCCTAAACTCGTCGTCGTATTTCCTGTAATGGTGTTCGTTTTGCTTTCTAAAGTAATTTTATCTCCCCCTGTTACCTTAATGGACTTACTGTCTATGGTGATCTCCTCTTTCATAATACTTATCTCACTGCTGCCAACTTTTAATTTTACATTGGTATTTCCTTCTATTGTGATATTCCCGGAACAGTCCATAGTAACTTTGGCACTGCCACCACCTACATCAAGGGAAATGTTGGAATTGGCATTTACAACGAGGTTTCCAGCGCCATCGTAGAAGGACGATGCCCCTCCCTGGTCGGAAATAAGGGTAGATCCGTTGTTGTCGTCCATCACGATCTTGTTGCCGCTCCGGCTCTGTATGGCCTTGAGGTTGTTGTTGGGATCGGCATAGCCACTGTTGGCATTTCCGTGCTGAACGCACCCGGTAACATAAGGCATTTCGGCATTGCCGCTCTGAAAGTCCACCATAACCGTTTCCCCGATTTCAGGAATGAAGTGAAACCCTTTCCCCGAACCTCCGTTTGGTGTGGAGAGGGGAATCCAGTCTGTAGTCTGCGCATTTTCTTTCTGCCAGGCCATTTGTACTTTTATGCGTCCGAGTCCCCTGGGGTCATTATTATCCATAATTGTGGCGGGCTGACTTTCGCACCTGGGGTAATTGCCTGGATCGGAATAGGGGGAGATGTTTACCGCTACAGGAACACCCTTAAATGAGTTCTCATAGTCTCCGGTATCTGTGCAGTGGTGTGTAGTGGCTATTATCCTGAACGATCCGGTGATATTACCGTTTTCGTCCAGTATCTTTACCAGTGCACCCGGGCGTAATGCCGGGTTTTCGCTTTTACCGTAGACAAACAACATATTGGCCACCTTTTTCCGGAAGTTCAATTGCGCGTAATGGTCCATATCTGTCTGGCCGCTCCCTTCGTTTACCAGGAAATTGTGTTGTACGATGGTTTCTTTGTCAAATACCCTGGCTGAAGATTTTATCAGTTCTCCGGTAATACCGTTTATGGAGTTTTCCAGGGAACGGGTGGAACTATAGTGCGATGCACCTTCGGAAAGGTCATTGCCGTGGTACTTGAAGCGCGTAGGTTGCAGTGTCATCTCCAGGTCGAATTCCACCAGGTTATAACCGTAATACAACTCAATCTCTTCCTGGCTGTCTTCCCGACCTATAACAAGTTGAACGCCATTGTAGTAAAACCATTCCCCCTGCCTGGAGCACATGCGTTTTAAAAAATCGTAGTCGCTTTCGTTGTATTGTGCGATATAAGGGTAACTCTGGTTTTGAGCAGGTTTTGTGCTTATTTTAAGCATATCACTGTCATATAGCCTGGTGGTATTGTGCGTGATATGAACAAAGTCTTTTTTCAGATAAGAGAAGGATTCTGGGCCATTGTCCATTAGAATAGTGGGACTGTGCGCCATAAACTGGATACGTTTCCCGTCGTGTTCATCCGAATTTTTTGATTTTACCCTGGTCACTACTCCTTTAAAGTATCCTGTGCTGGTAGAAAACATTCCGTCGGTGGCCTGCATGGTAACCAATATTTTCTCCCCGATCAGTTTTTGGTAATTTCCATGCAATTCCGGATTTTGAAGATAGATCTCATCTTCCCGGCATTCTATGGTAAGTTCGTGATGGTCATCAATGTTCTGTGTAAGTTCCATGCGAAGAAAACTCATCATTCGCAGTTCTCCTATTTTTATACTTAGATCGGTTTGTAATGCCATGATAGTCTGATTTTAAGTTGTATATTGTTTTTAATCAGCCCCGAACAATGTTTCAGGTGTGTTTCCGCCAGGTGTACAGTTTTCTTCTCTGGTGATGCCGGATCTCCAGGTGTATTTGTCACCGGGAAAAGAAGCTTCGGACACCGTATGTGATGTCACAGATCTCTAATAGAAAAGGAAAGTCCATAGCACATATATAGGTTTATATTGTTTTTCTGTTCTCTTTACGGGGAGGGAAAAGAGTTGTTCTCTGTCAGATAGGGATGTCTGGTTATAAGGTCAGGGCATATTTACCGGATGTATTTTATTTTTCCGGTAAAGAACGGGCGTATCGAAGAATTTGCGATAAAGGTTGTGCCGGATATCGGGGGGATGTCCTGTCGAACCGGCCGGGACGAAAGTTGTTGTTAAAAATATCATGTTGCGTAAGCAGATTTAAGGGTAAAAGAAATGAAACACCGAAATTTATAAAAAAATATGCATTAAAAGTAAGAAAAAGAGACTGTTAATCAAAGAAGAGGGCAGAGATATTTGAAAGGAAAGTGTTTTTTTACGTTAGGATAAAGATTAGATAACATAAAAACGCCGGTTTGTGCCGGCGTTTTTATGAATAGTATTGTATTGTTATGACGGGTTACTGCTCAGCATATTCGGTATCCCATTCAGTACCGTCGTCGCCTTTTTGTCCGTCCATTTTGATCAGGAAGTTTTTGGCGGGGAAGTACGGTTTCAAACGAATATCCAGGAAAATCCTGTCTTTCTGGTTCGGGTCCTGTTCGAACTTGGTAATGTCGAAATCTTCGATGAGTTTGTCCGGTCCGGATACACTGTCCAGGAATTTGATCACCTGGTTGAGTATTTGTTTACGGGTTTTGGCATTGAAGTTTTCAAAAGCCCTCCGGTTAAGGAAGTCCATCATTACTTTGGTCACATAGTCGAATACCCGTACTACGGAATACGTTTGCAATCCGAGGTTATCTCCGTTAAACAGTGTTTTACCGGAGAATGCCATTACTTTGTTGTACTCGTTTACCATAGGAACAAGTCCGAGGTGTTCCAGGTCGGCAATTTCACTTTTCTTAAGGTCGAATTTAACCCCGTCCACTTCGTTTATGCCACCGAATTTTTTACCGGCAGTGATCTGTGACATGAGGGTGTTGTATATTTTTCCTGCCAAGGCTGTGGAAGGGGGGAGATACAGGTGGTCTTCTTCGTCTATTTCCTCGTTTTTACCTCGTCCTACGAGCCAGTTACAGGTCATAATTACGTTAGATCGGTATATGTCTCCTCCCGTAAGATTGGCCATTTCGAACATTTCGATCACATCATCCGGTTCATCCAGGTGCTGGAAATCGGTAACGAGCATCACTTTGTTGTTGTGGGCTATTTTGGCCCATTTTTCCAGTACTTTGTTGGAGCCGAGATAACCCGGGACCACCAGAAGGGAATAGTTATTTCTCAGATCGAGGCGGTCGTAATTGTTTACCAGTTCCTCTTCGATATGATCTATAAATCTTGTGTTGTCCAGGTCCTTGAGCTGATCGAGTTCTGCATTTATAATAGCAACGTTCTTTACTTTACTCTCTTCGGTATTTTTAAAGAACAAGGCCAGGGTACGATAAGACTCTTCGAGTTCTTTGGTTTCGTTTACAGCCGATGCAAGGTTCTTTTTAAGCGTTTTTTCAGCCAGTTCTGCCTTTTCCTGGGAGTCGTTAACCAGGTCTACCAGGTTATCGGATGATTTCAGGGATTCCGCCCACAATTTTAAGACCCTTTTCAGGTTTTGTCTCTCCGCTTTTTTTCCCGCTTCATTGAGGAATATATTTCTTCTCGCTTTTCTGTCCGGGCTTAAATTCTGTACACCTTCAATAGCACTTTCCAGCAGGTCGAAACCTCCGAACTGGATAAACGATTCCAGTTTTTGCTCCAGACTTACCTTTTTGCCTTCTTTTACCTGCTCCTTTACTGCTGAAGGGGTTGTTTCTTTTTGGTTCTTCATGAGTAGATCTATTTATCGGTTTCTTCAATTTCCCGGACCAATGCCTCAATGGTTTCGATAATGGACTTTTTGGCTTCCGGATCCTGGAGTGCGAGCTTCAGAACCTTGTTGGTCTTCAGCTGTTTTATCATTTTGTTATATTGTTCTTTTTTCGTCTGCAGGTCGGTAAGGAATTCACTTTGTTCGGTAATTCCTTTTGCAGAGAAATCGGAAACGTTTTTAAATTTTAATTCTTCCCGTACGGTCATTCCCTGTTCGTCTTCAAAGTTGACGTTCATTTTCGGAGAAAAATGTTCGAAAATTTCATCCATATTTTTAAGACCGGTCACTACTTCCGGGCGTACCGGAGTATTGGGGGTCAGTTTCTGGGCTATCAGTGTTTTGTTCTGAGGAATGTCAACAATGCTCTCTTCTCCTTCCGGTTTTACCTCATTTCCTCCTATTCCATAACTATTTGAAAGATTTGCCATAACGTTAATTTTAGTTAAATATAATAAAAATTACTTATCGAGTATACTTTTCTGATCAAAACAGGCCTTTTCGCTTATAATCCACGATGATCAGGCTTACACAGTTGTTTTCTTTGTTGCGTACCATGGATACGCTTTTCAGTTCTATTTTCTTCCCCCGGATACTGTTGTTTAGGTAGTGAACGGAAACGACCTCGTCTTTCAATTGTACGGATGGAAGGTGGTCTTTGCAAAAGTACCGGACAAAGTTGTTGAAAGAAAGCTTGTCCTCTGCAATACCTGCGATCAACCCTGCAAGTTTAGCTTCATCGAGTTCGGGGACTTCTATAACTTCTTCCGGTTTTTTGCTTTTTCTTACCGTCGTGGCCGGTTTTTCTTCCAGTTCTGACGCAGGTGCTTCCGGTATGCGGTCCAGAAAATCGTTTACCACACTGGTCCTGGTTTCGCGCATGATCTCTGCTCTTGAAATGGGGGTATTCTCTATCCTGGCCGGTAAAACGGTGATCTTGCGGAAACCTACATATTTAATGTCGTCATTTACAAAAAGGGACACCGTTTTTTCCCCTGTGTTTTTATAGGTGTATGAAGGGTTTTTGTCTATGGCGTCTATTTTTTCTCCTTCGCCGAAACGCCATTCCCAGGATTTGGCATGCGAGGTGCTGTCCGTAAATGAAACAGGCTCGTTTACATAAGCAATTTTAGGAGCATAAAATCGGGGTAATAAAGTGGAGTCGATAATATCCTCTGCGGGTTTTATGTCCACAAGCTTAGTGATATTACAGTTTTTGTTTACCCATAGGTTCACCAGGTATTTCCCCGGTTCCTTATATTGGTGTACTACTTTGGAACGAAATGAAGCTTCATTACCATCGCCAAAATCCCATTTCCACTCGTGGGCGTTTTCGGTGTAATCGGAAAAAGTGATAATTTCTCCGACTTTATAGGCGGAAGTCTGTACTTTGATCTGTTCTACCTTGCAGGGCTCACTTTCATTGACCCGAAAGGCCAGTATAATGCCGGAGAGTAAAAGGATGGTTACAAAAGATAAGATAACCCTGGAGTCAAAATGTGTTCTGATATGTGAGTTCCTGTTCATTCTAAAGCAATTTTTATTGTATTGAGAGCTGTTGGGAAACAAATATTCAGAGGATCATTTCCTGTGTTTGTTTTTGTTTTTCAACGCTTTCCAAAAATACACAATTTGCGATGGTTAAAAAATCCTGGAAAACAAGTATTTCAAAATAAAGCAAAAATATTGTATTTTCGTACGGAAAAATGTGAGTGCAAGCTAATAAAATAGATAAAGCCCTGTAACCTTGATACGCTTAAATTGAAATTTACAGTCATAAAATAACGCATTTTTGATGTAATATTAAAATGGACTTAACTTTTGAGAATATTTCTGCCTTAATTTGCCACATAAAAAAACAAAGGATTATATTTAAGGACAATATGTAGTTTTTTCCTGTATTTATAAGGTTATAATGTCTTTTTTCGTTTCTGATGAAATACAATATGAGATGTGAAAAAAAACGTAAGTCCTGATAGTTTTACGGGTATGATGAAAAACAGATGTCATTAACGTAAAATGAAAGATAACGATTGTCGGTAATTAAAATCTACATGAATGAAAAATAGATGTGTACTTGTCGGTTTTGTGTTGTTTTTTATCTGTAGTTGTGGAGGTAAAAAAAGCACGGCAAATATGATCACTGATCCGTATGTAAATGCAGAGCTGGGTAAAAATCCGAAGGTAGACCAGATTAAGGTGATCCGGGATATGGATATAGTTATTGCAGAAGAAGAAAAAGAAAAGGAGCTGAATTTGATCTCTCCCGGAGACCGGGCATATTTTGCCAAAGTACTTGGTGTGACACCATCCGAAATTACTAATCAGAAATTATACGCTTATATAAAGGAATGGCAGGGGGTGCCTTACCTGTATGGGGGGGAGACCAAAAGAGGTATCGATTGTTCCGCGTTAATGCGCAACCTTTACAAGGAGGTGTACGATGTAGCCTTACCTCGTACGGCTTCGGAAATTATGCTTAATGATGACCATGTAGAGCGTTTCCGCTCTTTAAAATACCTCAAAGAAGGGGACCTGGTATTTTTCAGGTCAAATAATGAAAAAATAATGACGCATGTAGGGATATATCTGAAAAATATGAGATTTCTGTCAGCTACGGAATCTCAGGGAGTTCAGATAACCAGTTTAAAAGATCCTTACTGGCGTAATACTTATAGGCTAAGTGGCAGAATAAAACCTGGAGAATTTTCCATGCGATAAGCAAGGAAGATGATTTTTTATCTGTCGGAATTTTTGTTGTGGTGTGGGTTTTTTTAGGATTCTGTCCGGGTAACAATAGCATGAATCGTGTTCTGATATTTTTCTTTCCCGGTATGCACGGATTTGTTCCCATTGAGAAGTTTATCTGAAAAACCCCTGTTTTTGGCGATGTTGTGCAAGGTATATTTATTGTACTTTGGACCCCTGAAATCTGTCTTTGTCCATACCCGCTTAAGACATCATAATTGAATAACGGTGTGGGGCAGACTCATACAACATGAAGGACCGACAGAAAGCCTTTGTTCTTGAGATTTGTTCCTTATGGAACAGTCTCAAGAAGTATTTTGATTAAAGATTTGTCCGGAACTCCGAAAGCTGGAGTTTATGTTGACAATTACAAATAAAGAGAACATGACAAGTGTTAGAATAGTGGTGTGTTTATGGCTGGTCGCACTGGTGGTTTCCTGTAAATCCCAACAGACAATTATTCCTATAACCGATGAACAGGTGAAGATAGAATTCGGTGAGCTGGGAGATCTTGATGCCGAGGAAGAGGAACCGGAGGAAGAGGAAGATTCCGTAATGGAAATACAGGCTATTACAGATGATGATGTTCAGGCCGAATTTGGCGGACCCCGGCGAAGCCCCCCACCTTCGAGGGAAAGTCCTTCTCCTGTGGTTAATACTTCCGAAACCGAAGACGAGCCGATCAATGCGGCACTCCTTCTGGAGACCGGCCAGGTGGTATTGTCGAATAGTGAATCTTCAATTATACTTGACGAAGTGGAAGTTGTAGGGATATTACGGACCGAACAGTTTGCACTACCACCTGTTTTAACAGCTCCCCTGAATTATCTGAGAAGTTACAATCCGAAGTCGGTGCCGCTGACACGGGAAGTCAAGGTCCGGAATTATTCCCCTATAACCATAGAAGATAAAGTTTTTTTCGCCGAAGAATTAAAAGTTAAAGCTATTGATGTAGCTGATCCGAAGCTGTATTCCTATGTAAAGGAACGACTTGGAGATCCGTACAGGAAAGACCGGGTGGACCATTTGACCCTGATGCAAAACCTCTACAGTAAGGTTTATGAAATAAACTTTCCGCGAACTGCCTCTAAGGCCATTCTTACTAATTATACTGACGGACAGATCCACTATACCAAAGATATGAAAGAGGGAGATTTGTTGTTCTTTCGTTTCAAGGATCATGGAAAACCCTATACCCATGTGGGAATATACCTGAAAAACAAGCGCTTTTTAACAGTAACGCCTTCCCAAGGTGTGGAGATCGCTAATCTCAGGGATCGCATGTGGCGAGCCGGGTATATTGGTAGGGGAAGAGTGAAAAACCTGAAACACTGATGAGCAGAGAAGACATTGTTTTTGAAGAATTACAGGATATACCTTCATTTGACCTGAAGGCAGAGCTCTTATTTGAGGTGCTCATGCGCCGTAAAATACAAGAGAAGGACATTACCGTAATACCACAGGGCAATTTCTTTCGTAAGTTCAGTAAAGATGTTATGCAGGTGGAACTGGATATGAACCATGCGGATATGTGGCACTTTAAGGTTAGCCGTGACGGATTTTATGACATACTGCCCGAAGGAATAACACATAATTACAGAACGCGTAGCCGTAGCGAAGATCCCGTAGAAGAGTATAAGAAACGAAAGCGGGAAGAAAAGGAGGCGCGGTACTTCTTTAATCCGCTGGAAAATGAATTTTTTCGTTTCCGGCATGAGATCGAAAAATACGAATCCGACTTTTTTCGTGATATCAATGCCTATGGTCTGTCCGATGTGATACGTATGATCCTCGGTGTATCCGGTAAAGTACCTGATGAACTTCTCGTCAAAATGTTTTTTTTGTTAATGCGGCAAAAGAATTACGTAAGCCGCAATACGGAAGATGTGCGTAAAGGTCTGGAAGCAATTATAGGGGAAAAGGTAAAAGTTATTTCGAAAAATGTTAAATTGGAGCAGGTTTTTGATCCTTATGAAAAAACAGACGACATGTTGTTGGGTATTAATACCACCCTGGTGAGCAAGGAAGAAATATATTTGAAAAAGTATCATTTTGTCATAGGACCGCTTAAAGATTCGAAAAAACTTCTGGAATATGTCAATAAAGGGCAGATGGAAAGTTTTTTAGAGGCCTTTTTTCATTTATTTTTACCCTGCCAGGTGCAGTTTTCATATCAGTTAATGTTAAATGATGATGATCGGCTATTCCGGCTGAATGAGACTTTGTACCAATCCCGCCTGGGAATATCAACTGTTATTTAAGCTATGAGAAAAATTTTAGATTATATAGTAACCGGAGAGACCCTGACCGTACTTTTGATCACCCTTGCCGTTGCTTTTATACTGAGCATGATCTTTAGCGCCAAGGCTCCCAAATTCCGGAAGAAAAAATGGAAGTACTTTTTATACGTGCTTTGTATAGGAGTTATTGTTATGGGGTTCGGAGCTATTTTGTACAATCTGAAGTCCACAACACTTACGTCCCGTTTTGTTTCTTTTCAGGTGTTGATGATATTGCTCGGAACAGGACACCTGATATTTTTTCACAAAGTATTTCAGCGATTCGAGACTAAAAAAATATACCAGGAAATATTTTTTGCGTTCATAACCGCATTGTATATGGCTATATTTATGATATTGGTGGTCTCCTATTATGCAGAGTTCCAGTTTATCTACTATATGTCCGGAAGCCTGTTGCTTTTTATGGTTCCTACGCTGATCCTTATTCTGTTTGAAACGGCCATTACTATTCCTGCACGACTTTATAAACGCTGGTTTTATCCGCTTAGCAACCGCTATCCCAATCCCCAGATTACCGAAATGCGCAACGTTATTTTGCTCAACCTGGTGTTTCACAAGAAACCTAATGACCGGCATATCATCAATTTTAAGGTAAAAGCGCCGAGAGCAATGGAGTTTGGCCGGTTGTTTTATTATTTTATCAACGATTATAACGATAAGCACCCCAATAGCCAGATCCACTTTACGGATAATAAGAACGAACCCTACGGATGGTATTTTCATTCCAAACCCAAATGGTTCAGTTCTACAAATCATATAGACCCGGACGAATCCGTGGACAGCAACGATATGAAAGACGGTGATACTATAATTTGCCAGCGTATATAGGAAAAGCAAAGGCATTATTTATGAATTTTAAGTGTCACCAGAACGGTGTCAAACCTTAGAAAAGCATATAGAATAACCAGATAATTGTAAACGACAACTAATCATGGCAGAAGATATACGATATTTCCCGGTAAACTGGATCGATGGAATGAAGATCAATAAAAATCATTTTATCGAATTACAGGACAATATGGAAGATTTGGTGCGCGACGCGCGGAACATGGGGGTCGACCAGCTAAAATACGGCTTGCTGTCTACCCGGTTCAAAGCGCCTTTCGAGTATTCGGTAATTATCGATGAGCACAACGAACTCAATGTGTCCATTAAATTTATGAAGGCGGTCACGCCCGGTGGCGGCCGTATAGAGATCACCGACTATACCGGGGAGTTTTCGGAGAAAATTTCTCTGGAAAATTACGATTTTAAGGAGAACAACCGTTTCCTGTTGCTGAATGTCGACCCTTATAACAGGGTGCCGACAGGTACGCAGAATATGGACGAAATACCACCCCGGTTCCCTCATGCCATGCCCAAGTACTACCTGACAACCGTTGCGGAGGCTGAGGTTACCCAAAATAACATTGGTCCGCTTCAGTTTCCCATAGGTAAATTTTCTTCCAGGGGAAGTGTTTTTGAAACAGTGGACACCTATATCCCACCATGTATTACTGTGAATAGCCATCCTTCCCTGGTGAAACTTTTCGAGGCTTATGATGCCTTTTTTAAGCAAATGGAATTCTATGCGGTGCAGATATCACAGAAAATACGGTTCCGGAGACTCAGTGGAGACGAAAACCTAATTGCCGATATTGTCTTTGCCACGCTCGAAAAAATACTGGGGCACGTAGGACAAAGCATAAACCAAAACCGATGGAACGGGTTTTATTCGGCCCCGATGGAAGTCCTGGACAAGGTGGTCAGCCTCGCCCGTATTATGAAAAACAGCTTCGATTCCTTCTCGGGAGACGGGAAAGAAATGGTTTTTAACTATTTCTCCGAATGGACTACCGAGTTGGGTAGCGGAGATTATGAAAAACTGTTTTCAGAAACGATCAACCTTAAATACAAAGGGTATGATATGGAACCCTGTGTAAAGGGGGTCATGGAGTTTATAGAAAAAACCGACCACCTGTTTTCCATACTCAATCAGTTGGATTACATAGGAAGAAAGAAAGATTCCGGTATATTTGTGAATGAGAATATTGTAAAAACCGAAAGGACATCCGGTATTTTCTTTAAACAGGAAGACGAAAAAAATGCGGATAACCAGGACGGTGCCACATCATTTCTGGCAGATTGATTTAATTTATTTTAAACTATGGAAATACTCAATAAGAAAGAGCGGGTATCCGCATTTTTATTATTTCTCCTCATGCTGATCGTTACGGTAGGAATACTGGTTTTTGCCGTATATTTCAACTATAAGCTGCCCTGGAGGGAAAATGAAGCGTTAAAGCAGGAAAACGATAAGATAATGAACGAATTTCGTTATCAGGATACATTTTCCGCCAGGATAGACAAACTGACCTCAAGTATTGACTCTCTGGATCGTTCCGGAGATGGTTTTCAGTTCCTGGAACAGACCATTGGTCTTGAATTGGCCAAACTAAAAGAAAGTGTCCCGGCCGATAAGGAAGCCTATAAACAGACCCTGCTGTATAATAATGTTATCCTTAACCTCAAAGATGTCGTAACCACTAAGAGAAGGTTGCAGTTACTTCGCAAATCGGAAGATCAGATCGATGATCTGCAAAAACAGGTTGGAGAGTACGAAGAGATCATCAATGACCTGAAAAAGGAGCTGGAGCTCTGTAAACAACTCAACAGAAATTAAATAGTCATAAACCATATACCCGATGTTTACAGCAAACGGCACCGAGGCAATCCATATAGCGAAACAACTGGCAAGGGAAAACCATCATCCCGCGTACGCACCTGCTCATTTCCTGAAAGCGATGTTCAACCGCCGGTTTTCGTTTATACGGGAACTGGATGTTGCGGGGATCGATGTTTTTTATATAGATGAATGGGCGGATATTCGCATGGAAGAATATGCCAAAATCACCCGGCCGGGAGAAGACCCGGCTCCCGACACCACTATGGAGGCCGTTTTTACCGAGGCGGAAGAGATCGCTAAAAATGCCGGGAGAGAAGAAGTTGGATTTATTCCTATCCTCATGGCCCTTATAACCCCAGGAGTCGGTTTCTCGCATGATGAGCTCAAGTCCATGCCGATAACTTCCTCTGAGATCGCTGTAAAGATGGGATACGGAAACCAGGTTAAGCGCAAAGCTACGGAAGAACAGGCATCTCCGTTGTCCGCTTCCTACGGGATAGAGAACGGCATGCCGTCCGTACAGGGAGCCCTGGAAAAATATTGTACGGATAAGGTACATGCCTATCGCGAAGGAGAAGACATCCCGGTAGTAGGCCGTGACGAAGAACTTAAGGCCATAACCGAAATCCTGAACCGGAAATTAAAACCGCATGTCATTGTTACCGGCGAAGCCGGAGTCGGGAAAACAGCTTTAATAGAAGGCTTTTGCGGTAAGATAGCCGACAATCATATTATAGCGCCGCTTAGGGGAGCTACTGTTATGGAAGTGAACACCGGTGTGCTTTTTGCCGGGGCCTCATATAAAGGTGAAGTGGAGGACCGGTTACAAAAAATATTCGGGGAAATAAAAAGACATGCGAGACCCATTCTGTTTATAGATGATATCCACGAATTGTTTGATGTCAACCAGGGAAACGGAATAGCGAGCATAATCAAATCCGAACTTGCCAAAGGGGAGATTACTTTCATAGGAGCTACAACCACCGAAAAACACCGTAAATCCCTCGGGAAGGACGATGCCCTTAACAGGCGGTTCGAAACCCTGGAAATACAGGAGCCTACAGAAGACCTGGCATTGCGTATGGTAAAGAATGTGGCTCCGCATTACGAAGAACATCACCAGTTTAAAATAGATGAAGACTGCCTGAAAGAAGCTATAAGATTGTCTAAAAGATACCTCAAAGAAAAATCTCTTCCGGATTCTGCATTGGATCTCATAGACCGCACCATGTCTTCCCTGAGAGTGGCCAAAGAAGTATTATTGGGGGAACTCCCGGAGTTGGGTGATAGACTGGAAGAACTTAAAAAATCGCGTAAAAAGAACAGGGAGGAAGAACTGAACTGGCTGTATACGGATATACTTGACAAGGCCGGAGAGTTGCTCAATGAAGAGGAAGAGCATTCTGTTTTTTACAAGCTGAAAAGTCCGGCTAAAAAAGTAGGGTACCTGGAAAAACTGCTCGGGCAACTGGATAAACTTACCGCTGAAGACAATGTTGTGACCCCCGATCACCTCTCGGCTGTAGTGTCGGGAATAACAGGGATACCCGCCGGAAAGGTAAAAAGTGAAGAGCGGGAGCGTTTGCTGGAAATTGAAGAAACATTGAAAAAACGGGTAGTAGGACAGGACCATGCCATTAAGGTGGTTTCGGATGCTATACTCGAATCCCGTTCGGGGCTTACCAAACCCGGGCAACCCATAGGGTCGTTCTTTTTTCTGGGCCCCACAGGGACCGGAAAAACGGAATTGGCAAAATCGCTGGCAGATTTTCTTTTCGGAGATGAGAATGCCATTATCCGACTCGACATGTCGGAGTTCAAAGAAGAACATTCTGCCGCACTTTTATACGGAGCTCCCCCGGGGTATGTAGGATACGAAGAAGGAGGACTGCTGGTCAATAAGATCCGGCAAAATCCGTATTCGATAGTGCTCTTTGATGAGATTGAAAAAGCGCATCGTTCGGTGTTTGATGTTTTTCTGCAGATACTGGACGAAGGAAAATTACACGACCGTCTGGGGAAAGAAGGAGATTTTTCCAATGCGGTAATCCTGTTTACTTCCAATATCGGTTCGGATTACGTCGTAAAATCCTTTTCGGAAGGCAAAGTACCTCCTTCCAACGACCTGTTGGACATTATGTCCGGATATTTCCGTCCGGAATTCCTGGGACGTTTGACGGAGATTGTGCCTTTTGCGCCGATAAGCAGGGAAAGTGTTGTGAAGATATTTGATATTCACCTGAAAAAAGAACTTACCAGCTTGCTGTCTAAACTCGATATTACATTAAAAATGACAGATAAAACCAAGGGAGAAGTGGCGCTTATGGGCTTTAGTCCGGAATATGGTGCCAGGCCCATTAAGGGAACCATACGAAACAAACTGAAACGTCCGCTGGCCCGAAAGCTTATTTCCGGAGATGTTAAAGATGGTGACGTGCTCACCCTTTCCCTTACCAAAAGCGGAGAGGTGAAATTTACCGTTAAAAAGGCAAAATAAAGTTTAACCCCGAAAATCTGTAGCTGTGAAAGACCTATACTACAAGATACCCATAGATTACAAGAGGATCACCGAAGGGCAGGACCTGCGAAAAGTTACCCTGGAAGAGTCCCTGGCACAGTACATCTCACTGGTTATCACCACGATCTTCGGGGAATACAAATACGATACGGAATTCGGTACGATTATATGGGATACTGATTTCAACTTGCTGTCCAATGTCAATCAGTTAAAAGACAAGATAAAAGAATCGGTTTACGAGAAGGTAAAAAAATACGAAAAACGTATGGTTGTAACCGATGTAAGCCTGGCCATAGGCGAGGACACCATAGAGTATAACCCGAATATACGCATTAAAAAAAGACTGGATATAGTGGTTTACGGCATTATTAAAAAGACCAACGAACCGTATTATTACAAAAGTTCTTATTACCTGGCGCCGTTTTCCTATAAATAAAGAGATATATAGATTGCCGTAAGATATGCCGGTAACCCCGGTATTCCGGTTTAAAAGCAAACGAATGAAGCAATTATCCAAAGATCAGATAAAAGACAGACTCCTGAAACGGGCTGCCAAACACTGGGGGTATTCTGATGTGGAGCTGGAAAATATATTCGATCCTATTGTCAATCTCCTTTTTGATGTGTGTGCTAAGGAACTGGAAAATATTTCCAACGAGATTTTTTCGAGCCGGAGAAGAATTACCGAAAGGCTTGTGGATATACTCACCCCGATTACTTCTTCCAAAGCCACGCCGTCAAGGGCCATTATGCAGGTCTTTCCTGCGGAAGAAGAGGTTACCCTGAACGACCATCACCAGTTCTTTTTCCAGAAAAGACAACATAACCCATATAATCCCGGGGAAAAAATAGTACGTGAATATTTTTTCGGACCTACAAAACCCGTAAAGGTTACCCGGAATTTTTTGCAATACGCCGTATTGCCCAATGGCATACAAGATGCTTCACAAGGGCAGTTTCAGGAACACCTGTCGGGAGAAGATTACCTGAAGCCGATGCCGCATCGTACCATATGGCTGGGATTGTCTCACCGGGGGAATGGTATTGTGAAAAACCTGATGTTCTATTTCTACATGAAGAACATACACGATAGAAATACGTTTTTTCATTTTCTTCCGAGGGCAAAATGGTATTTTAACGATCATAAACTAACGACTGCACAAGGCTATAACAGTAAAGGGACAGTGACCGCCGGGGACCGTTATATGGTACATGAGGATTTTCACCATTTAGAAAGGGTGGAAGAACATGTAAATGAATATTACGAAAAGAATTTTATCACCATCAAGGATGTCCTCAACATAGGGAATGCGGAAAGTACGCTTCCGAAGGAATTTAAGGAATTCGTGCCGGCCAAGACCCTTGAGGCCATGGAAGAAGAGAAATTATTGTGGCTTAAAGTTGAATTTCCCAATGTTATCGGGAAAAATATATTATCCGAAATATTTTGTGCAAACAACTGTTTTCCGGTCATTAATAAAAAGATGAACGAAACCCAGGGGAATATAAAAAAGCTCCTCAACATATACCCGTTGAGTATTGGTGAAGATTTTTTCCTGGAACTGTATTCCGTGCTGGACGACAGGAGCAGGCAATTTGATGTTATTGCCAAGAACCAGGAAGAATTTACCGAAGATTACGCGTATCTCCGTTTTGGTGGCGTGGCACGTTTTGACGAACGCAATGCCACGGAGATGATCGATTATATGGTAGACCTTGTCCGCGACGAGGCAGCGGCTTTCTCCAGACTGGAAACGGATTTTATGGAGACCAACCTGCACGAGATAAATCAGATCATCTCCAGGTTCCGGAACAAAATGGCCCAGACCGGAATGCATAAAAAGAACACACCATATCTTATTCTAAACACAAAAGGAGAAGAGAGTAAAGGAACATTATTCGTGAAATACTGGACTACCAACGGCGAAGATGCCAATAAGGTCAATGCTTTTTCCAGGTTGCAGGCTCACAAAGGGGCCGATTTTGAAAAGGATTCCATTATGCTGCTCTCTACGACACAGGGAGGACGAAATGAACTTACCAACTCGGATAAGATCTATGCGTATCGCGAAAATATAGTGTCTAACCAAAGGGTGGTGACCAGGCAGGATATCATTATATTGTGTAAAAACCACTTTGGAAATGCCATAAAGAATGTAGAAGTAAAAAACGGGATACAAACCAGCCTGGATGACCATATCGGATATACGCCTACCATCGATATATTTATTGAAAAAAATGAGGAAGTTAACTATTCCGAAGAAGAATGGGGGTTTCTCAGTGATGATCTTATGCTGTTATTGAAGAACAGAGCCATCAATGTAGTCCCTTTTCGCGTGATGTACAGGGAAAAAGAAATAAGGTAACTCCTTTTTAAAATAAAGAGAGTCTGAGAACGTATTATAGATATTACGTTTCAGACCCTCTTCGCATTCAAACACAGATATTTTTCGTTTTACCCTGTGGTTTTTAGTCATAAATGAATTACTCTTCTTTAAGTAGCCACATTTCTGCGTTAATGTCATCACCTTCCGGAAACTGACGTTTTATAGCAACATCTACATTAGCCTGGTTCTGAGTTAGCTCTTTAGCCGGGTACATCCATCGTTTTGGGATTCTGCCATTATTGAGGACACCTCCCCCGGAAACATCAAACTCCGGATATCCCGTACGGCGCTGTTCAAAAAACATTTGCCAGCCCGTATTCATGAACATGGCAATATGTTTTTGGGTCAGGATGCTTTCTATAGCATGATCTCCCAACTGTACGGACGGATTTTGCAGATAGGTGTCGATATTTTCTTTCGGGATGTTGTAAAATGTCATGGAAGCCTTTATGCCGTTTTTGTAAAAGGTTTCTGTATCCTGGTCTATCCATCCGCGGTGAGCGGCTTCGGCCAGTATAAATTGCAGTTCCGCATAGCTTATCAGAAAACTGGGTTCGGTCGTAGCTTTCTTATAGTATCTTTCATTGATCATGGAGGCTTCGCCGTTTCCGGCCATATCCACGTTCTCATCGAGTGGGGCACTTCCGTTCAGACCGTTGTAGGCTTCGAAATCTGTGGTGTCCAGTTCCTGCTTTACGGCTTGCGGAGTCCTTTGGGCAAAGTAGAAAAGACGTGGGTCTTCAAATGTTTTAAGTTTGTCCACGAAGGTTTTTTCCATATAGTATGCCGTTTGTAAACCGTTATTTTGGAACAACGGATAACGATTTCCTTCGATATTGAGGAAAGGAAGGATACCATCTTCTTCAGGAGAAGCTAAAACAGGGTAAGCTGTAGGGTTGTCAACAACCTCTCGGAAGCGTTGGACAATGTTGAGATCCGCATCCCCGGTTTTGCCGGAAAGACTGAGTAAAACCCTAAGGTAATAGGAGTTTATCAGCTTTCTCCATAATAACGGGTCACCATTATAAATGACATCACCACGGATGTTTTCTCCGTTTTCGGCCAGTTCTTCCGAGGCGGTTTTCAGTTCGTTAAGTACGCTGAGATAGATATCCTTTTGCTTGTCGTATACGGGTGTAAAGTTTCCTTCGGTAGCTAATATGGCCTCGGTATAAGGGACATCTCCGAAAGTTCTGGTAAGACCCGTAATAAAATAGGCATTGAAAAAGCGTGCCAGGCTTTTGTAGACCGGTATTTCGGTCCGCTCTGCCTCCAGGATCATCTGTTGCACCTGCTTCAGGTCATCATAAGCATCAAAACCGGATCTCTGCCAGTTGTAATACTGGTCTGAATTAACTCCGTCGGTGTAAACCATTTGACGCGTTGCCAGCGCAGCAGAAAGAGATATGGTATTAAAGGCCCGTGTTTCCAGTTGTGTAAGTAACAGTTCCGGCGGTACTTCGAGGGCACGGTTAGGATCGTCCTGTAGGTCGTCTATCCCCGTACAACTACCCAGGGATAGCGAAGAGAACAGGATAATAAATAAGGTTTTATAAATGCTTTTCATGATGTTTGTATTAAAATTTAAAGTTCAGGTTAAATCCTAAGCTACGGGTAGAAGGAGCCTGGAGGTTATCTTTTCCGGGGTCCGGATCTACATTCGGTATTTTGGACGATAGCCAGAGATTTCGCCCTACAAAAGATACACTCATGGCATTGAAAGGAGTTTTTGAAACCAACGCTTCGGGTACATTATAGGTCAGGGACAGCTCGCGGAGTTTGATAAAAGTCTGGCTGTAATAATGATAGTTTTCGTTGTGTGCGTTGCTGGTGGTCTTCATAAAAGAAATATAGTTCACCGGGACGTCGTTAGGAGCATACTGCCTGGTGTCTTGCGTAATGTTTCCGTTGGAATCATATGTAACATTACCGCTTACTACTTTGAGTCCCTCACCCAGATACGTGCTCTCGCCGTTGTTGGCATCATCGCGATACTGGTTTACTGTCCCCGGGGAAATCCCGCCCCACCACATTTTCTGATTGGTGTCCGAATACATAAGGCCTCCTATACGACCGTCAAAAAGTACGGATAATGTAAAGTTTTTGTAGTTGAACGTATTGGAGAAACCGTAGGTCCAATCGGGTTCCGTATAGCCCACATAGCGCCCGTAAGGATCACTTACCGGGAAGCCGTTTTCGTAAATAATGTTGCCTTGCCCGTCGGTCTGGTACACAGAAACATTGTTTAGTTTATCCGTCCGATCTCCTGCTTTCAAACGGTCTTCCGTGTATTCTTTGTCCCCGTATATTTCATCAATATAGCGACGGTATTGGCTGAAGTTTACCTGGGTGTCCCAACGGAAATTATCATGGCGAACAGGAGTAGCATTTACAGTAAATTCTATGCCTTTCCGCCTGTATACATTACCATTGAGCAGATATGCCTCATATCCGGAAGCATCAGACAACGGGATGTCTTCCAGGTTATTATAGTCTTTAGTCTCGTAGTAGGCCACATCAATACCGAGACGATTCTGAAAAAAGCGGACATCGGCACCTATCTCCCAGCTATCGGAAGTCTTTGGCTTGAGTGCGCCGCTGATCAGAAGGTTACTGTACAATGAGGAAGGGAAACGGACACTATTACTGTTACTCCAGGAAACTCCCTTGTCATAGGCCTGTATGTAATTGTAAGGATCGTTTTCGTTCAGGTCTTCTATGTCTTCTATTTTACCGTCGGATACTCTGGACCAGGAACCCCTTATTTTGGCAAAGGAGATCCAGTCCGGCATTTCGGTCAGGCTGGAAAGTACCACCGATCCGGATACGGAAGGGTAGAAAAAGGAGTTGTACCCTTTGGCAAGTGTGGATACCTTATCGTTCCTCGCGGTTATGGAGAGGTAGAAGGCATTGTAGAATTCCAGGTCTACAAAGCCGTAAACGCTGTGTATTGCTTCCTTTTCTTCCCGGTTTTCCCCGATAAGCGTAGTCCCCGCATTATTGTCCAGGTTGTAAAAACCGGGAACGTTAAGGCCGTCTGTGGAGGTCGAGTGAAAGTTTTGTATGCGGTAGTAACCGGAATAGGCCGCTTCCCCGGAAAGCGAAATGTTTTCCGTAAGGTCCTTTTCAAAGCGGACACCGAAATCGGTGGTGATATCAAAATAGTTCGTGTTTTGAATGGTGAAGTTACCCAGCGATTTTTCGTTGTAACCCACATAACTTTTGGGTTCTTTATAAGTTCTTTGTAACCCGTAAATATTAGCTCCGGCCCTTGCTTTCAGGGTTATTTCGGGTAACAAGCGATATTCGGCCGCCAGGTTCCCGAAAAGGTTATCCTTGTCATACCCTTGCAGGTATTCATAGGCCTGGAAGTAAGGGTTGTTATACCAGGAAGTGTTGTAATGTCTTTGTTGGTACCCTTCCTGGTCTTCCGCCCAGTAATTGCGAAGGTCCCTTACATCAACATCCGTTCCGGTCCACAATACCAGATTGTAGAGGTAATTGGTAGGGCCATATCCCACGGCAGGGAAGTTGTTTGTATATTGCTTGTTGTAGGTCAGGGCGGAGGTCACTTTGAATTTGTCCGAGGGAGTGATAGTTCCCCCCACACTGAATGAAGTGTTGTTCAGGTCGGTGTTGGGAACAATCCCTTTCTGGTAGACATTGGAAAGCGATATCCTGTAGTTTGCTTTATCGTTGCCCCAATCGATGCTCAGGTTGTTGGTTTGTACCAGTCCTGTACGGAAGAAATTCTCGATGTTATTTTTTCCACGGGAGATATAGGGGATGGGAATACGCTCACCCGTTTCCGGATCTATAGGGCTGTTGTATTGCGGTGTTTCCATATAACCGCTTGGAGTGGAGGGGTCCGGCTGGTTGAGTTTTGGCCCCCATATCCATCCTCCACCTTCGGAACCGCCACCGCCACCGTTTACGTACGCATAGTTCCCGTTATCTCCGTTACCGTAAGTGGTCTGTACTTTCGGAACACGGATGAAAGAAGGCTGGAACATGGTGGAGTTGTTAAAGTTTACGGTTAATTTACCTTCTTTACCTTTTTTGGTGGTGATCATAATAGCTCCGTTACGTCCTACCGATCCGTATAGGGCAGAAGCAGTGGCGCCTTTGAGTACACTTATGCTTTCTATGTCATCGGCATTGACTTTCCAAAGATCTGTGGTGCGGTCTGGAATACCGTCAATGACCAGCAGCGGGCTTTCGCCCCGCAGGCTGATCTCCGGATTTTGAAAAAGATCGGTAGAGTTTTTAATGTTAAGTCCGGCCACTTTTCCACTCAGAGCACTTACAAAATTCGGTTCCTTCGCTTTTTCAAGAGAACTCCCCTGTACTTCCTGTACGGCATACCCGAGAGCTTTGGTTTCTTTTCTGATACCCAGGGCGGTGACTACTACCTCTTTGAGTTGTTCTGTGTCTTCCGAGAGTGTCACGATTAGCTGGTTTTTTCCGGCGACGGGCACGGTGAGGGTTTTAAAACCGATATAGGAAAACGTGAGGCTGTCCTGCGCAGATCCGGTTGCTATAGTAAAGAGTCCGTCAAAATCGGTTACACTTCCCTGGGAGGTCCCGGAAACCGATATGTTAACTCCTCCCAAAGGGATGCCGTCGGTATCGGTAACTTTTCCGGAAACTTCATGCTGGGCAAAAAGTTTAGGTGTTATCGATAACAGTAGAATAATAAAGTAATATTTCATCACTGTGGTTAGTTTTTGGTTATTTATTTAGTTTGCGGTTTTTACCCAGGTATTCAGCGTATTTTCCGGGGTTTCGAGAACTATTTTATAAAAGCTACCGGGTTTATCAGGGGTGTATCTGAATATTTTGTCCTTTATTTTGACTTTGCCGAGCAGACGATAGGAGTCTTTTCCCCCGGTTTTGTGATTGTTGGTTACGCTGACCAGCACAGATGCGGTACCCTTGCTGTTTTTACCGGTATTTTTCCAACGAATAACGAGTTGTTCTTCCTGCATCTCACCTTCGAGGTGAGTGGCGCTTAGTTCACCCGTCAGGGAAACCCCGTCTATTTCATAGACGAGTTCTTTCGGGAGGTCTATATCGAGAAAGTCTGTCATGGTGGGGAGTATATCAACAATGGCCGGGGTTTCTTCCCGGAAGTAATCGTTGGTATCCGGGCTGTTGGTAACGATCCAGGTACTTCTTTCCCTTTCCGACTGTCCTCCGTGATGATGTCCTGTTTCTTCGGTTCGCCCGTGATCGGTAGTGATGATAAACAACCATTCCTCATCATTATTTTTCTCCCTATCTTTTATTGCCTCCCATATGTTGCCGATTAATCGGTCTTCAAATGCAATGGCTTCGGTAAGTTGCGGACTGTCCCCGTATTTATGTCCCATATCATCCGTATATTCGAGATAGACCCACGAGAGGTCCGGACCCTCCTTCTCGATATACCTGGCGGCTTCAAGGGCGACTTTTTTATCGATGTTACGAATGTATTGCCTTTCGGTGTCATGGGGGAAGCTTAAGGTGTCAAGTTCAAAGCCGTCATAGGCATAATCCACTTTAATATTGCCTGTTTCCGGAAGGCCTTCACCAATCAGTTTTGTACGGTTGTCCAGCCAGGTGGAGAATATGGCGGTCTTTTTGCTAGGATAGCGGTCCTTTAAAAGCCTGTAAATGGTGGGGTAGTGGTAGTTAGGCGCCTTTATGCTGTTGCCCCGGACGTTGTGCTTATTAACCCAGGTACCCGTTAGAAGACTGTTGTACCCTACCGCCGAAATGGTCGGCGTTTCGGAATACCCTCCTTTTTTTCCACCCACATACGCTCTGGTATACCCTCCCCTTTTAGCAATCGCGTCCAGATGAGGGGTAGGATTTTTTTCTATCATATCAGCCGAGAGCCCGTCTACGATGATAAAGACAACTTTTCTCGTTTTTTTACCGGTCGGGAAAGGATCGTTCGGGAAAGGGTTTTCGGCAACTACCGGAAAACATAATGCGCACGCGAGTATAACGGCAAGTAAATGCTTTTTTGGTTTCATGTTGTTTTGGTTGACGGTTTTAACAAAAATAATAAATTTATTGAATGTTCATTCAAATTAAAATAAAATTGTCTCATCGTTAGTTGTGTTTTGTCGTTTTATTTCAGTTCTTTAGGTCTTTGTGAAAGACGATGTGGCAAAGTTAAATCCATGATGTTTTAATTGAATGAATGTTCAGTTAAAAAAACATTATACAAACGTTTTGTTTTTGTTATGTATGCCGTAGACTGCTTTCATGTGGTGCAAAATGTTATTTTTGTTGAAAACTATTTACATGGGAAGAAAGAGTTTAACCGATGTACGTCAGAAAGAAATTATAAAATCCTTTTATAAGGTGGCTAAAAAAATAGGGCTTGAAAATGCATCCATTGCCAAGGTGGCGGACGAAATGGGCATAAGTAACGGCCTGGTCATGCATTATTTTAAAACAAGGGACGAACTGCTCATCGGGTTGAACGAATACATTCTGGAGCGCCATCTCAATATCATCACTTCACGGGAAAACGGAAGTATAGACAACTGGGACCGGTTACGGGAGTTGGTGGAAAATCTCTTTTCAAGAAAATGGAATCGTTATTTCGATGATGGGGTCTTTTACAGTTGTTATGCGCTCATTTACCGGAAAAAGGACTTTAACGAGAGTTTCCGGAGGTACCTGGAAGCCCTGCATGCGGTGTTGTATGAGAAATTACTTGAAGCCAGGGCGAACGGAGTAATCTGTAATGAAGACCTGGAAGAATTAACGGAGATTATTTTTGCACTTGTAGACGGAGCCTATTATTACCTGGGGATGTTTGCAGCACAAAGTGACGCTTATGAAAAGCAGGTGAGGGTCTATGTGAAACATACCATGTCACTTTTCCGGAAAGCATAATTTTTTATGTGGAAATACTCCGGTAAATACGATACACGGCCAGTAGGGCGATGGAAGTCCAGACAACATTAACCACTACATTGGGCAGATCGCTGAGATGAAGGGCATTAACAACCAGGCAGACGCCACCTATGGCATTGAGGTAATGGTAGAGTGGTTTTTCTGCGGATATCAGTTTCACGCTCAGTAAAAAGTAGGCAATAATGAAGACTATGGCGCCTATCCATCCTATTATGGTATATACAAACATATAAATGTTCTTTTTGCGGAAAGATAAAAAAGTTGTGCCAACCCCGCTCCGATTTCCGGATTAAAAATACGAAAACCCGGCTAAAATCCGTTTCTTTACGATGGGATGTTAAAACCGGGCCCGTAAGTTGATAAAATGTGCATAACTTAAGGTCTAACAGCACAGGAGTTGGCTTTTATTATCTCGGTATTTTACTATATTTGTCCGTTCGTCTCCGAATGCATTATAAATGCTGATTTAAAGCATGTGCAAAGCGGGTCCGGCGAATGTTTAAAACAGATTTGATTTATGAGTGAAGAAATTAATAAGAAGCAATATTCTGCAGATAGCATTCAGGCTTTGGAAGGAATGGAACACGTGCGTATGCGTCCTTCCATGTACATCGGGGATGTAGGAACAAGAGGTCTGCATCACCTGGTTTACGAAGTAGTGGATAATTCCATTGACGAAGCTTTGGCGGGACACTGTGATACTATTTACGTAGCTATCAATGAAGATGATTCCGTTACCGTTGAGGATAATGGCCGGGGTATTCCGGTGGATTTACATAAAAAAGAAGGTGTTTCCGCATTGGAGGTCGTAATGACTAAGATTGGTGCCGGAGGTAAATTCGATAAAGATTCCTATAAAGTTTCCGGAGGTCTGCACGGAGTAGGGGTTTCCGTAGTGAACGCTCTTTCCGATCACCTTAAGGCAACCGTATTCCGTGATGGGAAAATATGGGAGCAGGAGTATGAAAAAGGGAAGACCGTTTATCCGGTTAAGGCAGTCGGTGAAACGGATAAGAACGGTACTATAATTACCTTCAAGCCGGATGCTACCATTTTTCAGCAGACTACCGAGTATAGTTATGATACCCTGGCAAGCAGGATGCGTGAACTGGCATTCCTGAACAAAGGGATAACCATTACGCTAGTCGACAAAAGAATAACGGACGAGAATGGAGAGTTCGAAAGTGAAACTTTTCATTCCGAAGAAGGTTTAAAGGAATTCATAAAATTTCTGGACGGTAGCAGAGAGCCGATCATAGCTGAAGTTATTTCCATGGAAGGAGAGAAGAACGATATTCCTGTGGAAGTAGCTATGGTGTATAATACCTCTTTTAATGAGAACCTGCATTCTTACGTAAACAACATCAATACGCACGAAGGAGGAACGCATCTTGCAGGGTTCAGGAGGGGATTGACCACTACCTTGAAAAAATATGCCGATGCTTCTGGAATGCTGGATAAGCTGAAATTCGAGATTGCGGGAGATGATTTTCGTGAAGGACTTACGGCTATCGTATCGGTAAAGGTTGCGGAACCCCAGTTTGAAGGTCAGACCAAAACCAAACTCGGTAACAGGGAAGTGACTGCTGCGGTTTCGCAGGCGGTTTCGGAAATGCTTGAGAATTACCTGGAAGAACACCCGAATGACGCCAGGACCATAGTTCAGAAGGTTATTCTGGCTGCGCAGGCGCGTCATGCCGCCCGGAAGGCAAGGGAAATGGTACAGCGAAAAACCCCGATGGGTGGAAGCGGACTTCCCGGAAAACTTTCGGACTGCTCCGAGCAGGATCCGAAAAAATGCGAGGTATTCCTCGTGGAGGGTGATTCTGCGGGAGGTACGGCCAAGCAGGGAAGGGATCGGAATTTCCAGGCTATCCTGCCGTTGCGGGGTAAGATCCTCAACGTGGAAAAAGCAATGCACCACAAGGTATTCGAAAACGAAGAAATAAGGAACATATTTACGGCCCTGGGGGTTACCATCGGGACCGAAGAAGACAGCAAAGCACTGAATCTTGAGAAACTTCGCTATCACAAGGTAGTGATCATGTGTGATGCCGATGTTGACGGAAGTCACATTGCCACTCTTATCCTTACGTTCTTCTTTCGTTACATGAGAGAATTAATAGAGAACGGGCATGTGTATATAGCTACTCCTCCGCTATACCTGGTGAAGAAGGGGAGTAAGAAAAACTATGCCTGGAACGATAAAGAAAGAGATAACCTGATTCAGGAATACGGAACAGGTGCCGGTGTACAACGCTACAAAGGTCTCGGTGAAATGAACGCTGAGCAATTGTGGGATACCACGATGAACCCGGAATTCCGTACCTTGCGTCAGGTAACCATAGATAACGGAGGTGAAGCAGATCGCATCTTCTCCATGCTTATGGGAGATGAAGTACCGCCGCGAAGGGAATTTATAGAGAAAAATGCGGTCTACGCCAATATAGACGTGTAAATCTTGTATACGTATTAAAAGGCATCCACTTTCAGGATGCCTTTATTTTTTTTACAACAAGATGTTAATGTGTGAAAAAAGATGGTTTTGTCCTTAAGAAGCTCTTTCTTAATGCCCTCATTTCGTGCTAAAATGACTAAATTTGTCAGACTGTAAAAAATCATTCAATAAATAAATTATCATATGAAAGTTACAATAGTTGGCGCCGGAGCTGTTGGTGCCAGTTGCGCAGAGTACATTGCCATTAAGAATTTTACTTCGGAAGTGGTCCTGCTGGATATTAAAGAAGGAGTTGCCGAAGGAAAAGCGATGGATTTAATGCAGACAGCATCACTGAACGGATTCGATACCAAGATCACAGGTTCTACCAGCGACTACTCCAAAACGGCTGATAGTCATATTGCAGTGATTACGAGTGGTATTCCGAGAAAGCCCGGAATGACAAGGGAAGAGCTTATCGGGATCAATGCGGGTATTGTTAAGGATGTGGTGTCTAACCTTATCAAACACTCTCCGGATGTTATTGTTATTGTGGTAAGCAACCCTATGGATACAATGACATACCTCACTCATAAAGCTACCGGATTACCCAAGAACCGTATCATAGGTATGGGTGGAGCGCTGGACAGTGCCCGGTTTAAATACAGGCTTAGTGAAGCCCTTGGATGTCCTGCTTCCGATGTGGATGGTATGGTGATAGGCGGGCACAGTGATACCGGAATGGTGCCATTGACGCGATTGGCTGTTAGGAATAGTGTTCCCGTAACCAAATTTTTAAGTGAAGAAAGGTTGACACAGGTTGCTGAAGATACAAAGGTTGGCGGAGCAACACTTACCAAACTTTTGGGTACCAGTGCATGGTATGCCCCCGGAGCAGCCGTATCCGCACTGGTTCAGGCCATAGCTTGTGACCAGAAGAAAATGTTCCCTTGTTCCGCATTGCTGGACGGAGAATACGGTCTGAGTGATATCTGTATTGGAGTTCCTGTAATCCTGGGTAAGAACGGGATCGAAAAAATCGTGGAAATAGAACTCAGTGATGCTGAAAAGGCAAAATTAAAAGAGAGTGCCGAAGGTGTTAAGAAGGTAAATGCCCTGCTCTAAGCTTACAGGCAATTCTTTAAGATAAAAAGCTGCGCAAAGAACCGGCCGGAAGGACGGAGTGTTTGCGCAGCTTCTTTTTTCTCCGGATTTGTCAGAAAAACGGGAGTCAAAAACTTTGATTTACAGTTTAATATGTGTAAGTTCCTGCCTCGGGAATATTAAAGAAATAAAACGGGAAAATGCCTGTTACTAAAATTTTGGAGATAACCGGTTGTGATCGTTCGGGCATTCCGTTCCGGTAAATCGGGACAGGTACAGACCTGTGAAAAGCAAATAAATATAAACAGATGAAATAAATTGTTTAATCTTATTGTAAATTATATATTTGCTCGTTTCAAAAAAAGGATTAATTAATAAGAATAAGAATGCAAAACAAGGGACTTATCAAGCTTTTTGCTATTTTATTTGGAATTGTAAGTATTTACCAATTGTCCTTCACTTTTATTACAAACAAAGTGGAAGGCAATGCGGAAACATTTGCAATTAACAAAATTTCTGAGAATACAGAAGATTACGTAGCAAAAAGAGAGACGGAAGAAACCAGGTATTTAGATTCTATAGGTAATGAAACGGTTTTCGATGTCGGAATTACGAGTTTTACCTATAATGAAGCGAAGGATAAAGAGCTCAACAAGGGTCTGGATCTCAAAGGGGGGATAAATGTTATCCTGGAAATATCCGTGAAAGATATTTTAAAAGGACTGGCCAACAACTCTAAAAATGCGGTGTTTAATAAAGCCCTGGCTAATGCGGACAAAGCAACAAAGAACAGCGATAAGCCCTATATAGATCTTTTCTTTCAGGAATTTGATGCTATAAAAGGAGATGCTAAACTTGCTTCTCCGGACATCTTTGCCAATAAAATACTGAGCGAAGACATAAACTTCCAGATGTCAGATAACGAGGTGAAACCTGTTATCCGGCGAAAAGTAGATGAGTCGATCGTATCTGCTTTTGAAGTGCTTCGTAAGCGTATAGACCGCTTTGGGGTTACACAACCCAACATTCAACGTTTGGGTACTACAGGAAGAATCCTTGTGGAACTTCCGGGAGCCAAGGATATAAATCGCGTTATGAACTTACTTCAAAGTACGGCGCAACTGGAATTCTGGGAGACGTTTAAGAACGATGAAGTAATGCAATACCTGATGCAGGTTAACCAGAGGTTGAAAGACCTGGTGGATACCGGTGAGAAAAAAGAACAGCCGGATCAGGATGACGCCTCAGAGATAGACTCACTGCTGGCAGATGCTGAGAAGGATTCTTTGGATGCGGTTAGCCAGACTAACCCTTTGTTTGACCTTGCGGTAGCACCGGGAACTCAGGGAGGTCCCGTATTGATGAGCTTTGCTACCAGAGATACGGCCAAGGTGAATTCTTACCTGAACATGCGGGAAGTAAAACAACTACTGCCTGCCGAATTACAGAATGCGCGTTTTGTATGGGGAAAACCCGGAATTGATCAGGAAGTCATAGACCTGTATGCCTTGCGGTCTAACAGGGAAAACCAACCTCCTCTAAGTGGTGGGGTTGTAGCAGATGCACAACAGACTTATGACCAGAGAGGAAATCCTGCCGTTTCCATGCAAATGGATAGTAAAGGAGCAAAAGTATGGGAAGAACTAACCGGTAAGGCCTACCGCCAGGGAAGTTTTATTGCTATAGTTCTTGATGAGATCGTGTATTCGGCACCCGGGGTTACAAGCGGGCCTATTTCCGGAGGAAGTTCCGAAATTACAGGTCAGTTTTCGCTTAATGAAGCCATTGACCTGGCAAATGTACTCCGTGCGGGTAAATTGCCGGCCTCTGCAGATATTATTTCAAGTGAAGTAGTGGGACCCTCTTTAGGCCAGGAAGCCATAGAGAGCGGAATGATGTCCTTTGTCATAGCCATGGTGTTGGTATTGCTCTGGATGCTGTTCTACTATGGCCGTGCAGGTTGGTTTGCAGATGTGGCACTTACATTTAACATCGTATTGATATTCGGCGTGCTTGCCGGTCTGGGAGCGGTACTTACCCTTCCTGGTATTGCAGGTATCGTGCTTACCATAGGTATGTCTGTGGATGCTAACGTACTTATCTTTGAAAGGACCAAGGAAGAACTTGCAAAGGGTAAAGGACAAAAACAGGCTGTGGCCGATGGTTTCGGAAACGCGTTGTCTTCTATTCTCGATGCCAACGTTACCACAGGACTTACGGCGATTATATTATTTGTATTCGGTACGGGCCCGATCCGCGGATTTGCAACTACATTGATGATAGGTATTGCAACATCCTTGTTTACGGCTATCTTTATAACAAGACTTTTGGTTGACTGGTATATCGGAAGGAAAAAATCACTATTGTTCTCTACCCCGATCACCAAAAACCTGTTCCAGAATATCAATGTGGATTTCCTTGCAAAAAGGAAAATGTCCTATATCATTTCGGGTATTATACTGATTGTAGCTTTGGGCTCTCTCTTTACCCAGGGGCTTAACCAGGGCGTGGATTTTGTAGGAGGACGTTCTTACCAAATACGGTTTGAACATCCGGTGAACCCAACAGAACTGGCTTCGGAACTTACCGATGCCCTGGGAAGCGTGGAAGTGAAAACTTTCGGAGCACCTAATCAGGTCAAGGTAACTACAAAGTATAAAGTGGAAGAAGACGGTACCGGAGTGGATGAAGAGATCCAGGAAATCCTCTACACATCATTGCAGAAACATCTTCCGGAAGGTTTATCGGAAGCTGAATTTGCAGGAGGCGGAGATTCCACAGAGTACGGCATCGTTCAGGCTATTAAAGTAGGACCTACCATAGCGGATGATATTAAACGAAATGCTGTTTGGGCCATTATAGGGTCACTTATTGTAGTGTTCCTGTATATCCTGATACGTTTCCGAAAATGGCAGTTCTCTGCCGGTGCGGTAGCGGCACTTTTCCACGACGTATTTATTGTACTTGGAATATTTTCCCTTACCTATAAGTTCATGCCGTTTAACCTGGAGATAAACCAGGCATTCATAGCGGCAATACTTACGGTAATCGGGTACTCTATTAACGATACGGTGGTTGTATTCGACCGTATCCGGGAGATTACTTCCGAACGTGGCTGGAAAGCAGGTGAAAATATCAATCTAGCAGTAAACAGTACATTGAGCCGTACCTTAAATACCTCGCTGACCACGTTGGTGGTACTCCTGGCAATATTTATATTTGGCGGAGAGTCCATCCGAGGGTTTATGTTCGCCCTTATTGTCGGTGTGATCGTGGGTACATACTCCTCCATTTTCATTGCAACACCAATAATGTTTGACACCTTGAAAAACAAAGGGACGAACGTGTTGAAAAAGAAAGAGGAAGAAGTGAATACAGAAGCGTAAGGGAAATCCTGAAACGTTTTAATATAAAAACCCCGCCCGTGGTATTCCGCAGGCGGGGTTTTGATTTTATGAAAATTTCCGGATATCCGTCTCCCGGTGTATTAATAGGTCCGTTTAAACAGCGACATTGTATTCGCGAAGGGCATCGTTGAGCGATGTTTTCAGATCGGTAGAAGCTTTGCGCTTACCTATAATAAGAGCACAGGGAACCTGGTATTCGCCCGCGGCAAATTTTTTGGTGTAACTTCCCGGAATAACTACCGATCTTGCCGGTACAAGTCCTTTGCTTTCCACAGGCTCACTTCCCGTTACATCGATAATCTTGGTCGAGGCTGTAAGAACAACGTTAGCGCCCAATACGGCTTCCTTTTCAACCCGTACACCTTCTACGACTATACATCTCGATCCTATAAAGGCATTATCTTCGATAATAACCGGTGCCGCCTGTAAAGGTTCCAGTACGCCACCTATACCTACACCACCGCTGAGATGTACATTTTTGCCTATTTGAGCACAGCTACCTACAGTGGCCCAGGTATCTACCATAGTACCTTCGTCTACATAAGCCCCGATGTTAATATAGCTGGGCATCATGATCACCCCGCGGGAAATATAAGCTCCGTGACGGGCAATGGCATGTGGGACTACCCGGATGCCCTTAGCGGCGTAATCTTTTTTGAGTGGTATTTTATCGTGGAATTCGAGCGGGCCAGCCTCAATGGTCTCCATTTTCTGAATTGGAAAGTAAAGCACAACCGCTTTCTTTACCCATTCGTTTACCTGCCAGCCGTTATCCGTTGGTTGGGCTACCCGTAGTTCACCCTCATCCAGAAGGCGGACGACTTCGCGTATGGTATTTTGTGTGTTTTCTTCTTTTAGCAAGTCCCTGTTATTCCAGGCGTTTTCTATGATCTCTAGTATCTTTTCCATAGTCAATTATGTTATGTTGTGATTTTAATACAGGAGGACGGGTGGTTCCGAAAACCTGTGTCCGCAGGCAAATATAAAGGCTTAAAATTTAATATGCCGGGCTATTTTATAGTTATAACAATTTAAATCTTAAATTTGCCAAAAAGTCGAATGGGGAGGATATTGGCCATAGATTACGGAACAAAACGAACCGGGATAGCGGTTACGGACGAACTGAAGATCATAGCGTCGGGACTGACAACCGTAGCTACAACCGGACTTATGGATTTTTTGAAAACCTATATGGCAAAGGAGGATGTGGAGCGGATTGTAGTCGGTGAACCTAAAAGGCACAGTAATGAAGCCTCCGACAGTGAGAAGTACATACAGGTATTTCTGGAAACCCTGAAAAAAGAGTTTCCAACCTTGCCGGTAGAAAGGGTAGATGAAAGATTTACCTCCAAAATGGCTTTCCGGACGATGATTGACAGCGGTCTTAAGAAAAAACAACGACAAAATAAGGCCCTTATCGACGAAATAAGTGCGACGATTATTTTACAGTCGTACCTGTATAACGGGTAAAACCGGGATACAATTATTAATTTTGCAAAACAATTGACAATAATATGATATTACCTATCGTTGCCTATGGCGACCCTGTGTTGAGAAAAGAGGCCAGGGATATAGACGAGAACTATCCGGAGTTGGGAGAGTTGATAGACAATATGTTCGAAACCATGTACAATGCATACGGAGTGGGACTTGCCGCGCCTCAGGTAGGATTGCTCGTCCGGCTTTTTGTTATTGATGCGAGCCCTTTTGCCGAAGATGAAGAACTGGAAGATGAAGAACGTGAACGGCTCAGGGATTTTAAAAAAGTGTTTATCAATGCCAGGATACTGGAAGAAACAGGAGAAGAATGGGCGTTTAACGAAGGTTGCCTGAGTATTCCTAATGTCCGGGAAGATGTTGCCAGGGCAGAAAAGATCAAAATCGAATATTTTGATGAGAACTTCGTGAAACACGTTGATGAATATGACGGGCTTGTTGCAAGAGTAATACAACACGAGTATGACCATATTGAAGGTGTGTTGTTTACCGATAAACTTTCGGCCCTGAAAAAACGCCTTCTGAAAGGTAAACTGGCAAATATTTCCAAGGGAAAAGTGAAGGTGGATTATAAGATGCGTTTTCCGGAAGCAAAAAAAAGACGTTAATTTTAAGCAAAAACAGAGCGATTAAATTTTAACTTTTTCTATATGAGTTTAGACAAGATACTGGCTATTTCCGGCAAACCCGGATTGTATGAATTGAAAGCACAGACCAGGAGCGGTTTCGTTGCGGAATCTCTTATTGATGGTAAACGCATAACGGTGGGATTGCGGAGTAACGTAAGCCTGCTCTCTGAAATTGCCATCTATACCCTTAAAGAAGAAGTGCCCCTTCGGGAAGTGTTTGTGAAGATAAAAGAAAAGGAAGATGGCGGACAGACTTCCGTAAGCCATAAAGAAGATAAAGTAAAACTGGAAGAGTATTTCTTTGAAGTACTTCCCGACTATGACGAAGACAAAGTATACCCGGGAGATATCAAAAAAATAATCCAGTGGTATAATCTGCTGCACTCCAAAGGGATTACCGACTTTGAAGCAGAAGCTTCCGAAAATGATGGTGAGGCCGGTGAAGAAGTACAGAAGGATGAGAGTAAAGCCACCGACGAATAAGTCCTTTTTTTTAAAAGCTATATTGTGAAAACTCCTGTAAGGGAGTTTTCCGTTTTTTGATACTAATATTTTTAATATTCGCTATATATCCCTAATATAGCAGATACAAGTATACTTCTTAAAATATAAACACAAAACAAATGAATTCCAGGGAACAGAACCTCAAAGCATTGGACAGGCTCCTTACCATTATGGATGAACTTCGGGAGCAATGTCCTTGGGACAAAAAGCAGACCATGCAGAGTTTACGCCATCTTACGATCGAAGAGGTTTATGAGTTGGGTGATGCTATTCTGGACAATGATCTGGAAGAAGTAAAAAAAGAACTGGGAGATGTACTGCTGCACATTGTATTTTATTCCAGAATTGGAAGTGAAACAAACAATTTCGACATCGGTGATGTTGCCAACGCTATCTGCGAAAAGCTCATAGCCAGGCATCCGCATATCTATGGCGATGTAGAGGTGAATGATGAAGAAGATGTGAAAAGGAACTGGGAGAACCTCAAACTTAAAGAAGGTAAGAAAAGTGTTTTGGAAGGAGTGCCGCAAAGTCTTCCGGCCCTGGTCAAAGCCAACAGGATACAGGACAAGGTCGCGGGAGTAGGTTTTGACTGGGATGAGCCTTCCCAGGTGTGGGGAAAACTACAGGAGGAACTCGGCGAATTTCAGGAAGAAGTGAAAAAAGGGGACGCAGATAAAATGGAAGCGGAGTTCGGAGATGTGCTTTTCAGTATGATAAACTATGCACGTTTTCTAAAAATAAATCCTGAAAATGCCCTGGAAAGAACCAATAAAAAATTTATAAAACGCTTTCAATACCTGGAAGAAAAAGCGGCCACTTCACAAAAAAGCCTGAAGGACATGTCGCTGGACGAAATGGACGTTCACTGGAATAAATCCAAAGAGTTTTTTAAATAAATACAGTCTGATATATGATGATTCCCGGTGGACGGAAGTGGTCCATCCTTGTTTTTACACCCTTTCCGGGCAATCGAAGGCTTTCCTTCCGTGGCCATGAGTATAGACAGGTTTCCGCTGACTTTTCTTTTATTCAAGAGTATTAATTGTTTCCGTAACGAAGATTTACCGGAGGCAAATTTCTATCTTTGCCCATTCAATAAATAGCAGATGTTATCACAATACACTAAAGAATTTTCCTATAACATGAAGTTGTCATTCCCCGTTATGCTAGGAATGCTAGGACATACTTTTGTAGCTTTTGCCGATAATGTTATGGTAGGGCAGTTAGGTACCGCCGAACTTGCCGCAGTGTCTTTGGGTAACAGTTTTGTATTTGTGGCCATGTCCCTCGGAATAGGTTTTTCTACAGCCATTACGCCTCTTGTGGCAGAGGCAGACGGAGAAGGCAATATCGCCCGGGGAAAAGCGTCCCTTAAACACGGACTCATATTGTGTACGAGCCTGGGGCTGGCACTGTTTACTATTCTCCTTTTCGCGAAACCCCTGATGTATATTATGGATCAGCCGGCAGAAGTGGTGGAATACGCCATGCCATACCTGGACCTGGTGGCGTTTTCTCTGGTACCCCTTATTATGTTTCAGGCGTTGAAACAGTTTTCCGACGGGCTTTCCGAGACTAAATACCCCATGTATGCCACGGTATTGGCCAACGTTATTAACATCACCCTCAATTACCTGTTGATCTTCGGTAATTTCGGATTTCCGAAGATGGGGATCATCGGAGCTGCAATAGGTACACTGGTATCCAGGGTGGTTATGGTCATTTTTCTTTGGTATATGTTCCGGCAAAATAAAAAGTTCGATGCGTATATCACCGGTTTTAAATTCGGGGAATACAGTAAAGCGATGTTTTTAAAAATCATTAACCTTGGTTTTCCCTCGGCATTACAAATGCTTTTTGAAGTGGGTATATTTACTTCGGCGATCTGGCTTAGCGGTGTACTGGGTAAAAATCCCCAGGCTGCCAACCAGATAGCGCTGAATCTTTCCAGTATGACCTTTATGGTAGCTACCGGGCTGAGTGTTGCCGCGATGATACGGGTCGGAAATCAGAAAGGACTTCGGAATTTTCACGAATTGCGCAGAATTGCTTTTTCCGTATTTCTGCTGACCATTATTCTCGATGTTATATTTGCTCTCTGTTTCTGGATATTTCGCGACTGGCTGCCAACGATGTACCTGGATCAGCATGACATAGCCGATCGGGTAGATAATTTTGAGGTGATGAATACAGCTGCTAAATTGTTGATGGTTGCTGCCGTTTTTCAGATATCCGATGGTGTCCAGGTAGCCGTACTGGGAGCACTACGAGGATTACAGGATGTGAAAATCCCCACTTTTATTACCTTTGTGGCTTATTGGATAATAGGTTTTCCCATTTCTTACTACCTGGGCCTGCATACGGAATGGCGCAGTACCGGAATATGGGTAGGATTGCTGGTGGGACTTTCGGTTTCGGCAGTATTGCTGTTTGCCAGGTTTAATTATCTTACGAGACGACTCATACAAAATAACACTTAGCATAAAAGACCTGTTTTAAAAGGCGCGAAATACAGAAAAACAAAGATAAAAGATAACTCAGACTGTAATATATCATGGAGCTTCCGAAATTCTTACTGGGGGATAACACCGATTATCCCGATGCGATTTTTATCATCCATACCGATTATCCCCGTTTTATTATTAACCTGGAGAACGATGAGGTGGAGTGGTTAGAAGATTTTGACGCGGCCGACGAAAAAGAACTGGAGACTGAAGCGGGTAATCTTATCCAGCAGGCTAATGACTTCTATGACCGGGAGGTCGGCCGGTACGAATAGTCGTTTCCATATTATTTAAAAAACGAACCTCTTACAGATGCTGGACAAAATCATAGAATACGACAGGGAGTTTTTTCTCTTTCTGAACAATCTGGGGGTAACAGGTTGGGATGGATTCTGGTTATTTATAACGGACAAGTATGCATCAATTCCTTTGTACCTGGTCCTGTTGTTTATGTGTGTGCGTAAATTCGGCTGGAAGCCTACCGTACTGATTCTGCTAACGATAGCCCTGATGATAGCTTTTACCGATCAGCTTGCCAATATGTTCAAATACGGATTTGAGCGCTTGCGTCCATGCCACGATCCTTTATTAGAGGGGAAAATGCGTGTCGTAAAGTGCGGCGGCAAATTCGGGTATTTTTCAGCACATGCCGCCAGTACCTTTGCTGTGGCTACTTTGTTTTCCCTGCTGTTCCGGAAGCGTTATCGTTATATGCCGGCAATATTGTTTGTTTGGGCACTGGTGGTCTCTTATAGCAGGATCTACCTCGGTGTTCATTTTCCCCTGGACGTAGCTACGGGTATTATTTTCGGTTTGCTGGGAGGATATTTGTTTTTCCTTTTGCTTCGGTTCGCGTGGCTAAAGGTTTTTAAGAAAGATTACTTTGGTTAACTCCCGGCTGTTAACACTTCCGGAACCGGTTATTCGTTTTCTTTACGATCTGCCTGAAAAATATGACGGTTAAAAGGATTGAGAAAGATCAGGAAAAATATGATTCCGAAAGCCAGTTCATAAACTTCCCATTTTCGGTCTGCGGGAATAAGGCTTACCAATATGGTACAGACAATAAAGGCTATCGTATGCCGCCATTCCACTATCGGCACAGCAAAGGTATCCACCAGGTTTTTTATCCATTGAACTTTTCTGTATAGTATGGGAACAATGACGAGGTACAGAACCATGACGATCATTAATATTTGACTGAATATCAGTTTGTTTACTTTGGTGTCGCCTACAACCAGGTTATGAAGGTTAGTTTCGCCCTGGGCGTTGTTTTCCATGAAGAATTCTCCGGATTCCATTCCGAAGATCCTTTGTCCCCAGGATATTTCTTCACCGGCAGCAAAGAAGAAAAGGATCACGAAAATTATGGTGCCTGTTTTCCACAAGGGTTTTTTGAATTTCCACAGTTTGAAAAGGTGATAGATACACAGTATGCTTATGGCAAGAAGCATCAGGGCGGTTTCATTTTCTACAAGTCCGTCTTCCTGTGCGTAATGTTCGTTAAAAAGAGCTGCATCGGTAAAACCGAAATAAAGGCTGTTCACAAAGGTGATGATAAGGAACATGTATCCGAAAACTTCTATTCTGCTTAGATTTTTCATTGTAGTTGTCTATTTGCTTTCCGCGATGCCGGATGGGGTCCGGGTATGCTGAAAAATTTCAGTGAATGCCCGGAAAGGGCGGATCACGTCTGTTTTGTTACTTTTTGGTTACGATATAATATTGGCTTACCAGCCTTTGTTTATAGCCCTTTTCTTTTTCCCCCGCGGTGTAGTTGATGTCAAAGACATCTTCCAGGCGAAAATTGAAATCCGTTGCAAAGATACGTTTAAATTCCGTTTCACTTATCGGGGGAACTAAAACACCGAAGCTGGTTTCCGCAGGGATTTTTACCGGAGAACGGGCATCTATCCGGGGAGCTATGGTTCCGTATTCCCATATGGCTTCGGGAGCTATTTCACCAAAGGAATAAACGGAAAGACCTTCTTTTTCCGCTTTTTCTGCCAGGTGATTAATATTATGAAATGCAGTATTGTCATTACTGAAGGTGTTTTCCAGTGGTAATCCGAAAAGAATGATCCCCGCTATAAATGCAATAGTGAGCAAAAACACGTTCCGGATGTTTTTTTGGAACAGGTTCCGGAACATAAGGATGCCCGTGCCGCACAGGAACACCGAAACCAGCAGAAAGGATACCCGGAGGCCCTGTAATTCCTTTCCGAAAAAAATATACCCTGCTATAGGAAAAGCTACCCCTATCAGAGCTATTAAACCGAAGTTGAAGTACACCGGAATAGTTTCTTTTTTATTTTTTATAGTGGCAAATTCGCGGACCAGGTACTCTATGTAGAATGCGGTGCTCATTGCAAGTGGCAACAGTACCGGAAGCAGATAGCGGGATTTTTTCTCGGGAATCAGGGAAAGCAGTATTACGGAGCTCATGGTCCATAAGAAAGCGAATAAATATGCTTTCTTATCACTCGCCTTGTTTTTAAGATAAGGGTACAGTAATCCGGTAAATGCAGGAATGGTCCATACCCCGCTTTGGGTAAAGAAACTCCAGTAATAATAGAAAGGTCTTATGTTATAACTACCCCAGTTGGCCGCTTCTTCCGAAGCTATGGCGACAAAAGCTTCCGGATCGGCCAGTCGTACGTAGACAAACCACCAAAGTCCCGAAAGTACTGTAATTACGATAAAGAACAGGAGTGGCAATATCTTCTTCCGGAAACCGGAGAACTTGTAAACCACACCGTAAGCTATAATGAAAGGAAGGAATAACGTGTAGAGGGAAACGGGGCCTTTGCTCAGAAAGGAAGCGCCGGCAAAAATTCCTGCAAGTAATGCATTTCTCCACAAATGTTCTCCCCGGAACAAGGCGTAAAGGAAATAGATGGAAGCGATCATAAAAGCATGGGTAAATATATCCCACTGCCCGTTACGCCCCGAAAAAATGACGTAGAACGATGTTGCCAGGATAAGCCCGGTATAGAGACTAAGCTGATTGTTCCGATGCATTTTCCTGTTGAACCTGTACATCATATATACCATAAATGTGGCTGCAAGTGCCGCAGGGAGCCGGAGGGCAAACAGGCTTTTCATACCGAAAGCAGTAGCTGAAAATGCGGTAAGCCAGGTGGGTAAAGGTGGCTTTTCGTAGCGTGGTAGCCCGTTGAGAGTGGTCAGTAACCAGTTGTTTTCCGAAAGCATTTCCCTGGCTGTGATAAAATTACGGGCTTCCATAATATTTACGTAAAGCTCGTCCAGGTTACAGAAAAAGATAATGAGGCATACCAGCAAAAGTGTAATTGCCGGGTATCTTTCCAGTATTTTAACCATGTTGTTTTTTTAGTATCATCAGGTTTCTAACATAAATAACACTTCCGAACAGGTGGCCTATCATCAATACAGGGTCTTTTCTCAAAACGGCATAGACCAGAATGAGGATCGCCCCGGTAAGGCTGAGGATCCAGAATCCTGCCGGCAGAACAGATTCTTTTTTTCTTTCCGAATATATCCATTGATAAATGAATCGAAAAGTAAAGATAATCTGCGCTATACTTCCCATCATTAACAACCACAAAGGGATATTTTCATTCTGAAACAGGTTTTGAATATCCAGTTTGTTATTGTTGTAATAATAAAGCACTATTATAAACGGAAAGAGCCATAAAAAAGTACGGAAAGCCTTTGGAAATTTAGCCCAGTCCCCCTGTATCTGCATATTGCGGATGTATATAAAGTACGTAAGCGCTTGCCCAAGCATAATGGCAAAATCGTGGCGGAGATAACCGTAGATGAACAGAAGGAACGACGCCAGCAGGCTAAGTTGCCAGAACAGGCGCGGGGTAAGCACGGTCTTGTTTTTTTCGGAAAGGATCCATTGCAGTAATAACCTGCTGGAAAACAATATCTGCGCAAAAAATCCGATGGCGTAAACGATCCAGTTTTGCATTTATCCTTTCTTGGCTATAGTGTAGTTGATGTACTTCTTCTTCATCCAAAGGTATGCAAAACAGTCCATAAGGGGTCCGAGCAGCCTGTTCCATAATCCGAACTTGGCTTCTCCTGCTGTTCTCGGAAAATGTCTTACGGGAATCTGAATGATCTTTCCGTTTTGCAACAGTATCATGGCCGGAAGAAAACGGTGAAGCCCTTTGAACATGGGAATTCGTTTTGCATATTCCGTTTTAATGACCTTTAAAGGGCATCCGGTATCGTCCATGCCGTCGTGTGTAAAAGTTCTTCTTATTTTATTGGCGATCAACGAGGACATGTTTTTTACAAAAGAATCTTTGCGGTTGGCTCGTACACCTGTTACAAGATCATACTCTCCGATGTGCTCCAGGAGCAGGTCAAAATCTTCCGGAGATGTTTGCAAGTCAGAGTCCATATAGCCAAGAAGCGGGGTATCCACATGATCGAAGCCCGCTTTTATAGCAGCGCTCAACCCCCTGTTCTCTGCGAATTGTAAAAAATGAAAAGCCTCATTTCGTTGACAGATCACTTCAATAAGTTCCTGGCTACGGTCTCTTGAACCGTCGTTTATCAGAAGTACTTTCGTTATTGTTTTTGTATTGGAAATATACCCGGTAAGCTCTTTTTCTAAACGTTCGAGATTGTCTTCTTCGTTATAGATAGGAACAATAATGGTAAATTGGTAGTTCATTCTCCGTATAATAATCGCAGAAACCCGGTCCGGGTTGATTCTGGCCGCTTTTAACACGCAAAGATGTAAAAAAAATATGTGATTTCCTTCGGAAATATGAGGATTGGGTGTGAAAATGGAGTTAATTTACTTTGAAATAGATTTTTACCTGTTCCATAACTCCAGCAGTTTTCGGGCAGCGGCGAATGGCGTGGTCTCGTTTTTCTCCAGGGCCAAGAGCTCTTTGTCCAGTTGTTTTTTTATGTTTTCGTCCTGGTAAAAGAGCATTTTAAGTCTGTCTTCAATGGTTTGCACCAGCCAGTATTTATTCTGTTCTATCCGTTTGTGCCGGAAGTAACCACTTTCTTTAGTTTCTGATATATAGTTTTCTATGAGTTCCTGTATTTCCGTGATTCCCCGGTTTTCCAGGGCGGAGGCGGTGAGGACTTTCGGTGTCCATCCGTTTTCTTTGGGCGGGTAGAGGTGGAGCGCCCTGGCAAATTCGCTTTTGGCTTTATCTGCGGCTTTTTTATTGTCTCCGTCGGCTTTATTGATTACAATGGCATCTGCCATTTCCATGATTCCCCGTTTAATACCCTGTAATTCATCGCCTGCACCCGCGAGTTTCAATAACAGGAAAAAATCCACCATGCTGTGCACGGCAGTTTCTCCCTGGCCCACACCAACGGTTTCCACGATAATGGTATCAAAACCACAGGCTTCACACAGTAGTATGGTTTCCCTGGTTTTTCTCGCCACACCTCCGGGAGTATGACCGGAAGGAGAGGGGCGGATAAAGGCATTTATGTCTTTTACCAGTTCTTCCATACGTGTTTTATCGCCCAGAATACTGCCCCGGCTTATCGTGCTACTGGGATCTACAGCCAGTACGGCAACTTTTTTTCCGACGGATGTCAGGTATTTTCCGAAAGTTTCTATGAATGTGCTTTTCCCGGCACCGGGAACCCCTGTAATACCTATCCGTACAGAACGGTTGGCATGAGGAAGGCATTGTTCGATAACAAACTGTGCGTTTTCGGCATGTTCCGGATTTGTGCTTTCAACCAGGGTTATGGCCTGGCTGAGAGCCACCACATCTCCGGAAATGATCTTTTTGGCCATTCTTTCCGGAGATACCTGTACTTTTTTAAACCTTTGAAGATTGGGTGTAACCGACTTCCCGGGGAAATTTTCCCCGGAGGTGCCTTGTTTTTTTATTGCCGTCTTTCGTTTTTCGCTCAAAAGTAAAGGAGTTTCTTTCAGTAAAAATACAATTTCTTTCAGTGTATTACGGATATACATTTGTGTTTCCCTTACCAAATTTTGAGAATGAGGGAGAAAGACATTATCTTACACCAAACTGCAGCACAGTCTCGTTCCTGTAAGTCTCTCCCGGCTCCAGGACTGCCGAAGGAAAATCGGGCTGGTTCGGGGCATCCGGAAATGTCTGGGCCTCGAAGCAGATGGAAGAAAAGGTCCCGTATTCCGTTCCGTTCAGAAATTTCTTTTTTCCGAGGTCTTTCGGAGTGAAGATCACCGTTGCTCGTTGATTGGTGCTTACATTCATTTCAATTCCTGTTTCTGGGGAATACAGGGTTGCCGCGGGATCTTCTCCTTTAAGCACGAAAACATCGTCTATCCCCGAAAACTCCGGTTTGGTACCGATCACTTCGGGGGTCAGAAAATCGTATGTAGTGCCTTTTACGGATAAAAAATCTCCTGTAGGCAGAAGTTTATCATCCAGCTCGACAAAAACCTCGCTGTTTAATTTCAACTCGTGGTTGAGAATGGAATTTTTTCCTTCGAGATTAAAATAAGCATGGTTCGTAAGGTTGATAATAGTGGTCTTATCTGTAGTAGCCTCATAAGTTATCTTCAGGGAATTACCGGTTAATTGATAAGTGACACTTACCTTTAACGTTCCCGGGTAACCTTCTTCAAGATCCGGACTAGTAACCGCGTATGTTACGAACGGATTTTCCCCTTCGGATTCTGTCTTTTCCAGGTTCCAGTTTTTCTTGTTCAGTCCGTTTCTGCCACCGTGAAGGTGTACGCCGTTTTCCTGGTGCAGTTTGTAATCTGTATCGTTAAGGGAAAAACCTCCTTTGCTTATTCTCCCTGCATAACGGCCTATGGAAGCTCCTATGTAAAAGGGATTGTCTTTATAATCTTCTTCAGTTTCAAAGCCGAGAACCACGTTGACATCGTTTCCGTCTTTGTCCTTGACGATAAGTTGCTGTATCGTTGCACCGTAATTGAAGGTAATCAGCGTAATATGGGAATTTTGTATGGTATGCTTCACCTGAAATGTTTTTTAAGGGTCCGGATTTCCCGGGGGAAATCATTAATGGATTTTTTATGGAAGGCTAAAATACAAAAACCCTGCATTTGCAGGGTTTTTGCTTGGTAAATAAACACAGATTTATGAAATCGGATAAAAAAGAAAACTATATTCGCATTACTTTTTTTTTTGATTCTCCGATGCTTTCATGGCATCAAATTTATTATCTATTTCTTCCTGCGTCACTATTTCCCAGCCACCACCCAAGGCCTTGTATATGCCAATTAATGCGGTTGCCGAGGAGATCTCGCTTATCGCCAGGGCATTTTCGGAGACTAGCAGAGCGTTATCTGCACTCAGGTAATCAATAAAATTGTCCAGTCCCGCACTAAAGCGCTGTTGTGCAAACTTAGCAGCTTGTGCACTGGCACGGGAGGAGGTACGCAATATCTCCCTTCTTTTTAGCTCGTTGGTATAATTGCTCAGAGATGTTTTTATCTCTTCCAGTCCTTCCAGTACAACTTTTTCGTATTGGCTTAATACCGCCAGTGTTTTGGCATCCTCTCTTTTTATTTGTTGCCGCACCCTGCCCAGGTTAAAGGCCGCCCAGCTAATACTTGGAAAAATATTCCAGGTAAAGGATTGCTTACTTCCAAAATTGGAAAAGTCTACTGCAGAGAATCCGATCGATCCTCCAAACTGAATTTTGGGATACAGGTCCGCTACGGCAATATTATATTGGGCAATTCTCATTTGCAGCGCTGCTTCTGCCCGTCGTACATCGGGCCTTCTTCGCAGCATCTCCTGGATATCACCCAGGGCAACGGATTCCGGCAGACTTGGCAGGGGCTGCTTTTTTACGATGTCAGCTTGCAGGTTGCCCGGTACTTCTCCAACCAAAACGCTCAGGCTGTTTTTGAGCGCTTCGATTCTGGCCTGTAGGGGAGGAATGCTGGCCCTTGTGTTTTCCAGTTGAGCGAGAGCCCTGGATTCATCGAGACTGTTACTGGTACCTGCTTCCGACAATTTTACAGTGAGGTCATAGGTTTCCTGCTGACCCTTTAAATTTCTTTTGGCAATATCCAGCAAGTATTGTGAACCTCTTAGTTCCAGATAATTGTTGGCCACTTCGGCAAAAATACTAATATATACACCTTGCATATCAGCCAGGGCCTGTTTTTGATTGGCATAAGCGCCTTTTATCCTGTTGGAAACCCTACCAAAAAGGTCTGCTTCCCAAAAAGCGTCAAAACTGGCACTGTAGGTGCTGTAGGTAGGATTGGACCCCGGGACAAAAACATTTTCCCCCAGTCGGGTTCTGGTATACTCCCCTTTGGAAGTGATGGTAGGTAGCCTGTCCCATTTGGTTTCCTTGAGCATGGCTCTGGCTGCCTTAAAATTGGCAACAGCGGCGTTGATATCCAGATTGTGTTTACGAGCTCTTTCGATAAGGGTGTCCATTACGGGGTCGTTAAACCCAGACCACCATTGTGTGGCAATGGCCGCACTTTTAAAGGCGGAATCCGCCAGTTCGTTCTCCAGAAAATTTTCCTCTACAGAAACAGGGGCTTTTATATTGTAACTCCTTTTATGAACACTACAGGAAGCTACAAACAGCATCACGATTATTATTACTATCCAGTTTTTCATCTGTTTAATTTTTTTGGCATTCAGCATTTTATGCGTTTTCTTCTTTTACTTCGGACGCCGAGACTTCTTTTTTGGAACTCCATTTTCTTCCCAGGTAATAGAATATTGGAGTAAGGAATATCCCGAAAATGGTTACCCCCAGCATTCCGCTAAATACTGCTATCCCCAGAGATACCCTTAGTTCCGCTCCTGCCCCTGTGGCCAAAGCCAAAGGGACTACCCCTAAGATAAAAGCCATTGCAGTCATCAAGATAGGTCTCAGACGTAGTTTGGAGGCCTCTATTACAGCCTTTTTCAATTCCATGCCCTGCTCTTCCAGTTGTTTGGCAAACTCTACGATCAGGATCGCATTTTTACTTGCCAGCCCGACCAGTACTACGAGCCCTATTTGAACCATGATATTATTGTCCAGTCCGGCGAGGTCTATACCTATAATGGCAAACAAGAGCACCATGGGAACAATAAAAATTACGGCAAGGGGTAAGACCAGGCTTTCAAACTGTGCAGCCAGCAAAAGAAAAACAAAAATGACAGCCAAAGTAAATGCTATTCCGGCAGTATTACCGGTTTGTTTTTCCTGGTAGGCAATTTCTGTCCATTGAAAGGAGATGCCCTGTGGTAAAATTTCTTCTGCCAGTTGTTCCATTCTTTCCAATGCCTGTCCGGAACTATAACCCGGTGTGAAATCGCCGTTCAGTGCAGCTGATGGATACAAATTGAATCTTGGAATCCTCGAAGCGCCGGCTATATCTCTTTGTTTGGCAATAGACCCCATGGGTACCATATCGCCAGCATTATTGCGCATTCTTATTTGTGAAATATCTTCCGGGGTGAGACGGTTGGGCGAATCTGCCTGAGCCGTCACCTGGAAGGTTCTGCCCAAGTAATTAAATTCGTTGACAAAGGCAGATCCCATGTATATTTCCAGAGATTGAAAAACATTCTGCACATCAATTCCGAGTTTTTCTGCTTTTACACGATCTATATCCAGAAACAACTGTGGTGTTTGGTTGTTAAAAAAGGTAAATACATTACTCAAAACAGGATCCTGATTTGCAGCCATGGCAAGGGCGTTGGTAGCTTCCAGAAGCTTTTCCGTTCCCAGGTTAGCCCTGTCCTGCACCATCATTTTAAATCCTCCGGCATTACCAATACCACTAACCGAGGGGGGTGGAATAACAAATACCATAGCATTATCTATCTGAGACAGTGCCCCCCTGGTATTAGCAAGTAGTTCATTGTATCCAATACCTCTATCGTTTCTCTCATCAAAATCGTCCAGGACCTGAAAAACCACAGCAGAATGAGATGCATTTGTATTTGATGTCGGGTCAAACCCTGTAAATGAAATCGCATTTTCAATACCGTCAATCTCCAGGGAAATATCCAGCACCTCTTTTACTACATTATCTGTTCTGGATAAAGAGGATCCGGGGGGGAGCTGAATGACACTGATGAAATATTGCTGGTCCATAGCCGGGATAAACCCTTGAGGCACCCGGTTAAACTCAAAGCCGGTAAGCATTATAAGCCCAAAGTAGATCATCATTACCATCGTGGAAGTTCGGACCAATTTCTGAACGGCTTTTCCATACTTGTCGGAAAGATGGTCCATAAACGAGTTGAACTTATTTCCGATAAAGACAAAAGGTTTTAAAAGTATGAAAGGAGCCTTACTATTCTCTTTTTTCTCTTCATGCCGCATCAATAGAGCCGCCATCGCAGGGCTTAGGGTCAGAGAAACAAATACGGAGATAGCAGTGGCCACGGCAATGGTCATTCCGAATTGTTTGTAAAACTGTCCGGATATACCTTCGAGGAAAGCTGTAGGTATAAACACGGCGATGAGTACCAGTCCTATGGCTACCAGCGCCCCTCCGACTTCATCCATTGTTTTCATGGCAGCTTTTCTGGGAGAAAAACCCTGCTGTAAATATCGTTCCATATTTTCTACCACTACAATAGCGTCATCTACCACAATACCGATGGCCAATACCAATCCAAACAGGGTTAAGGTATTTAAAGAAAAGCCTATGGCCTGCATGACGGCAAAAGTGCCTATCAAGGAAACAGGTATAGCCAGAATTGGAATGATGGCTGCCCTCCAGGATTGTAGAAAAAGCAGAATCACAAAAACCACCAGTAACACAGCTTCAAAAATAGTGTGATATACTTCATCTATAGATTTTTGGATAAAGTTAGTCGGGTTATACGCGATGTCATATTCGAGGTCTTCCGGAAAATTTTTGGATAATTCCTTCATTTTATCCTGAATTTCTCTGGAGGTTTCCAGAGCATTACCTCCCGGTTGCTGGAATACGGGAAGAGCGATGGCCGGTTTTTTTCCTAAATATCCCCTGGTGGTGTAATTCTGAGCACCTAATTCGGCTCTTCCGATGTCTTTTAACCTTACGATACGTCCGTTGTCTTCAGCCTTTATAATGACATTTTCAAATTGTTCCGTAGAAATCAGTTTTCCCTGGGTTTGTATGTTAATCTCAAATGCAGTTTGGCTTCCCGAGGGCAGGGTGTTAAGGGTACCACTGGCAATCTGTACATTCTGTTCCCTTAGTGAAGCGACCACTTCGGCAGCGGTAATATCCAGCGTAGCAATTTTGTCCGGATCCAGCCATATACGCATAGCATATTCTGCAGCCCCAAAGAGTTGTATATCTCCAATACCTTTAATACGTGCCAATTCATCTTTTAACTGAAGAACCGCATAATTTCCCATATAAATCTGATCGTAGGTGTCATTGGGCGAATAAAGATTGATTACCATGAGAATATCCGGAGATATTTTTTTGGTAGTAATCCCGAGTCTTCGTACTGATTCCGGTAACCTTGGCTCTGCAATGGCCACCCGGTTTTGTACTTGTACTTGTGCTTTGTCAAGGTCGGTTCCGAGTTCAAAAGCAATTTGCAGTGTTACACGGCCGTCGGATGAGGATTGAGAGGTCATGTATATCATATCTTCCACACCGTTGATTTCCTTTTCTAAAGGAGCGGCAACGGTTTGGGAGAGGGTTGTTGCGTTGGCCCCCGGATAGGTAGCCACTACCTCGACGGTAGGAGGAGCGACATCCGGAAATTGTGAAGTGGGCAGTGACACATATGCCAGCCCTCCTACAATGAGTATGAGTATACTCAAAACGGCTGCAAAGATTGGCCTTTTTATAAATGTATGACTAAATTTCATTTGTTGATCTTTATTTGTTGGTCCATGCTCAGATAGAATACCTGTCATGCCTTTTTATCGTTGTTATTTTAAAAGAGATAATAAAATGCCTGTTTACCTTTTATAAAATAAGGACACATTCACCTCACTAGTTTAAAGTGTTTTCCCTGAATACAGCCTGGGAGCTGTATTTATGCATATTTCAGGGGAAAATGGCAGCTAAACTGGAGACGGCAATTTTTATTATATTCTATTGTTATTGCTATTTGGCAGCGGCTAAATCTGTTTTTTCAGGAAGTATATTTATTTCACTTGCACTAACCATCATTCCGGGCCTTATTTTCTGCAAATTATTGGTTATCAATTTATCTTTAGGAGAAAGACCTTTTTCAATAATTCTTAATCCGTTGGAATGCAGAGCTCCCAGAGAAATATTTTTGCTTACGACCTCGTTGTTTTCCCCCAAAACATATACGTATCTGAGCGATTGGTTTGTGCCTATGATTTCATCGGGGATCATGATGGCATCGTGTTCGTCACTGCCTATGAGTCTTGCTTTACCAAACATTCCGGGTTCGAGCAAATGATCTTCATTGCGCAGAATGGCACGGCTTTCTATAGTGCCGGAATTCTCGTCAATCTCGTTGTCTACGAAATCTAGTTTTCCCTCATGAATAAATTGGTTTTCATCGGATAGCTTTATGTATATAGGGAGACCTTCGGCACGGGCTTCACCTCGTTTTCCATCGTTTGCCAGGCGTACGTATTTTAAATAATCAGATTCGCTTCCGGTGAAATAAAAATGAATAGGATTTGTAGCTACGATGGTAGTAAGTAGTGTGGAATTGGCACTTCCTCCGTCAATCAAGTTTCCTTCATTTACCTTGTGTCTGCTTACCAAACCAGCAATAGGAGCTTTTACTCTGGTAAATTCGAGATTCAGATTAGCTTGGTCTACTTTGGCCTGTGCCAGTTGGGCACTGGCCTCCGCATGAGCCAGTGCCTGCTCTCTTCGGTCGTATTCTTCAGTAGAAACAGCACCTGTTTCTCGTAAGGATTTTACCCTGCTGTAATTTTCCTTTGCTGTTTTCATGGTGGCCAGTGCCTGTGCATAATTGGCCTTCGCCTGATCTAGTTCAATTTTAAAGGGTCTTTGGTCCAAAATAAACAGTACCTGTCCCTTTTTTACGAGTTCACCATCAGTGAAATTAACTTTTTCCAGGAATCCGTTTACCCTTGCACGGACTTCCACACGGTTATTGGCTTCAAACCTACCGGTGTATTCATCCCATTCGGTAATTTTTTTGAATACAGGTAGGGCTGTTTCTACCTGAAGTGCTGTCGCTGCACCCTGGTTATTGTTTTCTTCTCCGGAGCCACATGCTGCTACTAATGCAAGGGCTATTCCTGTTAAGGCAAAAGTGCCTAATTTTTTTATATTGAAATGTGAATTTTTCATCTTATTATCTGATAGTTTTGAATTAAGAAAAATATTCGGAATGAGAATTTCTTTCCCGGACCTATTGGATAGTCTATTCAGGGATTCTCTTTGCAGGTTTAATTTTAAGTTTTCTGTTTTCAGTTTCATCATTAAGGCAGGGATTGAGTATCATTCGTTGCTAAATTCCTTATTTTTGAACGGGTATGGGATATATAGTGGTTTGCATTTGAATTAATTCTATGATATGTCTTTTTTAAGAAGCGATTTGTGTGTTTACCCCATCTGTCCAAAATTGTTGTTCTGAGAGTGAGAAGTTTATTTGCTACTTGCCTGTCGGTATCTCTGTTATCCGGAGGAGACAGAGGGAAAACAGAATTGAATACTATATTCTCTGTTTGTCTAAGATTATCCTTTTTCATAGTGTAATGTTGTGTCTTTAAGTTTAGTGGTTTGTGAAATACCGGAAATGACGTGAATGCAATGTTTTTTTAATATATAAGTTGACCGGTCGTCTATTATAGGTTTAAAAAAAATTATTTTAGTATGAGCGTCTTTAAAAAGAACAGGAAGTTATCCAAAGGTGCGGCACTTTGAGTTTCTTTCATAGATATAAGCATACCTTTATAGGCATCTTCGATGAATGCTACAATATTATCCGGATCTACAGTATGATCTATTTCTTCGTTCATTTGTGCTGCAATCACCACGTTCACTATTTGCCGTCTTATTTTTTCTTCATGGTTAACAATGGTCACACGTATTTTTTCACTGTGTTCAGACATTTCATTACCTATATTGGCTCCCATGCAGCCCCAGGTGCAATGGAACTGGTCTTTCATTATACTGACCCGCTTTTCATAATAATTGTACAGCCGTTGTGAAGGAGGGACAGATTGATCTTCCAGTACTTCCGCAGTAGCTGCTCCTTTCATGGCAAAATACCTGTCCAGTGCCTTAACGGTAAAATCTTCTTTAGAATCAAAATAAAAATAAAAGGAACCTTTGGGTACATCCGCTACCTTTACAATGTCATTAACACTGGTGCCGTTATAGCCTTTACACCAAAGCAATTCCAGTCCCTTATCCAGGAGGAAATCGGTCTTCTCTTGATGTCTGACTGTCTTTGACACGGTTAATTTGATTTTCAGATGCAAAAATATGACCGGTCGTCTATAAAAACCAAATGTTAAATGTTAAAATTTTGATAAGAAAAAACGAGCATATTTTTTTAACGCTCTAAAATGAATTTAAGTTATTGTTTTAGTGTGTTTTAATGTAGCTTTTTACGTGTTTTATTTTCGGGATAAAAGTATAAATTTATTTTAACCCTGCAACATGTTGTATTCCGTATCGTCTATAAAAGTGAAAGCTACGGCAATCTAAAAACGTATTAAAAAATATAAAAAGAACAAACCGGCCGGAATGTTTCAGACAGACCTTATTGAAAAGTGTAGAAATAACGATCGCAAGGCGCAATTAAAACTGTACCGACGGTATTGTGACGCTATGTTCTGTGTGGCCAAACGTTACCTGGCAAACAGAGAAGACACGGAAGACGCCGTACAGGAATCCTTTATTAAGGTTTTTAAAAAACTACACCAATACAGGGAAGAGGTAGCTTTCGGAGCCTGGCTGAAGCGTATTGTCATTAATCACTGCCTGGACAAGATAAAGACAGAAAGAGAAAAATTGTTGTCTTTGGAAGAGGGATATATCGATATTGCGGAGGAGGAAAACGGAGGCTGGCTGGTGGAAGACAGCGTAACGTCTAAAATGGTGGTAAACGCCATTGAGCACCTGCCGGAGAGTTACAGATATGTGGTCATACTCTTTTTGCTGGAAGGATACGACCATGAGGAAATAGCTCAGATACTCGGAATTACGGAAGTGAATTCCAGGACGTTACTTTTTCGCGGGAAAAAGAAACTGCGGGAGATTTTAGGGGCTTATAAACCGGCTTAAAGATAATGGGTAGTTTACGGGATAATTAAAAAATAATCGAATGAAAGATATCAGGGAATTACTGGAAAAAGGATATCGTGAAACGGAAGGGATACCTGAAGGGCATGAAGAACGTTTTCTGAGCAGGCTGGATAGTGAATTGCCGGAAAAGAAAGTAAGGAGGGTATATTTTGGAAAGGGACAGGTGTGGAAAATAGCCGCTTCTTTCTTGATTTTTGGAGGAATCGCAACCGTGCTCTTTTACAGTATGCAACAAAAGAAGACCGGAGTGGAGAATACGCCCGTAATTACTGATACCCGGAATCCGGTAAATGATGTCGATCGCATTTCTTTAGGAGACCTTTCTCCTGACCTGAAAAAAGTGGAAGAATATTATGTGGCAGCCATTAACTGGGAATTATCCCAGGTAGAGATTGATGACGGGAATAAACGGCTTTTTGATGAGTATATGGCCAGGCTTGGCGAACTCAATGAAGAATATCAGGCATTAAACCGGGAACTGAACGATATAGGGCCCAACGAGCAGACGGTCGTTGCCTTGATAGATAACTTGAAAATGCGGTTGCAGTTGTTGTACCGCCTGAAGGAAAAATTACAGGAATTAAAGAACAGAAACAATGAAGAAATATCCTATTTACAGGTTTAGCCTGCTGCTTATGGGACTTTTTGCCCTACAGGCGCAGGCACAGAAAGAGTCCAAAACATTTCGCGAAAGTTTTCCGGTGAACAAGGACGTAACGGTAGAAGTGAATACCAGCCATTCCGATGTGCAGTTTGAAACGTGGAACGAAAACACCGTTGAGGTTGTGGCAACCGTAGAAGTAGAGGGATTGAGCAAAGAGGGGGCCAAAAAATATTTTGAAAGCTGGGATTTCCGGGCTACAGGAGATAAAAATAAAATACAGGTTTCCACACATCCCGGAAATGTGTTTGTGCTGTCCGGATTTCCGGCGATTCCCGAAATCCCTGAGCCAATAGAAGTGCCTATCCCTCCCGTACCTCCTATGCCGCCCAAAATGCCGGACATGTCCGGATTGACCTTCGATTATGAGGCATACAAGGAAGATGGAGATGCTTATATGGAAGAGTGGAAAAAGAAAATGAAAACTATTTTTGACGAGGATTTCAAGGAGAACATGAAAGAATGGAAGAAAGAAATGGAAGAGCGATCCCAGGAAATGAAAGTCAGTGCCGAAAAAATAAAAGCAAAAGTAAAGGAATCCCAAAAGGATATGAAAGTATTTTATTTTTCGAAAGACGGAAGCGAGGAAGAAATTAAGATACAAAACGGGCAATCCGGTAAACAGCATATAAATATCCGGAAAAGTATTCTTATCCGCATACCGAAAGGAGCAAAATTAAAAATGAACGTACGTCACGGAGAGGTTAAACTGGCCGAAAACTCAGTGAATGTTCGGGCAACCCTGTCTCATGCCAGTTTACTTGCCAACCAGGTTAAGGGCAAGGATACTTCTATAGAAACTTCATATGCTCCCGTTCTGGTTCATAACTGGAACGGGGGGAAACTCAAGGTGAATTATGTTAAGAAAGTAGACCTGGAAAATGTTACCAGCCTTGAGCTGATATCCAATACATCCGACGTAACGGTAAATAACCTTTTATATACAGGGCATATACAGGGGACTTTTGGAAATTTGCAGATAAATAATATAGGAAATGATTTCCGGGAACTGGATATTACCCTGGATAATACAAATGCTGTAATTGCATTACCCCGATCGGGTTTCAGTATTTTGTTGAACAGTGAAAATTCAGAGATAAAAATACCTTCGGACCTGAAGGTTTCTACTTCCGGAAATACAGGTAATACTGTTGTAAAAGGCAATACTAAAGAAAATAACTCAGGCGGGCAGATCACTGTGCAGGCCAAATACAGCGATGTTAAGTTCAATTAACAACCTGATTTTTAATCTGTCCGGATATTATTCTGGGGAGAACACTTCCAACATTTTGGTATACTCATATCCTATACGAAACATTTTCTCCGCTTTCGAAGCATCCAGTATAGGGTAGTTATACAGTTCCGGCGGTTCTATATAGATATCACATTCTTCTTTTTTCCGGAAAGACGTAGATTCTACACTCAGGTGAAATGTCCTTGTAGCAATATCGATCAGGTTGTTCAGCTTGTCCGCTTTATGAGGCGGGGTGATGTTTATAGCAATGATCGTATCGCATTTGTCTTTGAGGGGAGCTATAGGAATATTATCAAAAATACCGCCGTCCACATATTTCTTACCGTTTATTTTAACCGGGGAAAACAATACGGGAATAGATGAGGAAGCCTGTACTATTTTTCCCAGGTCACCTTTGTCGAAATATTCTACAACACCATCGTTGAGATTGGATGCCGCTGCATAGAAAGGTATGGGCAGGTCTTCTATATTTTTGGCAGGAATGTAGCGTGCAATGGTTTGCTGGAGTTTATCGAAATTCAACAGGCCGTCCCTGGGAAGTTGTATACTGGTGAAATTGCCGAGCCTGTTTTCTTTCATGATCTCAAAAACTTCTTCGGGCGTAAAACCGCCTGCTATAAAAGCCCCGACTATAGCCCCGGCACTTACACCTGATATAATATCGGGCTTAATACCCAATTCTTCCAAAGCTTTGAGAACACCGAGATGAGCAAATCCCCGGGCACCCCCACCCCCCAGAGCTACGCCGTAGCGGTAAGGAGCGGATTTTTTCCTGGAGAACAATGACTTCAGCATAAACTTTATGTTTTTGCATTAGTATTTAGCCGGTACGTCCTTTCCGGGTAAGGAATTCTGTATGAATTCCCGGATATGATCGTTGGCGGTTTTAAGGTCTTCTTTACGCAGATACATCATATGTCCGCTGTGGTAGGCCTCAAAACGCATGCGGTTGGCAAACTTTCCGGCAGGATCCATTTGCTACATGGTGTATTTAGCATTGAAATAAGTACATGCTCCATCAAAATATCCAGATTGAACCATGATTTTCAGGTACGGGTTTTGAGCCATTGCCTGCCGGAGGTTATCACCGGTATTATCATCCGATCTGTCCCAGGGATGTACCGGGCCGAACATATTATACTTAACATCGGTTTTGAAGTTAAGGTGCTCCCGAACGTAATAATTCATTGCAGGAGTGAAGGAATGCAGCCAGGAGGTGAGTTCGGCATTATAATCAGGGGAGTCTCCCGCATCTTCACGGTCGATACCGAGATAGCGGGAATCCAGCCGGCCAATGGTATGGCCTTTGTCCCGAAGAAGCTCTTTCCAGAAAAACCGATAAGACACATCGAGATTGTGCTGCAACAGTACTTTTTCAGATAACCCGGAATACCTGGCCATTTTTGAGGCGGCGGATTTTTTTTGCGTATCGTCCAGATGTCCTCCCAGAGTCAGTGCGGGAAGGAGTTCTTGGATCGTATAGTTCTCTACTTCCGGCAGTATTTCTTCGAGTTTTTTCTGTTGCAGGTCGGGTGGCAGCATTTTATGATACCATGCAGCGGCAGCAAAATACGGCAGACGATTGGCTATTTCCACGGGGCCGTCCCTTTTGATCCCCAGTTCGGTAGGAGATACCAGTATAACGCCGTTGAGGTACATCCACTGTTGATTTTGCAGGGCAAGGGCAAGCCCGGAAACACGGGTTGTACCATAACTTTCCCCGATCAGGTATTTCGGCGACTGCCAGCGGTTTGACCGGGAAACAAATGTGTTCAGCCATTCCGCAAGATATTTTATATCGGCATTAACTCCGAAGAAGTCCGATTTTTTTGCTTCTTTCTCTTCTGTTTCAATAAGCCGGGAATACCCTGTGTTTACAGGGTTTACATATACAATATCCGCGACATCAAGAATAGAATATGGATTTTCTTTGATACCGTATGGTTGTACCGGGTATCCTTCGTCATCGATGTTCAGCAGGCGAGGTCCGGTATATGCAATGTGCATCCATACGGAGGCCGATCCCGGCCCTCCGTTGAATGAAATGACCAGGGGCCTGGAAGCTCTGTCCTTAATACCCTTTCTTTCATAATAGGTATAATACAAGGTGGCTGTCGGATTGCCGTGTTCATCCCAGACCGGTTGGGTGCCCGTAGTGGCTGTATAAGAAAAACGATTACCGTTTACCGTTACCTCATGAGTGGAAGTAACTGTAGTGTCAGCTGGAATAGTACGTTTCTGAGCAAATAAAAAAGAACAAAAGAAGAAGAGTAAAAGCAAAGGGGTATTTTTCTTTTTCATGAAGAGATTTTTTAACGGGTTACTGAGCCATTTGGGCTGCAACTAAATTACTATAAATTATTAAAACTTTTCAAAGGCACCGAGGCCAAATAGTGCAAAATCATATTTTACCGGGTCGGAGGCATCCAGTTTTCTGAGATTACCATCCAGTTCGGTCAATGCCTTGGCATCATTTTGTTTTCTTTTCAATAATCCGAGTTTTCTGGCCATGTTGCCTGAGTGTACGTCCAGGGGACAGGAAAGCCGGGAAGGGGAGAGTTTTTTCCAGATACCGAAATCCACCCCGGTATTATCATCACGCACCATCCACCTCAGGAACATATTAATACGCTTGGCGGAGGAGCCCTTTAGGGGATCGGAAACATGTTTTTCTGTTCTCTGTAAATGCGGGATTTCAAAAAAGTTTTTTTTAAAATGATGAATAGCATTCTGGAGGGTATCTTCTTCGGCATGTTTGGCAAAAACAGCTTCCGGGCCACCGTGTTTGGTGTATATATGCCGTAACGATTGTACAAAACACTGCAAATCCGTTCCGTTAAAAGTGCGGTGAACAAAAGTGTTCAGCTTTTCCAGGTCTTCTGCTTTGTGCGACATTATAAAATCGTAAGGAGCATCGCCCATGAGAGTCATCATCTTACGGGCATTGTTGATTATACTTTTACGGTTACCCCAGGCAATGGTGGCCGCCAGAAACCCGGCTATTTCTATGTCTTCTTTATGAGTGAAAGCGTGTGGAATCTGTATAGGGTCCGTTTCTATAAAATCGGGTTTGTTGTATTCTGCTGCTTTGGCATCGAGAAATTCTTTTAATTCTGAAGGGGATAGCAGGATTGTGTTTTTTTTCGTCTCCAATGTTTTCTGTTCCTGATTTATGCTCCTGGAAAACAGCTGTTGTTTCCATTAGGTTATCTCATGCAAAATAAATAAATTTAAAGGATAAACATAATACGACAAATATGAGATTTCACACCCGTAAATGGGTAAAACCCGAAGACCTGAACCCGAACGGAACCTTGTTCGGAGGACGTCTTTTGCAATGGATAGACGAAGAAGCCGCGTTATATGCAATTATTCAGCTGGAAAACAAAAAGGTAGTCACCAAATTTATGTCCGATATCAACTTTGTGGATTCGGCGAGGGAAGGTGATATCATTGAAATAGGCATCGATGTGGTTAACTTCGGTAAAAGTTCGTTGAGCCTTCGATGTGAGGTGAGGAATAAAATGACCAGAAACACCATTATTTCGGTAGAAAGGATAGTGATGGTAAACCTGGGGGAAGATGGGAAATCCAGACCACATGGGAAAACACAGATAGAGTTTGTCAAAGATCGCCTGGAAAAGTAACGGTTTGCATATAAATATTATATGTTTAGGGAATTGCAGGATAAAATAGGCACGTGCACACTTTTGCAAATCAGTTAATTAGTAAATATTTAACGATTGCCTGAAATAATCCGTATGAAAAAATCGTTATATTTGATGTAATTATAACCCGGCCCCCGAGTCGGGTACTAACCCTAAAAAACGTTCATAATTATGGCTAGAGCTATGTATGAGTATACCCAAGTCGTACTCCAGAAAGTGAGCTTTGATTCCGTTCTCTTTTGTAAAGAGGTAGAAAAAGCGGTTCACCGATTATTACCATATGAACTGGAAGAACTAAAAATCTGGCTTGACCAGTTTATATCAGGGAAACCTGAATTGTCACAATGTCTAATTTATCTGAAGTCATAAAAATCTAAATCCCGCTCTTGCGGGATTTTTTGTTTTCAGGGTAATTATATACAGTTCTGGCACAAAAAAGTTCCAGGCGGAGCAAGAACCCCGTGAGAGTCCTTAAGTTTGTTAGTTTTGGAGTTGGTTAGCGGGCGGTTATTTATATCTCAAGCCTGGAATATTCTCCACTTTCCCGAGAAAGGATAATACCTATAGAAATACATAAAAACAGATCTTTTCGGGCACAAAATAGGGTCATTGCGTTGAAACAATTCGGAACTACCAACTAAAAAACTCCACAACTACCTCCGATTTTTTTATTATTTTTTCCCGATAGGGCTTATGATCTGTACATTCTGGAAAGCTATGGCGCCTCGTATCACACCGGAAATCACTTCTTTCAGGGCTTCTATAATATGCAATTTGAGTTCGCTCTTGTGATAAATAAGGCTTACTTCCCTTGCCGGGCTGGGATCATTGAAGAAATGGAGATGTTTTCTCTCTTTTTCGTTAAGCCCCAGGGTATGCAGGTAAGGCAGTAAGGTCATTCCCATACCTTCATCCGCCAGTCTTATCATGGTTTCAAAACTTCCGCTCTCCAGTTGAAAACGATCATCTTTAAAGTCTTTTTCGGCATGGCAGAGGTTGATGACCCCGTCACGGAAACAGTGCCCGTCCTCAAGAAGCAGAACGTCTTCTATCTTGAGGTCCGCCGTATCTATTTTCATATTGGAGTGCAGGCGATGGTTTTCGGGAACATAAGCTACGAAAGGCTCGTAGTATAATACCCGTTCCTTGATATTGTCGTTTTCCAACGGTGTAGCGGCAATAGCGGCATCAAGGTGTCCGTCCGTAAGCTTCTGCATGAGGGTTGCCGTGTTTTGCTCTTCTATTTTTATATAGACTTTAGGGTATTTGTTTATAAAGTTCTTCAGGAACATGGGGAGCAGGGTAGGCATTACCGTCGGAATAATACCGAGTTTGAATTCGCCGCCGATATATCCTTTTTCCTGGTGGACGATGTCTTTGATCCGTCCGGATTCACTGACGATATTCCTGGCCTGGGCAACGATCTTCTTACCGACCTCCGTAAGCTGGATGGGCTTCTTGCTTCGGTCAAAGATCAGGATATCCAGTTCGTCTTCTAGCTTTTGTATCTGCATACTCAGGGTGGGCTGGGTGACAAAGCTCTTTTCGGCGGCAAGCGTAAAATTCTGGTACTCGGCCACAGCCAGTACATATTGCAATTGGGTTATGGTCATTGTTGTATGTTATGCTTTATAAATAGAAGGGAGAACTGCTATTTTATGTGTTTTTCTCCCCGGTGTTTTACATAGTTTTATTCGATAAAAATATAAAAACTATTGATAAATGTTATACGCCTTTGCCCTTAAATAATCCTTAAATTTGTTGTAAATTGATAAGGAACTTAAAAATCATACTATTATGGGATTAAACAGTTTAGGATTGGATGTTGAAAAGACCGAAAATTTGGTGAAAGACCTCAATAATTTACTGGCTAATTTTCAATTGTATTATCAGAATCTGAGAGGTATTCACTGGAATATACGGGGAAAACGCTTTTTTGACCTTCACCCGAAATTTGAGGAATTATACAATGACAGCCAGGAAAAAATAGACCTTATAGCAGAAAGGGTGCTTACTTTAGGCGGAACACCTTTACATACTTTTGAAGATTATATCAAGGCAGGAAAAGTGCCGGTTGGTAAAAACGTGCACCAGGATGAAGCTGCAGTAACCCTTGTGATAGATTCTTTGACGGAACTGCTGAAAATAGAGCGTGTTATCCTAGTTGAATCTGACGATGCCGGGGATGAAGGTACGAATGCAATGATGAGTGATTTCATTACCGAACAGGAAAAAACCGTCTGGATGATGAAAGCATGGCTGGACGAAAAAATATAATTTGTTCGAAACAAGAAAAAACACGTATAAGGCGCGGAATTCCGCGCCTTTATTTTTGGAAGATCTCTTCAATTACCGAATGCCCTTCGGATTCGTCTCCGGAAGTCCATCGCCAGGTCTCGTGGAGCCTTATCCTGCCATCGGACAGGATTTCAGGCAAGGATCTGCATGTGCCGGTCATTAACTCTCCAGACGTGTTTATCTGGTGATAATGCATTTCTATAACTCCTTCGGAATCTACTATTCCTACCAGGTGACCGTAGCGTATCTTTCCTCCTTTATATTCGGAAGTCAGGATATTTCCCTCTTGTTTATATAAAAAAACGGTTTCGGAAGAGGTCTCTCCGTTTTCCGTATTGCTTACAGGGCGGAAAACCCGGTTGTCGTAATTAATTTTCATCACAGAATATTGTTTGTACCTTAAAATCGAATACCAAAATTAAGGTCTTTATCTTTAAAGGAAAATCTGGCCCGTTAAATGGTGGGGCATAAATAACTCTTACGGTTTTAACTATAATTGTTATAACAGTCCCCTGGCTTTTATCTCCAGGTATTTATTGATGGTGTCCACGGTAAGATTTTCCGGAGTGGTTAATATGGAGTAGATACCATATTTTCTCAGTTCATTGACAATAAGCCGTTTTTCGAAAGCAAATTTTTCGGCAATGACCTTATCGTAAACCTGCTGGATGGTTTCTGCCCGGTTTTGTATCAGGTTGTTGAGTTCGGTATTTTTAAAGAAAATAACTACGAGCAGGTGGTTTTTGGCAATGCCTTTTAAATACGGTAATTGCCGGTGGAGCCCATCCAGCGTTTCGAAGTTGGTATAGAGGAGGATGAGGCTTCGGTTAGTGATGCTGCGTTTTATATCGGCATACAAACGGCTGAAATCCGACTCGAAGAAATCCGTTTCTATATTGTAGAGTGTTTCAAGGATAAGCCCCATCTGGGAGGACCTTCGTTCTGCCACCACAATGTTTTCCACCTTTTTTGAAAAGGTAAACATGCCCGCTTTGTCCTGTTTCTTCAGTATGACATTACTAATCACCAGGGTGGCATTAACGGCATAATCGAGCAGGCTCAGTCCTTCGAAAGGCATTTTCATTACGCGGCCTTTGTCTATCACGGAATATACAGGTTGTGACTTCTCGTCCTGGAACTGGTTTACCATCAGCTGGTTTTTCTTGGCGGTGGCCTTCCAGTTCAGCGTACGCAGGTCATCCCCCTGTACATACTCTTTTATCTGCTCGAATTCCATAGTATGGCCTATCCGGCGGATCTTTTTAATACCGTACTGGTGCAGGCGGTGCGAAAAAGCCATAAGATCGTATTTCCGGAGTTGCAGAAAAGAGGGATAGGTAGGCACCATAGCATTGTCAGAGAAGATATACCGTTTGGTGATCAGCCCTAATGCGGAGGAAATAAAAACATTCAGTTTCCCGAAATGGTATTCACCTCTTTCGGTAGGCCGGAGATCGTATTCCAGGGTGTGCGTGGCCGAAGCGGCCAGCTTACGGTCGATCCGGAAGTTACGTACCTGGAACTGTTCGGGGATTTCATCAATTATACGGGCGTATACGGGGAATGTATGATAATTGTCTATACTGATTTTTACAGGATTCTCATCCCCATTGGACAACTTTTCGGGAAGTACCCGCTCCGCGTTGATACCTGTTTTAGCGAAAAAGAGAATTAAAACATCCAGAACGGTAAATGCCAGCAAAATGATGAATCCTAATTGAGCGAGAAAAACACCCTTGTTAAACATAAAACTGATAATAAACAGTATGATTACGGCAATGCAGCCATAAAAAAACCGGTTTTGCAGGTATAAGGGTTTAAAAAGTTTCAATTTCCTCTCTTTCTAAGTTGTATGTATTCGGCTATCTGGGTATTTCTACCGCCTGTATGATCTGCTGTATGACCTGTTTACCGGTCACGCCTTCCATCTCACGTTCCGGGGTAATAATAATACGGTGTTGCATTACGGGCACAGCTACTTCTTTAATATCTTCGGGTGTTACAAAATCACGTCCGTTAATTGCTGCGTAGGCCTTGGAAGCTTTCAATATGGCGATAGATGCCCGTGGAGAAGCTCCGAGATACAAAAACGGATTGTTCCTGGTATTGACAATCAGTTCCGCTATATATTTCAGTAAATGGGGCTCTACCAGGACATCATTGACCAGTTTCTGGTAGGTGAATACCTGTTCTCTGGTAAGGAAAGCTGTTACCTTCTCTGTTTTTTTGAGATCCTTGAGCTGATGTTCACGCGATATGATCTCTATTTCTTCTTCCAGGGAAGGGTATTCCACATCGATCTTAAAGAGGAAACGGTCGAGCTGCGCTTCCGGTAATCGATATGTACCTTCCTGTTCTACCGGGTTTTGAGTGGCCAGCACCATAAAAGGTGGCTCCAGGACATAACGATGCCCGTCCATAGTGATTTGTCTTTCTTCCATGACCTCAAAGAGGGCGGCCTGGGTTTTGGCAGGCGCACGGTTTATCTCATCGATCAGGAGCATGTTGGCAAATGCAGGACCTTTCTTAAATTCGAATTCCGATTTTTTCAGATCGAATACCGAGGTACCGAGTATGTCGGAGGGCATGAGGTCCGGTGTGAATTGTATCCGACTGAAATCTACCGTCAGAGCTTTAGAAAGTAGTTTTGCCGTAATGGTTTTGGCAACACCGGGAACCCCCTCGATAAGGACATGCCCGTCCGCGAGCAATGCAGTGATGAGCATGTCTATCATATGTTTCTGCCCTACGATAACTTTGGAAAGTTCGCCTCTTATCTGTTCCACGGCCGACTGAAGCCCGGAAAGATCTATGCGCGACCGGAATTCTAATTCATCGGAATTCGCGGTCCCTTCTGTATTATTTCCTTCTTTTGGCATTTCGGCATTTCCGTCGTCCGAATTTATGTTCTGCCCCGTAATTTCTTCGGGATTGTGTTCCTGTTCGCTCATATTTATATTTCTTTTCTGATATTGTTCTGAGAATAAAATTGTTCGATGGCCCTGTTTAGTTCCAGCAGGTCCTGTTCCGTACAGTCGGGTTTGGATTGAAGCCGTATGATCCGGTCTGTCAGTTTTTTAATGACATCTTTATTTTTCCCGGTTTTTGCGGCCAGGTTACGAACGAATTTATCGTTTAAATCGTTTGTTTCCAAATAATAATCACTGCGTATTCTTTCCAGGAAATACGTGATCTTTTTATCTACCAGGTTGGTATGGTCCTTCGTTTCGTAATACAGGTTGCCTATAGTTTTGGTAAAGGCCACGGTAGTGTTTTCCACGGGAGGAATAATTTTTACAATGCGCTGTTTTCTCTTGGCGTTGAATATCATGAACACCAATAGTGTGGTAATACCTATATACCATGCCCAGCGCAGGGCCGGTTGCGATAAAATATAACGGAGCGGGGAATTTCCGAGTTCCGCACTCAACCGGTCCCTGCAGTCGAAATAAACGCCGCCCTGTGGCAGATAGGACAGGACATCGGCTACATATTGGTGATTGTTGTCTTTCAGGAGGTAATAATTGGTAAATATGTAGGGGTAGGTATGCAGCAGGAAATATCCTTCCCCATATGCGATCTTTACAAAATTGATCTTTTCTTTCCCGAAATCCTGATAGCCCAGAACGGTGGTATTTACAGAATCCAGTTGGGAAAAATAGGTGCTCATCATACCGTCATCCACATGGATGGAGTCTTTTTTCAACAGGGGATTGGCAAGGGTTATGTTACCCTTGCTTTTCATGCTGAAATCATATTCCGAAGCAAAACCGAGGGTATCCTGTAGTTCCGCAGGCATACTTTCGGATGCGATAAACACGGTATGCCCGGCAGCGGCGTATTGCAGGAGCTCCTGGGTAGAAGCCCCGCCGGGTATATAATCCTTGTTAATGTATAAGTAACTGTTGTCCGATATGTAGGCGGAATCCACCGGATCGTACAGATCAGCCATAAATTCATAGGGAGATACTTTAACGTCGTCTACTCCTTCTATGAAGAAAGCGTGCAATTGCGAATACAGTACCTTGAGTCCGTATGGTTTGGAGTGTTTTTCATTGAAAGTGGGGCTCCAGTCCACGGGTTCCGATCGTGATAACTCGAATATGGTTACTACAATGACAAGCAGAACCAGAAGCCCGGTATATAACTTTATCCTGCTGTTCATTGGTTTACGGTGTTTATCAGCGCTGAGAAGGTACGGGCGGCATTGTCATATTGTGTACGGTCTATGTCAAACTCTCCGTACCAGATGTAATTGTAGAGGTAGGAGGCATAACGAAAATCTTTTTGTAACCGGTGGTTTTCCAGTTCCCGGAGATAATCGGAATTTGTTTTTTCCGCATCGTAATCAATCAGTTCCCTTCCGGAAAGCTCTTTGAGCAGCCACAAATAGTAATACCGTACGGCTTCGCGGTATTGTTTTCCGGAAACGGCATCGCTCACAAGTTGATGAAAGTCCGTTACGTGAATATTGTTTTCAATATCTCGGGCAGTAATGATCTTCCGGTCGGACGGTTTGCGGAAAATCCACTGGCCTTCCTTGTTCATAATGGCCCTGACGATAAAATAGACCACGGCGATGAAAATAAGAATGTAGAATACCTTCAGGAAAATATCGGCAATATTTTCTGCCTGGTGCCTGGAACCGAGCCGAAAGAGATCGGTCAGGAATTGAATGATCGCTTCTTTGAATCGGGTAAACCAACCGGTGGCATTGGCCGTTTCGTACTGGTATTCGGGACCGGTATATTGCTCTTTGAATCCTTCAGAAAATGTTCTTTTTTCAGGTGAAGAACTATCGATCTGCAGACTGTCAGCCACTTCCCGGGCAAAAGACAGAACGCCGAAGAAAAAACAGAAAATAAAAGATAAGAGATACTTCTTCAATACAGATTTTTTTAATCCTCCGACTGACCTATCTGGTCTATTACCGAAGTGGTGTTTATATTTTCACTTTCTTCTTTAAGGCTAAAATAAATAATGCCCTGGTTTATTTGTACTATAGTATTCCCCAAAAGGCTCAGAATAAAAGCAAACAGATAGACAAAGAGTATGATCGTAAAAAATAACATGGCATTTTCTTCGCCATTGCCTTCCAGCCCGACAGGGTTTATGATAATTGAAAAAATACCTGCCATGTAGGGAATTAGGGTGATGGCTCCCTGAATGATCTGTATCATAAGATAAAAGAGCGCCACGCACCCGACTGATGTCCAGAAACGCTTGGCCGTAAGCTGAAAACCGTATCCGAAACAGTCAAATACGCCTTTGTCCGAATTGAGGTATTCCATCAGAGCATTGTTGTAGGTAAGCGTTATGGCCCCGAAAAGAACGGGAAGCAAGAATATTCCGATAATTGTAATAAACAGGATGAGCATGGCAATCCCAGCCCCGAGAAAAACGGCTATAGACAACAACATGGAGGCCAGTATGTAAATAAAAAGTTTACCGATATTGTCTTTTATTACCTTAACGATATCCTTACCGGTAAAGTCATTAGAACCTTTTTTGGAATAGAGCAGCATATACACCGGGGTATAGGTATAGGTAAGAAAACCCACGAAAATGGCGACTGCTATAAACAAGAGGAAAAAAACCAAAACAAGTATACCGTTGTTGTTAAAGTAATTTTCTATTGCTGTATCCGGACTGCTACCACCCGGTGTGAAGGACGATGTCATTAAAGAGGTATAGACCTTCATGAAAATGTACATCAGTACCATAAGGATCAGTATAAATCCCCCGTTAATGACAAAATAATGTTGAAAAAAGTGTTTTCCGTTTTGCTTTATAAAAGCGAACGTATCGGAAAATAATTCCCCGAACTCCCTTTTCCTGTAAAGCTGTATCATAAATGCGGATTGATTTTTCGGGTTACCATAAAAGGATAAAAAATATAATAAAAGGTAATGCACGCAAGAGTAGCAAGGATAATGGTTACCGAAAGCGCGTTTGGCATAACTGCGGAATAACGGGTGACAAAACCTTCCAGAAAACCTGCCATAACAAAGAAGGGAAAGGTACTTAGAAGGATCTTGATACCGTCTTTAAAAGCCATTTTAAAGGAAGTTTTCCTGGAATATGTGCCGGGGAAAAGTATCCCTGCACCCAGAATAAAGCCGGCAGCGCCCGTTACTACGATGGCAAATATCTCCATGGCACCGTGTATCCATATACCACGAACACTTTCCCACAAAACGCCTTCGGCCTGGAACATGTACTGAAATGCTCCCAGCATAATGCCGTTTTGCAATAATATCCATCCAGTGCCGAGTCCACCGAAAATTCCATAGACGAACGCCCGCATGCCTACATAAATATTGTTGATGGTAATGCCTATAAAACTGCCCCAGTTACTTCCGCTTTTATATACAGCTACCGGGTCCCCGTTCTTTATATTATCGAGAGTCATGTTTACATAGCCGTCTCCGAGTATCAGGCGCACGAAGGTGTCATCGTATGCTGCCGATACGGCCCCGATAGCCGCAAAGGCAAAAAAGAGAATAAAGGCGTAGGCAAAATATCTCCGGTACTGATACACCGTCATCGGGACCTCTGTCTGGAAAAAATACAAAAATCGATTGGTTTCCTGCCTTTTGGTCCGGTATATCCGTTGAAAGGCCCGGGCAGCCAGTTGGTTCAGATATGCTATGATCTTACTTTTCGGGTAATAGGTCTGGGCATAAGACAGGTCATTTATAAGATGAATATATAAAGTGGCCAGCTCATCCGGGTTTTTAAACCGATGATTGAAAATAGCCTTTTCAAAGTTGAGCCATTTTTCTTTATTTTGTTTTATGAAGGCAACTTCTCTCATAGTCCTGGTTAAATGCTCGCGGTTCTGGTGTTCCGCCGGAGACATATGACGGTACGTCAAATAAGCCGTGTCGAAAGTGTAAAGTTAAAATAAAACTGATACTTTTACGTCGGGCAGGTAGTAAATTTGTTCAAATATACCGGATTTAAGGGATGGACATAATGGTTGGCGGCGCAGTAATTTAGAGGTGAAAATAATGTGATACGGAATTTACCGTTCCGCATTCGATTATATATCAGAAAACAGTAATATGGCAGAATTGCAAATAAATACTACCCAGAACGTTAATATCAGTTTTACCGCTGCTTCCATAGGTGAGCGTATCCTTGCTTATGTTATAGACATGCTCATAAAAGTAGCATATGTTGTAGTGGTTTACCAGATATTGTTCGGGCTTCTGGCGTTTGACCGTTTTCTGAGCGACATGGACCAATGGTCACAAATAGCCATAGTACTGATCTTCTTTCTACCCTTTATATTCTATACCCTGTTGTTCGAATCCATGCTCGAAGGACAAACTCCCGGAAAGAGGCTTCTTAAGATCAAGGTGGTGAAAATAGACGGCTATCAGGCTTCATTCCCGGATTATCTCATCCGATGGTTTCTCAGGATAGTGGATATCAATATGCTTAGTGGTATCATTGCTATCATCAGTATTGTCGTTAGCGAAAAAAGTCAACGGCTGGGTGATATGACGGCCGGAACTTCGGTAATAAGCCTGAAAAACAATGTAACCATAGACCATACGATCCTGGAAAACCTACAGGAAGGCTATCAACCGGTATATCCTTCGGTGATCCGTTTGTCCGACAATGACGCACGGATTATTAAAGAAACCTTTTTGTCCGCGAAGAAATCCAGGGACAGGCTGGTGATGCTGAAACTGAAGACAAAAATAGAGGAGGTCATACAGGTCAGGGCAGTGGAGCCGGATGTCAATTCGTTTATAGACAGGGTGCTGAAGGACTACAATTATTTTACCCAGAAAATGTAACAAAACCGAAGCGGAGCCGTGAAGGTTCCGTAAGGTAGAATTGATAAAACAGATACCTGAAACCCAAAAAACCGAATCGTAATGTTTTACCTTGTAATAGATCTTCTCGGAGTGGTATCCTTTGCCATATCGGGCGTTCTGGCTGCCCTGCAGAAAAAACTGGATATTTTCGGTGTTTTTATTATTGCCTTTGTCACTGCCGTAGGAGGTGGGACCATACGCGATATCCTCATAGGGGTAGAACCCGTTACCTGGCTACTCGATAATGTATACATGTATACGATTATCGTAACGGTGATCTTTGCGTTGCTTTTCAGGAAAAAACTAAAATATCTGCGTACTTCCCTTTTTCTTTTCGATACTATTGGTATTGGCCTTTATACACTTGTCGGGGTCGAAAAAGGTTTGGCGGCAGATCTGAGTGCCGTTATGTGTGTTGCCCTCGGAATGATTACTGCCTGCTTCGGAGGGGTAGTCCGCGATATTTTGTGTAACGAAATTCCGGTGATCTTCCACAGGGAAATTTATGCTACGGCTTGTGTGGTTGGAGCAGGGGCCTATTTTTTAATGAGATTACTTCCGATCTCCGATGATGTGGTTTTTATGATATCTGTACTCATAGTTATTACCATAAGGTTGCTGGCAGTGAAATTTAAGCTTGCCCTTCCGGGTATTTACGGAAAAAATGAGGAATAAGCTGCCTTTTTCGGGCCTTATCCCCATTTGAGTTTTCCCGTTTTTTAGTGTTTTTGTGAATCTCCTTTTTTACCTTTACGCGCAGAAAAAAAATCATATGCGTTTACATTGTATCGGAATCGGTGGGGATAGGTTATATATGCTTGCCCGGGCTTTGCGGCAAAGCGGATATGCGGTAAGTGGCAGTGATGAACATGTCTCTGCCACACAAAGGTCTGAAATGGAAAAAGACGGGTGGCCGGTGGCCGGTGAAAGCTGGTCTGTTGAAAACATCACCACCGGTCTGGATGGAATAATAACCGGGGCGCATGTAAATCCGGATAATCCGGAATTGCTGAAAGCAGCCGACCTGGGAATAAAGGTATATTCCATTCCTGAGTTTTTATACGAGTTTGCCCGCTATAAAACCAGGGTGGTGATAGGGGGAAATTCAGCGAGGGGTGCTATAGCATCTGTGATACTGCATGTACTGGAATATCACAACAAAGAAGTCGATCATGTAATATCCGGTACCCCGGAGCATATGATACACCTTACCAAAGACAATGATTTTATACTTTTTACGGGTAATGATCTCCCTTCGTCTGAAGCCGATATAACACCGGAGTTTTACTGGTACCAACCTAATATTGCCCTGTTGAGCGGTATTGGTCCGGAAGCGGAAACCGAAGAGCGCTTTCGTATATTCGTAGATCGTATAGTAAAAGGAGGAATTGCGGTTTATAATGAGGAAGATGAAAAACTGAAAACCATAGTGGAAACTTCCGAAAATCCCATCCGCAAACATCCGTATGGCCGGCCGGAATACGAAGCGGTGGACGGGGAAATTATACTGGATACACCGGAAGGGCCAATGCCTCTTGAACTGCCGGATGAGCAAGCGTTACATCACCTGGCCGGGGCAAAATGGATCTGTCAGCATATGGGGGTAGATGAAGATGATTTTTACGAAGCTATCGCTACATATGGCACGTAAAGGTTAAGACAGGTTTATCATGCGCAGGTAAATTTGCAAAAATCCTTTCAAAAACTTTATCTTTATGCAAAATACGACGCATGGAAAAAACGGCATCCTTTTCCATAAAGAACTGGAAAGAAGATGACAGACCACGAGAAAAGCTATCTCAAAAAGGCAGGGAAGTACTCACCGATGCCGAACTTATAGCCATACTGTTAGGGAGCGGTAATAAAGATGAAAGTGCCGTGGGGCTTTCCAAACGAATATTGTCTGCAGCAAATAATAACCTCAATGAACTGGGTAAATTTTCCATAAGGCAGCTTACACAGTTCAAAGGGATAGGGGATGCCAAGGCCATTACCATTGCCGCCGCCCTGGAGCTGGGTAGAAGACGAAGGGTGGAAGATGCCCTGGAGCGTATTAAAATAACCAGCAGCAAATCGATATTTGAGCTAATGCAGCCGCTGGTGGGAGAGCTACCCCATGAAGAATTCTGGATCATATATCTCAACAATTCCCATAAGGTCATACAATATGCACAATTGAGCAAAGGAGGGATCACCGGGACACTGGTAGATGTAAGGCTTGTTATGAAACGTACCCTCGAACTGGGAGCTACGGCCATAGTATTGGTTCATAACCATCCTTCCGGTGCCTTGTTGCCGAGTGAAGCAGATAAGCAACTGACACAGAAACTGAAAACCGCATCCGAAAGCCTGGATATCCGTGTATTGGATCATTTGATCATTACGGAAGAAAACTATTTCAGTTTTGCAGATCAGAGAATACTGTAAATCCATGATAATAGATATACTTTTTGATGCCTTCGCAGAGAAAAAGTATGTATACGGGTTTACCGGGTCTTTGATTGTTGTCATTGCAGTGGATTGCCAACGGAAAGAATAGTAATGCTATTAGTCTATACACATAAAATCACCCCGAGGGTAACTTACATCATGAAGCATGTTTTTAAAAATATGCTTCAGACGGAAGTAGGCATAACCGCCAAGGTAGAGGATTTCATCGCGCATACAGGGCCGAAGATCACCTATACCCGGCACCCGCTGCAAAATGAATTTTTCGTGCGCAGCCATGACATCCTTTTTGAGCAGGGGATTACCAACCTGGAAATCAATGTGCAATCGTGGGATGATGTCCCATGCTTTTTTGGTATAGGAGATAAAGGGAGTATCCCTTTTGATATTTTTGCTGCAAGCTTCTATCTTTTGAGCAGGTATGAAGAATACCTGCCCCACGTAAAAGACGAGCACGGAAGATACCCTGCAAAAGAAAGCCTTGCCTGGGAGCACGGTTTCCTGGAAGTACCGGTCATCGATTACTGGGTACGAAAATTAGCTGTTGCACTAGGGAAAAGGTTCCCGGAAGAAAATTTTGGTAAGAGAAAAACCGGTTATATTTCAGTGATGGATATTGCCGTGGCCTACGCCTACCGGAAAAAGGGAATTATCCGTACCCTGGCCGGGACATTGATGGATATAACAGCCTTTAAGGCGAACAAAGTACTGGAAAGATATTTGGTGTTACTGGGGCTGAAAAAAGATCCTTACGACTATTTTGAGGAGTTGATCGAAGCGCATAAAAAATACGGAACGGAAGCGCTCTTTTTCTTCCTGCTTGGCGATTACTCGGCATTTGACAAAAATATACCTTATAATAAAGGCTCATTTCGCACACTGATCAAATCGGTGGCCGATTATCATATTGTTTCACTTATGATATCATACTATGCCGTAAACGATGTGGTACGACTTAAGAAAGAGCGAGGACGCCTGATAAACATTATTAACAGGCCTGTGAAAAGGGCGAGGGCCCGCTATAACCGTCTGCTTGTGCCCGATACGTTTAAAGATGAGGTAGAGGCCGGGTTTAATGAAGATTATACCATGGGATACTCCAATTTCCCCGGATTCCGGGCGGGAACCTGTACTTCCTTTTATTTTTATGATATTAGTTACGAGATACAGCTTCCGTTGAAAGTAAACCCGTTTTGTATACAGGATTCCGCCCTGACAGCTTTTGAAGAAGGAGGAAAAGCAATGGCAAAAATGCAGGAGCTCTACAGCAGAGTACAACAGGTAGGAGGAAATTTTATTACAGTGTTCTCCAATGAAAGATGGACAGAAGAATTACAAGTGAGCTTAAGGGACATATATATGAGGTGGATAGCATATGTCGCAGAGAACGGAACGGATGAACAATAAAATTACAATAGCAGGCCAATTAGATAAAATGTCAATGTATACAAAAAAGTGGAAAGGAAATAACAAGGTTACGGATGTCTTTTTTGACCTGGACCATACCTTGTGGGATTTTGAAAAGAATTCCGCATTGACTTTCGGGCATATCCTGGAAAAACACCGTATGGGGATACCTCTCGGAGAGTTTCTGAAGGTATATGTGCCGGTTAACCGTAAGTGTTGGGAAGAATACCGGGAAGGGAGAATAGACCAAATGGAACTACGCCGACGCAGATTGAAACAAACTTTTTTTACCCTGGGAACACAGGTAGAACATAATTTTATAGATCAGCTAGCTGAAGATTATATCCTTTACCTGACAGAGTATAATCATCTATTCGATCATACTACGGAAATACTGTCTTATCTGCAGCGGGGTTACCGACTGCATATTATTACCAATGGTTTTGATAAGGTACAGGATAAAAAGTTACAGAACTCCGGGATCCACACTTATTTTACACATGTGGTGAATTCCGAAACAGCAGGGGTTAAAAAACCGCATCGCGCTATTTTTGAACATGCCCTGCAAAAGGCGAGGGTAGAGGCAGAAAATGCCATAATGATCGGTGATGACCTGGAGGCCGATATACAGGGGGCTATGAAGGTGGGAATGCATGCGATCCATTATAATACCCGGAAAGAAAGGGAGGAAGAGGGAGTTATTACCATCTATGATCTTCTGGAGATAAAAGAATATTTGTGATGAGATTCCGGACGATATATATTATTTTTCTGTTGCTGTCCGTATGCGGCATTATGGTGTCCTGCCTGAAAGACGTGGACTTTGACCAGGTAAACGAATTTGAGATGAGCCCTGTGGTAGAGAGTAGCCTGGTATATTCTGAAATTCCCGTGCCTGTGGTGGACAGTATTCCTTTTTCCCTGGTATTGTCCGATACCACCCGGATAGAATTATTCTCTGATTCCTTTTCTGTGGATAACCTGGAAAAAGCGGAACTTTATTTCGAGACTTTAAGTACCATTAGCCAGCCCTTGTCGGTAGAAATACAATTGCTGGACGATTATTACGTAGTCCTTGATGAATTGTCGATGTCTCTGCCGTCATCAAGCGGAGAAGAAGAAAGCTCCGGAGCGGAATTGATTTATACGGAGGAGAATATTGATAGGCTTACCAGTGTTACCCAGATCATTTTTTATATAACCATCCCGTATTTCGAAAACAGAAATGAAGAAGCTTATGTGAAATTAAAGTCGAAAGGGACTTTTTATTTACATATAGAGGGATGAGAAAAATATACCGGATAATTTTTTGGAGTATGATTTCCTTTTCTGCTTTTGGCCAGAACCAACCGGTATTGTACGATTTTACGGGTATACCCCAGTCCCTGCTCCTGAATCCGGGGGCTGAGGTGGATAATCGCTGGTATGCGGGAATACCGTTATTGTCGGGAGTGCGCGCAAGTTTTGGTTCGGACGGGTTTTCGGTATATGATCTTTTTGCCGATAATGAAGTGAATTTTAATGATAAGGTAAGATATCTTTTATTTCGCCTGTCTTCCAGGGATGCCGTCATGGTCAACCAGCAACTGGAGATCTTTAACGTAGGTTTTAAGAATAATTGGAAGGGCCGGTATTACTATTCTTTCGGGATGTACCAGGAAACGGATGCTTTTATGTACTGGCCGAAGGATTTGGCCATCCTGGCCTATGAAGGAAACCGGGATTATCTGGGCAAACGTTTTAATTTTGACCAGCTCAATGCTTCGGCGGAAATGCTTACGGTGCTGCATTTCGGAGTGCGCAAGAAGGTAAACGAACGTTTGTATATAGGTGCCCGGGCCAAGCTTTATTCCGGAATGATAAATTTCAATTCCACAAATAACTCGGGCTATTTTGTTACGGAGACCGGAGAAGAGAACTTCTACAGGCACCGGGTGGTTTCCGACGCCGTATTACATACCTCGGGCTATGCTTCTCTGAGAGAAATAGAAGAAGACGGGAACCAGGTGAAGAACGGATGGAAAGAATTGCGCAGCCGTGCACTGTTCAGCGGAAATATGGGATTGGGACTGGATATGGGATTTACGTATCACCCCGATAAACAATGGACGGTTACGGGAAGTGTACAGGATCTGGGGTTTATCCGGTATACGGAGGATGTGGAATCTTATAGCCTTAAGGGGAGTTATGAACTGGAAGGCATAGATCTGGTATTTCCTTCGGTTATAGACGGTTCAGGAGAAGTCCGGGATTACTGGCAGGATCTTCGTGATGATATAGAGGAACAATTGCCTTATGATACGCTTCACAATAAATATACACTTATGCGACCGTGGAAATTGAACGGTTCTGTCCGTTATTCTTTCGGTATAAGGAGAAATAGAGAGCGGTATTACCTGACGGACTATGAAAATTATATCAATATGGTAGGAGCACAGCTTTTTGTAGTAAACCGCCCCAGGGGACCTTTACCTTCCGTTACCGGGTTTTTCAGCAGAAAATTAACGAAATTCCTGGAAGTAAAAGTTACTTATACCGCCGATAAATTTTCACAGACCAATCTGGGGGCAGGGCTTTCCGCTTATATGAAAAATGTTCACTTTTACCTGCTTGCGGATAACATCCCCGGATTATTCAACCTGGCTAAAACACATTACGCGTCTTTGCAGTTCGGATTTAATTATGTTTTTCCACACTCCGGGGGGCCTTATTAAGACAAGCAAAAGTAAAAAATCAGGAACAGCCCTTTGTTATCATTCGATATGTATGCTTAATTTTATGAAATGGACTCGTACTAAACCGGTTAAATTAACTTCTCATTTATACACAGGAAAAAAATAATTAAACGGCTGTGTTTATAAGAGATCTAAAAACAAACGAACAACACAGAAATTCTTTTGACCATGATATTAAAAAATAAAAAAGATTTTTTTCACATTCCCGAAGGAGTTACCTATCTGAACTGTTCATATATGTCTCCGTTGTTGCACAATGTTGAGCAGGCCGGGATGGACGGATTACAGTTGCGAAAAAACCCATGGGAATTAAAAGCGGAAGACTGGTTTGCCACTGCGGAAGAACTCAGGGCCCTGTTTGCCCGTATTGTTAATACGGATAAAGAGCAGGTGGCACTGATACCTTCGGTAAGCTATGGTATTGCAACCGCTGCAAAAAACATATCGCCGAAACCCGGTCAGAACATAGTGGTGCTGGAACAGCAATACCCTTCCAATATCTATGCCTGGCGAGAGCTTGCGGAACAATCAGGTGCAGAGATCGTTACGGTGAAGAAATTACCGGAACAAACCTGGACCCGGGCGGTACTCGAAAAAATAGATGATAATACGTGTCTTGTTGCGGTTCCTAACTGCCATTGGACGGACGGAGCGGTACTGGACCTGGAACAAGTTGGTGTAAGGACCAGGTCTGTAGGTGCTAAACTGGTGGTAGACGGGAGTCAGTCGTTAGGAGCCTATCCGTTTGATATCGATAGGATAAAACCGGATTTTCTGGTCAGTGTAGGCTATAAATGGCTTCTCGGGCCTTATGGACTAGGCTACCTTTATGCCGATAAAAAATATACGGAAAGCGGAAAACCTATCGAATTCTCCTGGCTCAATAAAAAGGAAAGTGAAAATTTTGCGGGGTTGGTGGATTATAAGGATGCTTACAGGCCGGGAGCAAGAAGATTTGATTTCGGGGAGTTTTCTAGTACTATCCAGGTCTCTATGGCTATTTCGGCGCTTACTCAGATACTGGACTGGGGTGTTGAAAACATCCGGGACACCATTTCATTACTGACTGATGAAATAGAGAGGAGAGCGCTGGAATCAGGATATGAAACCGTGAAAAAATCAGATCGTGTCGGACATATGATAGGAATCAGGATTCCCCGGGATAAATCCCGGTCCCTGAAGGATGAGTTGCCCAGACATAAAATTCACGTTAGTTTCAGGGGTGATAATATGCGGGTTGCCCCACATATTTATAACAGTATGGAAGATATAGACAAGTTGTTTGCACTTTTGTAGGCTATCGGGTGAAATTCATATAATCCCCGGTTTGTAACCCCCATTTTTCGGCGAGTCCGGCATTGATTTCCAGGACATATTGTGCAGGTTCCCCGGAAGGAACGGATTCTTCGTTTAAGGGCTCTGCGTTGGCCCGGATACTCACTATTTTCTGGTCAGCATCAAGATAAATAATATCCAGGGAGATATTGGTGTTTTTCATGTAGAAATAACGAGGTTCTTCGTCTTCAAAAATAAACAACATCCCCCGGCTCTCCTTCATCGAAGTGCGATACATGAGGCCCGTTTGGATTTTATATTCATCGTCTGCGATCTCTATTTCAAGCTTTTTTACCAGGGTGCTGTCCGCCTTGTATAATTGCAGGTCACCATCTTTGGTAAAGCTTATTTCCTGTTTTTTTACCGTATTGTGTTGCTTTTCATCTTTACAGGAAGACAGAATAAGGCCTGCGAGAAGCAAAAGGGATACAGGTACTTTGTACATGACTTTGTTGTATTGGGTTTATGAATTAGCCGTTTTTGCCGAGTTTTTGCTCCGGTATATGAGATAGAAACCTATCAGGATAAATGGAATGCTGAGCCATTGCCCCATATTGAGGGAAAGCTGATCTTCAAAAGCAACCTGGTTTTCTTTAAAGAACTCTACAATAAATCGCACGGTCCAGAGAAGAACAAGGAACAGCCCGAAGATATAACCGAGGTTGTTTCTCTTTTCTGTTTTCCAGTAAGTATACCAGAGTATCAGGAATACAATAATATAGCCGCAAGCTTCATATAACTGCGAAGGATGACGGGGAAATGTTTCCCCGAGTTTCTGGAAAACCACACCGTAATCACTGTTTGTGGGTTTACCGATAATTTCGGAGTTCATAAAATTCCCGATACGTACAAAAACCCCACCGAAAGCAACCGGGATAACCACGCGGTCCAGTATCCATAGAATAGGTTTGTGGATGATTTTTTTACTGTAATAATACATGGCAATGATAATACCGATAGCGGCACCGTGACTTGCCAGTCCCCGGAACCCTACGATACGGAATTTTGGGCTGAATTCCACCGGGAGAAATATATGAAGCGGGTCTTTGATAAACATTTCGGGTTCATAAAACAGGAAATGCCCCAACCTGGCTCCGATCAGGGTAGCGAGGACGGTATAGATGAATAAAGAGTCCAGTTCTTTTACGGTAAGACCTTCCCGCAGGTATATTTTTTTCATCAGGAACCAACCGAGAACAAAGGCGACTACAAACATGAGGCTGTAAAATCGCAGCATAAAAAAACCGAGATCTATGCCTTCGCTCGGATTCCAGTTGATACTTAAAAAATGCATGGTTTTTTATTTTGTAGGTGTAAATATAGGGAAACCCCGGCGAAATGAATACAAACGAAAAATTAAATTATAGGTTGTAAGTTACAAGTTTTTAATTTCGACCTGTAATCTGTAACCGTAAGTTAATCGTCATCTTTTTCCGGAACAGGGTCATAGCCGGAACCTCCCCAGGGATGGCAACTGAATATCCTTTTTATTGCGAGTTTCCCACCTTTTATCAGGCCGTGCTTTTGCAGGGCTTCTACCGTGTAATGCGAACAGGTGGGAGTGTACCTGCAAGTGGCAGGAGTTAAAGGAGAGATCAGATACTGGTATATTTTTACTAAAAAGATAAACGGATAAGCGAGTATTTTCAGTAAAAATTTCATGTGTATAAGGATTTCTGAAAATCAAGAGTATCAGGAGACGGAGAAGGTGGTCCCTTCTTTCCCGTCTTTTAACTGTATTCCCATAGCGGCCAGCTCATCTCTTATTTTATCGGATGTGGCAAAGTCTTTATTCGCCCTGGCTTCGGCCCGGAGGTTAATAAGCAGTTCTACTACACCCGAAAGTTTATCCGCTCCGTTTTCCTCGGAAACCGTTACGTCAACCAGTCCGAGGACATCAAAAATAAAAGCGTGGACAGTACTTTTAAGTGACGTCAGGTCGTCTTCCGATATTCCGGCTTTTCCTTCTTTTACCTGGTTGATGAATTTAACGATCTCGAACAGATTGGCAATGAGTACCGGACTGTTAAAGTCATCGTTCATGGCATCGTAGCATTTCTGTTGCCATGTTCCCATATCAATGCCGGAAGTTTCGGGAGAAACGGGAAGTTCTTCCAAAAGGTGAACGGCTTCCATAAGCCTGTTAAATCCTTTTTCCGAGGCGACCAGGGCATCGTTACTGAAATCCAATACACTACGATAGTGGGCCTGTAATATAAAGAAACGTACAACTGCCGGAGAAAAAGGTTTATTCAATATGTTGTTATTCCCGGTGAAAATTTCATTGGGAAGTATGTTGTTACCGGTAGATTTGGCCATTTTTTTACCGTTCAGGGTAAGCATATTGGCATGCATCCAGTAATTGACGGGGGAGTGTCCGTTGCAGGCTTCTGCCTGGGCTATTTCACATTCGTGATGCGGGAACTTCAGGTCCATACCACCACCGTGAATATCGAATTTTTCCCCGAGATATTTGGTGCTCATTGCAGTACACTCCAGGTGCCATCCGGGGAAGCCTTCGCTCCATGGAGAGGGCCAGCGCATAATGTGCTGGGGTTCCGCTTTTTTCCATAAGGCGAAATCCTGTGGATTTTTCTTGTCGCTCTGGCCGTCGAGTTCGCGGGTATTGTGGATGAGGTCTTCGATATTCCGTCCGCTTAGCTTCCCGTATTTGGTACTGTTGTTGAATTTTATAACATCAAAATATACCGATCCGTTGACTTCGTAGGCAAAGCCTTTACCCAGGATTTCCCGGATAATATCTATTTGCTCAATGATATGCCCGGTGGCCGTAGGCTCTATACTGGGCGGGAGGTTGTTAAAACGGTTGAGTGTGTTGTGGAAATCTACGGTATAGCGCTGTACAACTTCCATCGGCTCGATCTGTTCCAGGCGAGCTTTTTTGGCAATACGGTCTTCTCCTTCGTCTGCGTCGTTTTCGAGGTGACCGGCATCGGTAATATTTCTGACATACCGTACTTTGTAACCGAGATGTTTCAGGTAGCGGAAGATCAGGTCAAAGGAGATAAAAGTCCTGCAATTTCCCAGGTGTACATAGTTATACACTGTGGGACCACAGACATACATGCCTACATGGCTTTCGTTGATGGGTTCGAATATCTCTTTGTTTCCTGTAAGTGAGTTGTATATCTTCAGCTTTTGATCTTGGTACAGTTGCATTCTCGGTTACTTGAATTTTGGGATATAATTAAAATTCGGTCTCTAATTTGATATAATCCAGAAATTCTCTCCTGACGGCCGGGTCTTTGAATTTACCCCCGAACTCTGCCGTTACCGTACTACTTTCTATATCGCGTATTCCTCTGGAATTCACACACAAGTGTTTGGCATCTATCACACAGGCCACATCTTTGGTGCCAAGTGCCCTTTGTAGTTCCTGTACGATCTGCATGGTCATTCTTTCCTGTACCTGTGGCCTTTTGGCGTAATAATCCACGATACGGTTCATCTTGGAAAGGCCGATGACGTTTCCTTTGGATATGTAGGCCACATGGGCCCTTCCTACGATGGGTAATAAATGGTGCTCACAGGTAGAATATACGGTGATATTCTTTTCCACGAGCATTTCACCGTATTTGTATTTGTTCTGAAATGTGGAGGCTTTGGGTTTTCTCTCCGGGTGAAGCCCGGCAAAGATCTCCTTTACAAACATTTTGGCTACCCGCCTCGGGGTGCCTCTAAGACTGTCGTCCGTAAGGTCCAGTCCCAGGGTTTCCATAATGTTATATACGTCCTGTTGTATTTTTTCTATTTTTTCGTCATCAGACAGTTCAAAAGCATCTTCCCTCAAAGGCGTGTCTGCGGATGATGAAACATGGTTGTCACCGATCTCTTCAAAGTGTTCTTCCAAGGCTTTGTCTATTTTCATCGTTTTGGAATTTATGTTTTCCTGAAAACAAACGAATAATTCTGTGTTTATATTCTCGTTTGTGTTTTGCTACTATGTCGCAAATATAAGGATTTTTGTAACGAGCATTCTTCACACTACGGCAAGAAAATTGTCTTTCAAAAACCTCTGCGCTTATCTGAAGCAAAAGGAAAGGCAAAGATAGTTATTTATACAGGACAAATTATTTTTTGAAGTATAGATAATGACAATGGTCCTATAACTTTAATTTACTTTTAACTAAAAAACTTTATCCTTCCCGATATGGTTATTCATACAGGGAAGGATAAAATAATATTTTAAAGATTGAATGTAAGAGACAGCGTTACGTTGGTGTTTCTGCTGTCAATATCTGCAGTAGAGGTAAGTCTGGTTTCATATAACTGCGACTTATAGTCTCTCATAAACTGGTTAAAGGCGGCATCAAGCCTGGCTGAACCGAAGTCATAACCTAGTCCCAGGGAATACCCGTTAAGGTCTCCTATCATATCGTTGTCGTAGGGGCTTTGTTCGTAACGGTAACCGGCACGAAGGCTGAATTGCTGAATCCTGTATTCGCCTCCTACCCGAACGGTAGATGTAGCTTGCAGAACATCACTTATATAATCGTTTTCTGCGGCAAAATCCGGATTGGATGTAGGTTTTAACTTAGCATTACTCATATCCTGGTAACTGTAATCCAGGCTTATGAGTCCCTGTTTCCCGAAAACGACAGCCATACTACCGGTGTATTTGGCCGGGATCTGTATTTTGTGATCGGGGAAGACATTAACTTGGTTAAAGTTGATGTAACCTATTCTCTCATCTTCCAGACCGGATCCTATTCTTTGTGAAAGTTCATCCGTAAGTCTGTACCAGGTAGGGGATTGGTATGTTAATCCCACTCTTACCATTTCTCCTACGCGCGCAATACCACCCAAAGAAAAGGAGAAACCGTTTCCGTCAGTACGAAGAAGGTTGTCAAAATTTATGTATTCCAGGTTACTTCCTGGGCCGTAACCATCCTCATCCAGTTGGGTGTATTTTTCGTATTGTACATCGTGGAAGTTGAGGGATGCCCCCAGGTAGAAATCTTCCAGGTATTGTCCTGCAAAGTTAACAGTGAACTTATTATTGTACCCGGATGTACTCTGAAGAAACCGATGATTTACAGTTCCGTTGTTGTAATTTACATTGGACACGTAGTCCGTGTTATTATCCGTTTGAGACAAGGGATCTATAACACCTCCGTAATATCCGAGGAATGCCTGCTGCGGGCCAAATCCATATGAAGCTCCCACATCGAGGTAGGCATCTTCTATATTTTCATCACTGAAAATGGCGAGATCTCCCAGAGGAATACCCTGGGCAAAATTAAGAAAGTATTCATCTATAGAAGTATTGCCATTGCCTGCGGCTAGAAATTCGTTTTCGAAGTTATTTGCTTTCTCGAAATTAAAAGCCAGGGAAAATTTCCGCCATCCCGCATTGTTTTTTGTATTGTGGAATACCAATACGCCTCCAAGCTGGTTGAGGTCAAAGTCGGAAACATCGGTAGAGGTCTGTCCCCCGAAATAATTGGTTTTGTTTTTTGTGTTGTAGCTCGTACCGGAAATAGTAAGGCTTCCGTTGGTAAAGACAGCCGATCCGGCGGGGTTGGTGTTCAAAGCGGAAAGGTCTCCTCCCAGGGCACCGAATGCACCGCTCATGGATTGGTACCTTGCTGTACCCTGCAAATTCTCCGATCCGTATCGTAGTACGTCGTTAATGGTCTGTGCTTTTGTCTGTGCTGCAGCACCAAAGATTACAAGTATTGCCAGTATTTTTTTCATGAGAGTCCTTTTTTAAGAAAAAACAATATGTCTGTTTTGGGTAAAAAATAATCATGATATTGGAGTGTATCACGATTATTTTTTACCTTTTTGCAATGATGAATAAATTTTATGTTCCTAGCCTCTTCCCCGGCCACCACCTCTGGATGAAGAAGAGCGTGTACTTCCTCCGGAAGACCTGGACGGTGAAGAAGAGCGCATAGATGACCCGCTGGATCTTGTAGATCGTGTAGGCGTACTATAAGATCTCCTTGTGGTGGTGGAAGAACGCGTAGCCCTTGTAGGCGTAGAATTCCTACGATTATACGTAGAATTACTGTTTTGATATGTTCTCCTGTTGGTGCTGCTTCTGTTGGCATTTACATTAGAACTGTTCCTGTATGTCCTTCTGCTGGTACCATTTCTGTCCGTACCTACATTGGCACTGTTACGATAAGTCCTTCTGCTGGTACTGCTTCGGTTTGTGCCTACATCGGCACTGTTCCGGTATGATCTTCTGTTTGTCGAAGAGTTTCGGTAAGCAGAGGAATTTCTTCTGTTCGTACTGGCTATATTGTTCCGGTTGTAATATCTCCTGGAATTAGTATAAGCATAGGTTCTTCTCGGATAGTGGTTGTAATACGGGCGATTGTAATAGTATCCGGGATATCCGCCCCAATAACTCCAGCCGAGTCCCCATCCGGCACCATACCAGCCACCGCCCCATCCGGGACCGTACCAACCACCCCATCCCATATTCCAGTAGGGGTCATACAAGCCCATTCCCCATCCGGGGCCGTACCATCCGCCCCATCCGGCACCATACCAACCACCACCCCATCCCATGGAGTTGTTGTAGATATTAACGGAGGTAGATTGTGGATTATCACCCCATCCGGGATATCCGCCCTGGTAATCGTAATTGTAATTGTCGGCAACAATATCTGTGGAATCGTTTACTTCATTACTTGAGTACGAATCGATATCTGTAAAAATATAATCGTTGCTGGTCATCTGTTCGAATTGTTCGGATTGCCTTGCGAAATAAGACTGATAATTCGAAGAAGAAGATGATTGTGTCGCTCTGGTGTTCCGCGGAGTTTCGGCATGACTATAGTCGGTGGCATCACTATAGATGCCATCGGAATCGTAATAGGAAGCCTGCTGATATGATCCGCAGGAGACGAGAAAAATCCCGGATACTGCACCAGTCAGTAAAAAACGGAATTTTTTAATATGGTTTAAAGTATTCATCATTGCAAAATTTTATTGTTGAACATAACAAAAATAGTTAGTTTTGCCAAACTATTTTCTACTTTAACAGAAGCGCAATATTTGTGCCAAACTACTGATAATGGGTAAGAACTTAACAAAACGAAGCGAAGACTATTCGAAATGGTATAACGAACTGGTGGTAAAGGCAGATCTTGCTGAAAACTCGGGCGTAAGGGGATGTATGGTGATTAAACCCTATGGCTTTGCCATATGGGAAAAGATGCAGGCGGAACTGGACCGTATGTTCAAGGAAACGGGGCATCAGAACGCTTATTTTCCTCTTTTCATACCGAAGTCATATCTGAGCAAGGAGGCCGCCCACGTAGAAGGTTTTGCCAAGGAATGTGCGGTGGTAACTCATTATCGCCTCAAGAATGCAGAGGACGGAAGCGGAGTGATCGTAGATCCGGATGCCAAACTGGAAGAAGAACTTATTGTTCGCCCGACTTCCGAAACGATTATCTGGGATACCTATCGGAAATGGATACAGTCTTATCGCGATTTACCCCTGTTGATAAACCAATGGGCCAACGTAGTGCGGTGGGAAATGCGTACACGACTGTTTTTGCGTACGGCAGAATTTTTATGGCAGGAAGGGCATACGGCCCATGCTACCCGGAAAGAAGCTGTGGCGGAAGCAGAACAAATGATGCATATCTATGCGGATTTTGCCGAAAACTTTATGGCAATGCCCGTAATTAAAGGGGTGAAGTCGGAGAGCGAGCGTTTCGCCGGGGCAATAGAGACCTATTGTATCGAAGCATTGATGCAGGATGGCAAGGCGTTACAGGCCGGAACGTCACATTTCCTGGGACAGAATTTTGCCAAAGCGTTTGATGTGAAATTTGCCAATAAAGAAGGAAAACAGGACTACGTTTGGGCTACTTCCTGGGGGGTATCTACACGTCTTATGGGGGCCCTGGTCATGACACATAGCGATGATAACGGTCTTGTGTTACCTCCTAAACTTGCGCCTATACAGGTCGTAATCGTACCTATATATAAGGGAGAAGAACAGTTGGATGCCATTTCGGAAAAGGTAGAACCTCTTGTTCGCGAATTACGTGGTAAAGGAATTTCGGTAAAGTACGATAACCGGGATACCTATAAGCCCGGATGGAAATTTAACGAATACGAACTGAAGGGAGTGCCTGTTCGCCTGGCTATTGGTCAGCGCGATATGGAGAACGGTACTTTTGAAGTGGCGCGTCGGGATACCCTGGAAAAAGAGATAGTTAAGGAAGGGGATGTGGTAGCCAGAATAGAAGAGCTGCTCGAAGATATTCAGCAATGCATATACCGAAAGGCTCTCAATCACCGGGCAACACATATTACCGAAGTCAACTCTTTCGAAGAATTCAAGGAAGTACTGGAAAGCAAGGGAGGGTTTCTCTCTGCGCATTGGGACGGTACTGCGGAAACGGAAGATACGATCAAAGAACTGACCAAGGCAACAATCCGTTGTATTCCGCTGGATGCAAAAGAAGAGGACGGAACGTGTATTTATAGTGGTAAACCTTCCAAAAGAAGAGTGTTGTTTGCTAAAGCATATTAACAGATGGAAGAGGCATACCTGTCCGGGTATGCCTCTTTTCAATTACTTTGCTGCAATGTCTATTTATCCACAGCATTGACGGTCTCGCCTTTGACATGCTTAGAACGGATCTTGAATTTTCGACGTTTGGGGCGTAATTTTCCGTAAGATCCCATGATTATTTTACCTCTTTTCGTCTTTTTGTCTCCTTTTCCCATTTTTTAATCATTTGGTTAAACTTTGCCACAAGTTACTAAATTATGATTAAACGACTAAATATAAGGAGGTTTCCCTTGTTCCGATCTGCTACCGGATAGAATTTATAAATTCCGGAATATGGTCTTTTCCCTTGTCATTCAGGAACTTTATGAATGCGGAACCGATAATTGCCCCTTTTGCCAGTTTGGTGGCAGCCCGGAATGTCTCTTCATTGCTGATACCAAAGCCTACGATCTGCGGATTTTTTAACCGGAGGTCGTGAATGCGTTCGAAATACTGCTTCTGGATATCCCCGAAAGTATTCTTTGCCCCGGTTACACTCGCGGAACTCACCATATAAATAAAGCCATCCGAAACCGAATCGATAAAACGAATGCGTTCATCCGGAGTTTGTGGGGTAATGAGGAATATATTGGCCAGGCCATACTTTTCAAACAAGCCTTTGTATTCTTCTTCATAGATGTCTACCGGAAGATCGGGAATGATCAGTCCGTCTATCCCTATTTCCGCGCATCTTGAACAGAAATTTTCTACCCCGTATTGCATTATAGGATTGAAGTATCCCATGATAATAAGAGGAATGTGAACGGTTTCACGAATGCCTTCCAGTTGTTCGAAAAGCCTGGCTGTGGTCATACCGTTTTTCAAGGCTTTGGCAGAGCTTTCCTGTATTGTGGGGCCGTCGGCAAGCGGATCGCTGAAAGGAAGGCCTATTTCTATCATGTCTACTCCGCTTTCCTGAAGATTTTTTATAATGGGGACGGTATCTTCAACACCGGGATAACCCGCCGTAAAATATATGGACAGGACTTTGTTATCTTCCCGTAGTTTTTGATGTATCCTGTTTGTCATCATGTTTTTTTCTGATTAGTTATCTATACTTTTTTTAACGGGACTTATAACCCGAAATGGTCTATATAAGTATTGAGATCTTTGTCTCCTCTTCCGGACAGGGCTACCACCACCACATCGTCCTTCCCGAATTTGGTGTTTTCGAAAATGGCAAGGGCGTGACTGGATTCTATGGCAGGGATAATACCTTCCAGTTTGCATAATTCCATTCCGGCTTTCATGGCCTCATCGTCGGTAATGGATTTAAAGGTTGCTCTTCCCGAAGTGTAGAGGTGCGAATGCATGGGCCCTACGCCCGGATAGTCCAGTCCGGCGGAAATAGAGTAGGGCTCGGTAATTTGCCCGTCATCGGTCTGCATAAGCAGGGTTTTGCACCCGTGAATAATTCCTTTGTGCCCTAAAACGGAGGTTGCGGCACTTTCGCCGGAATCGATACCTTTACCAGCAGCTTCCACAGCAATAATACCTACTTCTTTTTCATCCAGAAAATGATAAAAAGTACCGGCAGCATTACTGCCACCTCCTATGCAGGCTACGACATAATCCGGATTTTCCCGTCCTTCTTTTTCCTTTAGCTGTGTTCTGATCTCTTCGGAAATAATACTTTGAAAACGGGTTACCATATCCGGGTATGGATGCGGGCCTATGGCCGATCCTATGATATAATGTGTGTCTACCGGGTTGTTTATCCAGTCGCGGATAGCTTCGTTGGTCGCATCTTTCAGGGTACGGCTTCCGGAAAGTGCGGGGCGTACTTCGGCCCCGAGCATTTTCATACGGGCTACATTCGGTGCCTGGCGCGCGATGTCTATTTCGCCCATATACACTATACATTCCATGCCAGTAAGGGCGCATACCGTAGCTGTTGCCACCCCGTGTTGCCCGGCCCCGGTCTCTGCAATGATCCTGGTTTTGCCGAGACGTCTGGCCATTAATATCTGGCCTATGGTATTGTTGATCTTATGAGCTCCCGTGTGATTGAGGTCTTCCCGTTTCAGGTATATCCTGGTGCCATATTTTTCGGACATCCGTTTGGCGAAGTAAAGGGGGGAAGGACGCCCTACGTAATCTTTCAGAAGCTGGTTAAACTCTTCCTTAAATGAAGGATCACTCATTATTTCCAGGTACTTTTGGCGGAGTTGTTCCACATTCGGGTAAAGCATTTCCGGGATAAATGCCCCGCCGAATTCACCATAATAGCCCCTCTCGCTTACATGATAAGAGCCCGAACCTGCAGTTCCCCCGATGGGAGAAGAAGTTTTTACTGGTGTTGACATAGTATTTTCGATTTAAATTCTTTTAATTTTTCCGTGTTTTTGAATCCGGGTTCCGTTTCAAATCTGCTGTTTACGTCAATAGCATAACATAGGGAAGATACCCTACGATATTCCTGATTATTGAGGAAATCCAGGACTTTATCCGCTTCTTCCGGACCTATTCCGCCACTGAGAAAATATGGTTTTCCGGACGGATAATCTTTAAGAAGCCTCCAGTCAAAGGTATATCCGTTACCTCCCGGCTGTTTTCCCTTGGTGTCGAAAAGGAAATAATCTGCCGTGTTCTCAAAAGGAAGGAGTTGTCCGAAATCAAATTCGTCCTTTACGGAAAACACTTTGATGATTTCCATACCGGGTAAAGCATGCCGGAGTTCCTCGCAAAATTCTGCAGGTTCTCCGCCGTGTAATTGCACTGCCTGTAAATGGTGTTGATTAACTTTTTCGATAATTTCCGCAACGGAAGAGTTTACAAACACCCCGGTTTTTCGTATGTCTGCCGGAAGATCCGGTATTTCCCCTTTAAAATACCTGGGAGATTTATCATAAAAGATAAACCCCAGGTAATCGGGATGCAGGGTTGCAACCGCCCGGATATTTTCCGGGTGTTTCATGCCGCAGACCTTTAGTTTCGGAATGCCATAACCGGTATGTTGAAGGTTTTCTGTCATTTAGTTTTTCAGTTTTCCGATAAATGCTTCCGCACTTTGTCCCGGGTTTTCGGTTTTCATAAAGTTTTCCCCTACCAGAAAACCTTTGTACCCATATTTTTGCAGGTCTTTAATCGTTTCCGGGTCGCTGATACCGCTCTCGGATACTTTTACAAAATCGTCCGGGATTATGGTGGAGAGTTGTTTGCTGATATCGATACTTACTTCAAAGGTTTTCAGGTTCCGGTTATTCACACCGAGCATATCCAGGCTGGGCATGAGCGACTTGTGCAACTCTTCTTCATTATGTACTTCGAGGAGAACATCCAGGTTCAGGTTTTTGGCAAATTCGGCCAGGTTTTTTATTTCATTCCGTGATAATACTGCTGCAATGAGGAGTATTACATCCGCCCCGTGTGCTTTGGCTTCGAGAAGCTGATATTCGTCAATGATGAATTCCTTACGGAGCAGGGGGAACTGTGTTACGGCCCTGGCTTGTAATAAATCCTCCAGAGAACCCCCGAAATACTTGCCATCAGTGAGTACCGACATACCACAGGCACCTGCCTTTTCATATCCGCGGGCCACATCGGCAACACTCAGGCTTTGATTAATGACAGACCGGGAAGGGGAACGTCTTTTATGTTCGGCTATAATACCCGTGTTACTGTTTTTCAGACTGTATGCCAGGGAAACTGTATTGCGATCAAAGAGTGCGGAAGATTCCAGTTGGGAAACCGGAACAACACTTTTTTTAAGCGCTACCTCTTTGCGTTTGTCGGCTATTATTTTGTCTAAAATGTTAGACATGTGATTGTGTTTTAGATGTTAATTAATATTTTTTGGACGATGACCGATGACGGAGGACCGATGTTCGGTACTTCGTTATCTTAAGCTGTTTTTATAGGCGATTAATTTGTTCATCAAGGAAAATGACTGTGTATAAAATCTTTCGAATTCATTCACCCGGATGTAATTTCTCCTCCTGGCTTTGTGTAAGCAAGTCACTACTTCAGCCAGGGAACGTATAGCATATCCGATGAATCTTTTCTGTTCCGGATTCGATTGTGCAATACTTCCTTCTGAGATATTCAATGCAATAGAATCTGCTGCCCGGCATGATTGTGATGTGAGGTTGAAGGTTTCCCTGGAAGGAAAACTTTCAGAAAGTAATTGTATATTTTCTCCCAGATCCATAGCTTCTTGCCAGACAATTAATTTTTCGAATTTAAACTTAGCTTCCATTTTTTATGTAGTGTATTGGTTCGTTTAAATTAATTTTGCACCCGTCACCCGTCACCCGTCACCCGTCACCCGTCACCCGTCACCGACTGATCTCCTGTAATTTCTTAAGAGCGTTTAGTGCTTTACCGGAGGACAGGCTTTCTTTGGCTATTTCAAATCCTTCTTTCGGTTGCAGGTTATTTACGGTGGCGATGGCCATTCCCGCATTGGCACATACGACATTGTTCTGGGCTTCCGTGCCTTTTCCGCTTATGACATTCATGAAAATGGCAGCGGAGTCTTCTATGGTTTCCCCCCCCTTGATAGCTTCCGGGGCCAATAGTTCCGTGCCGAAATCGGCCGGGATCAGCATTTGTTCCGATTGGTTGCGAATGGCTTTTGCCGGACCGGTAAGGGACAGTTCGTCATAGCCGTCGAGGGCATAGAGTATGGTATAATTTTTATCTGTATTCTGGTAAAGATATCCGTACATACGGGCCAGTTCCAGGTTAAAAACACCAACCATCTGGTTTTTGGGGAAGGCGGGATTTACCATTGGCCCCAGCATATTGAAAAAAGTCTTTACCGCAAGTTCTTTCCGGATAGGGCCAACATTTTTCATGGCAGGGTGGAACAGGGGAGCATGTAATACACATATGTTTGCTTCCCCGATAGACCGTTTCAGGAAGTCCGGGTCATTGGAAAATTTAATGCCCAGAAACTCCATCACATTGCTGGAGCCACATTTGGAGGAGACCCCGTAGTTACCGTGTTTTGTAACGGGGATCCCGGCACCTGCGGTTATAAATGATGCCAGCGTGGAAATATTGAAAGTGTCTTTACCATCACCTCCGGTACCACAGAGGTCAATAGCTTCGTAACCGTTAAGATCAACCGCAATACAAAGGTTGAGAAGAGCATCGCGGAAACCTTCCAGTTCTTCAACGGTAATACTCCGCATCATATATACGGTTAGGAAAGCAGCGATCTGGCTGGTGTTATACGATCCTTTGGAGATATTGACCAGTACGTTCCTGGCCTCCTCCTTGGAAATGGTTTCGTGGTTTATAAGCCTGTTGAGTATTTCTTTCATCTTGAAAGTTTTTTGGTTGAGGTGTACAGCTGTACACTTTTACCTGTTAGTTAGGGAAGCAAAGCTTCTTTTTATGGGGTTGGTTTCAACCAGTTTTTGAGTATTCTTTTTCCGTCCGGGGTAAGTACCGATTCAGGGTGGTACTGTACGCCTTTTACGTCATATTCCCGGTGGCGAAGAGACATTACCTGTCCGTTTTCATCAAAGGATGTGGCTTCGAGTGATTCGGGAAGTTCGGGGTCTACGACCCAGGAGTGGTAACGACCCACTTCAATTTCCTGTTCCAGGCCTTCGAAGAGCGGCTCGTCCTTAACGGTTATTTTTACCTTAGTAGCCACACCGTGATATACTTTGTTCAGGTTGATGATTTTTCCGCCGAACACTTCGCCTATGGCTTGTTGTCCGAGACATACACCCAGGATGCTTTTGGTAGGGGCGTATTTTTTAATGATAGCCTTTAAAAGTCCGGCTTCATCAGGAATACCGGGGCCTGGAGAGAGCAGTATTTTGTCAAATGGTTCCGCTTCTTCCAGTTCGAGCTGGTCGTTTCGCTTTACGGTTACTTGGCCGCCGAGGTCTTCCAGATAATGCACGAGGTTATACGTAAAGCTGTCGTAATTATCTATAACCAGTATTTTTTGTGTTTTCATCGGTTTTGTATTCTTGTTAATAGGTCCGGGTTAAATACTTTCGGCCAGGTCCATGGCTTTGTTCAGTGCTCCGAGTTTGTTATACACTTCCTGTAACTCATTTTCGGCAATGGATTCGGATACCACCCCGGCACCGGCCTGGTAATGCAACCGATGGTTCTTACTCAAAAAAGTTCGTATCATTATGGCATGGTTGAAATTCCCTTCAAAATCCATAAAACCTATAGCGCCCCCGTAAAAGTTTCGGTTGCAGTTCTCATACTTGTCTATGAGTTGCATGGCCATGTGTTTGGGTGCCCCGCTGAGGGTTCCTGCCGGAAAGGTGTCGGCAACTACCTGCATGGTCGATGCGTGTTCGTGTAATTTCCCGGTGACTTTGGATACCAGGTGAATTACATGAGAAAAGAACTGTACTTCACGGTATGTTTCTACCCGGACTTCATGGCCATGCCTGCTGAGGTCGTTCCTCGCCAGGTCGACGAGCATAACGTGTTCTGCATTTTCTTTGGCATCTTCGGCAAGTTGTTTGGCCAAAACGGTATCCTGTTCGTCATTTCCGGTACGGCGGAAAGTACCGGCTATGGGGTGAATTTCCGCTTTTCTGTTCTTTACCACCAGTTGGGCCTCGGGAGAGGAGCCGAATATTTTAAAGTTTCCGTAGTCAAAGAAAAAGAGGTAGGGAGATGGGTTTATACTTCGGAGTGCACGATATACGTTGAATTCATCGCCTTTAAATTCCTGGGAGAATCTTTTGGACAATACCAGTTGAAATACATCTCCCCTGTAGCAATGCTTTTTGGCATATTCCACACTTTTTTTATATTCCTCATCCGTGAGGTTGGAAACTGCGTCGTTTACTTTGGTAAAATGGTAAGTGGCAAAATTTTTGGATTGCAGTAATTGTTCTATTTCCGGGATATTATTGGTGCCATCGGTACTGTGACAGAAGATATAGGCTTCGTTTTTGAAGTGGTTGATGGCAATAATATTTTGGTATACGGCATAATAAATATCCGGAATGTCCAGCGTTTCCTTCTTTTCTGATATCTCAATATCCTCAAAGTACCGGACACCATCATAGGCAATATAGCCGAATAAGCCTTTGTTGATGAATTTAAAACCGTTGTCTTTGGATTTAAAAGCCCTGGCGAAATTATGTATGGCCAGGGGCACATCGGTGCTCTGCTCTATGGGGGTTTGCGTTGAAGTTCCGTCCGGATATGATTCCGTGATAGTCCCTTTTTTTATCTCGATGCTAGCAATAGGATTGCAGCATATATAGGAAAAGCTGTTGTTGTTCGCATGATAATCGCTGCTTTCCAGCAACAGGCTGCCGGGATACCTGTCGCGTATTTTAAGGTAGACGCTTACCGGGGTTATGGTGTCTGCGAGTATCTGTTTGTAATTTGTGGTCAGATGTATCATTATATTTTGAAATTAAAAGGTCCGGAAAACAAAAAAGGCCTGTCGTGATTGACAAGCCTTTTGTATTTTGATTTTAAAAATACTTTATAGGGGTCTAGCTCACGACGTTTTGACGTAAGTTGCTCCACCACCAAGTATTGTTTAAAATAATATGCATTTCTCTTTTATCTGGATACAAATATAGAAAGGAAAATGAAAATTACAAGTTGTAAAATGCTTTTATAACATTTTTTTTGCGTATCCTTAAAAAAGGCCCCTTTCTGTAAAAGGAGCCCGGATTCTGAATTATAGCTATTTTTTCCCGATCCGATTAGAAATTGAGGTCCACGACGAGATCAAATTCGTCGTAGATGGTTTTATCTCCCAGATTCTCAAAGAAGCTTCCGGAGCCATAACGAACATCATATTTGGTCCGGTCTACTTTCAAAGCCCCGGTGGCCTTGTTACCATATACGGAAAGATCAAAGGTAACAGGATGTGTTTTTTCCTTGATAGTAAGATCACCGGTTACTTTATATGCATTTTTTCCCGTGGCCTTTACTTTAGTGATCACCAGGTTGGAAGTAGGGTATTTTTCTACCCCGAAAAAATCATCTGATTTCAGGTGACCATTTAACTTTCCTTGCGAATCCCCTTCGAGGTCTGTACTGGTAAGAGAGGTCATATCCACTACGAATTGTCCCCCGGTCAGTTTATCCCCTTCGAAAACTAAAGAACCTTCTTTCAGATTTATTATCCCTTCGTGAGACCCGGTTACCTTATAACCTTTCCATGTAACTTTACTGGTTGTTACATCTACCTTTTTCTCTTCTTTATCGATGGTAGTAAATGCGGTAGCACCTAGGGCTACAACCAGGGTCAATGCTGCTTTTGCGAATTTGTTTTTCATGTTTTCAGAAATTTGTTTTTTGAATTTGAACTTTGTATTTATGATTATATAGAGGTAAATAATACTTCCGACGGTTTTCTTACTTTGGCGAGATGCTGCATTTCATCCTCCGAAGAACGATAACCTATAGCGGCAATAACTGCGGCATTCAGTCCTTTTTCGGTAAGTCCGAGTATCTTATTGTATCCTTCAGCATCAAATCCTTCCATAGGGCAGGCATCTATTTTAAGCTGTGCGGCGGCAGCCAGAAGATTTCCAAGCGCTATATATGCCTGTTTGGCAGCCCAGGTACTCTTCAAGTCCTGTGGTAATTGCACAACAGTATTGTTGATTACATCACTGAAACCGGAGAGGTTCTCTACAGGAATACTTCTCGTTTTACTGATGTGGTTCATATAAGCCTCGGTATCCTTGGCGGTAACATCAATTTTGTTGGCAAATACAACGAGGTGAGAAGCGTCTGTAATTTGAGGCTGTCCCCAGGAAACCTCTTTTAGTTGTTTCCGGATTTCCGGGTCTTCTATGACAAAAACTTCATAGGGTTGCATGCCATAGGAAGAAGCAGATAAACGGATTACTTCTTTGAGAGTACTGAGGTCTTCGGCAGACACTTTTCTGGAAGGATCAAATTTTTTGGTGGCGTATCTCCAGTTCAATGATTCGATAATAGTATTCATATTAAATTCAATTATATTTGGTTCTATATATATTTAACTGCGTATGGTGTTGAGTACCCGGTTAAGGGTTTCCAATTGTTCTTCATCCAGTTTGCTTATAATCTCTTTTTCCACATTGGCAACAGCAATATTTACCCTTTCCAATAGTGCCATACCGTCTTTGGTTATGTAAATTTCAACCTTTCTCCGGTTTTGAGGGCATTGTATTCTTTCTACAAAACGCTTGTCTATCAGTTTATCTACAATACGGGTGGTATTGCTCATTTTGGCAATCATACGTTCCTGTATGGTGGACAGGTTTGCGGGCCGGCCTTTTTGGCCTTTCAGTATACGTAAAACATTAAATTGAGGTACGGAAATATCAAAAGGTTTGATCGCGTCGGAGATCTTTTTACTTATTTCGTTTGCCGTATAAACCAGGTTTATCACTGTCCTGGTATGGTTTTGCATGTTTTGCGTTTTTATGACCTCTTCAATTTTCATTGTTCATACAACATTTGTAGGTACAAATATAAGTGAGTTTTTTATTCCCGACGAATTTTTATTTGATAAAATTTTGTTAAAACGCTTGTCTCCGGATTGGTTGTTGCTACCTTTATAAAGCACTGTACTGGGGCTAACATATTAATAATTAGTGATCAGGATTATTTGTAATGTGTTTTTATTGATGAATCCCGGAATAGGAGAAATAACTTTCCCTGGTATGGGTTTTACGATCCTCCCGCCGGTTCCGGATAAAAAATTATAGAGATGAAACTATGTATTACCTGTGCGTTTTTTGTAATTTTGGTTTCCTGTAAGACGGACGGAAGTAAGAAAGCTGAAATAGCTGAAGCAGAAACAAATATCCGGGAACTTCCGCCGAAAGATGTGGTTACGGACGGAGACCGGGAAATCGATGTATACGATTTTGCCGGTTTTGAACGGTTTTTGCATCGGCAGGATGACAAAACTTATGTTATTAATTTTTGGGCGACCTGGTGTAAACCCTGCGTTGCAGAATTACCTTATTTCGAACGCCTCCGAAAGGAATATGCGGACAAAAAAGTTGAAGTGGTGCTGGTAAGTTTGGATATGCACGGGACTTTCGAAAAGAAACTACTTCCTTTTGTCAGGGAGAAAAAACTGGAATCAGAGGTGATTGTGCTGGACGATCCTAAACAAAATGACTGGATTTCCAAAGTAAATGAAGAATGGTCGGGTGCTATACCGGCAACGCTTATATATAATAAAACTAACCGGGCATTTTACGAATCGTCTTTGACGTACGAAGATCTGGAAAACAACCTGAAAGCTTTAATTGATACGAAATGAAAACAATCAGAACCTTCTTATTGCTCGCCGTTGTACTGGCAATGAGTTCTTTTTCGGCAGATATTCCTGCCAATGACGATGGTTACCAGATAGGTGACCTCGCTGAGGATTTCAGCCTGAAGAACATAGATGGTAAAATGGTTTCCCTGTCTGATTACCGGGAGGCAAAGGGTTACCTGGTAATATTTACCTGTAATACCTGTCCGTATGCCCAGGCTTACGAGGACAGGATTATTGCCCTGGATAAAAAGTACAAGAAAATGGGTGTTCCTGTTATAGCTATCAATCCGAATAATCCGAAGAAATCCCCAAAGGACAGTTTTGAGGACATGCAGTCGCGCGCTGCGGAAAAGGGGTTTGGTTTTCCGTATTTGCTGGATGAAGGTCAGGAGATTTATCCAAGGTACGGGGCCACCCGGACGCCTCACGTTTTTCTGCTGGAAAAAAAGGAAGAAGGAAATGAAGTGCGTTATATAGGGGCCATAGATGATAATTACCAGGATGTGACTTCCGTAGAGACGCGTTATGTGGAAGATGCGGTGAATGCCATGCTGGGCGGAAAGGAAATAAGGATAACCACCACTAAGGCAATAGGGTGTAGCATTAAATAATCATCACCCCTGTTTGCCGGTTGACAGACCGGTGAAGAAAGGGAGAAAATATCAGGTAAATAATCCGGGACTAGTTGTCCCGGTTTTTTTGTTTTGTGTAATTTTGAAAAAAAGAAGAATACTATGGCAGATTTAATTCAAGAGGAATGGGTGGAGCAACTGGAAAATGATGACAATGCGGTTATCCTGGACGTCCGTACTGAGGAGGAATTCGAGGAAGGATATATTCCCGATGCGGTAAATATTGACATCCGTCAGGGACAAGGTTTTATTGATGAGTTGGAAAAGCTCGATAAATCCAAAACCTACTATGTGTATTGCCGTTCCGGAGCCAGAAGCGCACAGGCCTGTGCTATCATGGGCCAGTTGGGATTTGAAGAAGCCCATAACCTGCTGGGAGGTATCCTGGAATGGGAAGGTGATATTGCAGAATAATGATGTATCCCGCCTTTGCTCTTCGGGAACGGATGGAAAAGGCGGGATATGTTTGATCTTTAACTGTTACCCCAGTCTATTTTCCTGGACACGAACATTACAATGGCGAGTATAAGGAACAACCCCGTACTTCCGACCACGAGTGCGTAATTTTCCAGTTGTATGATAATATATATAAAGGAATAGAGTGCGGTAAGGGAGAGGAATATAAATAAGGGAAAGCTTTTGGACCTCAATATGGAAACGGAGTAAGCCGTGATGAGTGCAATAACGGAAATTCCCGCAACGAGGTAGGCCTTAAAGAAATTACTGTGCTCGGAAATAGAGATCAGCAGGGTATAGAACATGGTGAGGGCAAGTCCTATCATCAGGTACTGGAAAGGGTGTATATTGATCCTGCTCATGGTCTGGATGAGGAAAAAAGCCAGGAAAGTAAGGCAGATAACCATAAAGCCGTACTTGGCAGACCTCTCGCTTTTTTGGTACTCATCAACCGGGATCATAAAGTTTACCCCGAAAGCATACGAATTTAACAGGGGGAGTTGATTAAAGTACTGTTGTGAAAACGGACGATTGATATCCAGTACTTTCCACCGCGCGTCAAAACCGTTCTCATGTACCTTATCGTCGTTGTACGGAAGAAATTCTCCGAAAAAATTTGCTGTTTTCCAATCGGAAGAGACATTTACCGTAGTTTGCTTGCCGGCGGGAATAAAACTTATTTGTTGACTACCTTTAATGTCGAGTTCCATACTGAAACCGACGGCCTTTTCCGTAGGAATATCCTCGATTTTTAACGACGTACTTTCCAGGGTGTTAAGTGTTGACGAGGAAGTTTCGTAGATGTCGTTAGCCGTATACCTGGATTTGAATCCGTAAGCATTGGCCCCGAGCCGGATTTCCACTTTATTGCTGACCCCTTTTTGATTGGACATCCTGAAAATTATCTTTGCTTTGTCCCACAACACGTTTTTTTCATCGACTTCTTTTTCGCTGAAATCCGGTTTGGTGAAAGCGCCGGATATGTTCATGGCACTTTCGTAAACACTGGTCTTGTAGATTCCGTAATATTTTTCTTCCGGATCTACTTTGGCATCGATATTCAGGGTTTCCGGAAAGAAGTAAGCATACTCAACACTTTCTATGGTTTCGGTAAATACTTTTTTTGTGCTTTCGTCGACTACTGTTTTTTCCTGAAAGGTTTTAAAAGGTATTTCCATAACAGGTCCGTAAAACAAAACTTCACCGCCCCATTTTTTACTGATCTCGTTCATGACGTCCTGTTTCCGTTGCGACCTTTCGCGGATCAGGTCTTTGATGAAGGAAAGGGGGATCAGCAAAACAAGTATTAAAAAACCTATCATAAACATTCGTGCGGTAATGGATGTCCTGATCCAGTTTCCGAATCTGCTGGTGTTTTTTTGAGATTGTTCCATAGTTTTATTTGTTTTAAAGTACTTTGAATTTCAAAGTTTGTAGATAAAAAAATTATTCGTTTCTATTAATGAGTTTTTCCAGGGCGTCCAGATGTTTTTGAAAAGCTGCTTTTCCCGAAGAGGTAGCCATATACCTGGTGTTTGGTTTCCGTCCTATGAATTGTTTTCGAATGGTTACATATCCCGCCTGTTCCAGGGCTTTGGTATGGCTGGCCAGGTTTCCGTCCGTGACGTCCAGGAGTTCTTTTAATCCTTTGAAATCTGCGTATTCATTCACCATAAGTACGGACATTATCCCCAGGCGTACACGGTGATCAAAGGCTTTATTTATATCGTCTATAATGCTCAAAACTTATGCCTTATCGTATTTGTAATACATGAGGAGCCCGTATATAATGTGCATCACGCCAAAACCGGCTACCCAGAGCCAGAACCCGTAACCGGGAAACAGAGCGCAAATGAGTCCCAGCAGGATTTCTATATATCCGAGGTACCGGATATCGCCGATACTGTATTTAGATGCATTTACCAGAGCAAGTCCGTAAAAAATAAGCATCAATGCAGCGGTTTGTCCGTATTTCTGTTGATCGAGTATAATGAGTATGTACAGCCCGCCTGCGACCATAGGTATCAGGAAATTAACAATAAGCCTTCGTGATGAGCTGTCCCAGACTTTTTCCCCGTTTTTCTTAGCTTTTCGTGTAGTCAGGAAAATGGCTGTAATAATACTGAAGAAGGCAACAAAAAACAGGTCGAGGAGTATCATCCGGAAAATGTAACCGTCCAGGATGAGATATTGCCTGGCTGAATTGACGACCAGCAAGTAAGCTACGGCAGCACCGATAAGGGCGTATATCCCCGCCAGAATCCCGGACAGTCCGCTGAGTGAAATAAAGCGGGAGGACTTTTGCATCAGGTCCCTGATATCGCTTATGTCTTTTAAGTATTTGTTTGAGTCCACTTTAAAGTACTTTGAAATGCAAAGTTATTATTAAAAACGAAACACGCAACTTTTTTGGATAAAATATGAGATCAGGAGGGTAGTGCTTCAGGGCAAACGCATCGTATGCAGAAAGCTTGGGTTTGAAGATACGTTTGTCCTGTACAGTGCTTCTTGGTGTTTGGTGCAATTATCTCAATTTTATATATTTATTCGTTTTTTCGACAAAGAACTTTATTAATCAATCATCCTTTTTCACCTATATGAAAGAAGACTTTTTGCATTACCTGTGGAAATTTCAGAAGTTTCGAGGAGAAGAGCTTTACACATCTGCTCGCGAGAAGGTGGAGGTGCTGGCGTCTGGACAGCACAACAATTTATCCGGGCCAGATTTTTTCAATGCGAAGCTTCGTATAGACGGCCAAGTATGGGCCGGGAACGTGGAGGTTCACATTAAATCTTCCGATTGGTACGTGCATCACCATGAAAAGGATATGGCTTACGATAATGTAATACTTCATGTAGTATGGGAAGATGATATGCCTGTTTTCCGCAATGATAATTCTGTGATTCCTGCTGTGGAATTGAAGCATCTCGTACCCGAAAGGGTTTATAAAAATTATGAGACTCTCTTAAAAAAAGGGCATAACTTTATTAATTGTGAAAGGGAAATCGGTGAAGTGGACCGTTTTTTACGGGATAACTACCTGGAGAGGCTGTTCTTTGAACGATTGGAACAAAAGTCCCTTGCCGTTTTCAGGGACCTGGAAGATTCTAAAAATGACTGGGAAGCTGTCTTTTTCCGAAACCTGATGAAAAATTTCGGACTCAAGGTTAACGGGGATTCCTTCCGGAGTATAGCCGATTCGGTGAGTTATAGTGTTGTCCGCAAAGTCCAGGGAAACCTGTTACAGCTGGAAGCTCTCCTTTTTGGTCAGGCAGGTCTGCTGGAAGAGAACGAAGCGCCCGATTCTTACATGAAAGCGTTAAAAAAGGAATACGTTTACCTGAAAAGGAAATTTGATCTTTCACGTACAGGAGTGATCAGTCCCCGTTTTCACAGGCTGCGACCGGCGAACTTCCCGACCCTGCGATTATCCCAACTGGCCAATTTGTATTTTACGAGGAAAACACTGTTCGCTTCCGCGATGGAGGCGGGTACTATATCTGATTTCTTCGATCTGTTTAACGGCAAGGCCTCCGGGTACTGGGAAAATCATTATACCTTCGGGAAAATCTCCGGAAAACGGGCAAAATCCCTCACCGGAAGTTTTACAGACCTGTTGTTGATAAACACCGTAATTCCCGTTAAGTTCTGTTATGCACGCCATGTGGGGAAAGATGTCAATGCGGCGATACTCGATATAGCGGCCAACCTGAAACCGGAAAAGAACAGAATCACGGATAAATATGTCTCACTGGGAGTGAAGCCGGAAAATGCGAGGGATAGCCAGGCTTTGCTACAGTTATACAATACCTATTGTTCGGAAAATCGTTGCGTGGAGTGTACAATAGGTCATCAACTACTGAAACGTTAGGGGATGGAGTTGGAGTATTTCAAGGTGTATTTTTAATAATTGTTTATCTTAGCGTCCGTGAAAACACTGAACAACATCCGGTATTTTTTTGAAAAGCACGGTTTCGCCGTATCCTCCCGTCTTGCCGACAGGCTTGGCATGAAGGCAAAAAACGTGCGATTGTTTTTTATATATGTCTCCTTTGCCACCTTCGGTATATGGTTTGCAGTTTATCTTACCCTGGCTTTTGTGCTTAAACTTAAGGATATGGTATATACCAAACGGACTTCTGTCTTTGATCTTTAGTACAATGCCTTATCATTTTCTTTTAGAAGAAATGTTTTAACTGTTTTTCCGCTTTTTTAATAATTGAAATATGAAATCGAATACAAAACTTGATTTAGACCCTTTTTTTTTGGATATTGCTCCCTTTTAACGAATTACCCTTTATTTCATAAATTTGAAATAATTTTTTATAATACGTACTTAAGGATTTACACTAACTCTAATCTAAAATTTAAATATGCATTTTATGAGAAATAAATTTCTCTCTCTTCTCTTAACATTAACTTCTTTTACAGTATTTTCACAAGAACTAACCTTAAAAGAAACCCTGGAAAATCCTTCGAAGGTCATCAATGATGCCCGGATAAAGATCCAGGTGGAAGGAGGTCAGGAGCCGTACACATATAAGTGGAGCAACCCGTCTACCCCATTAAAGTCCGACACGGCATCAGGACTGACGGAGGGAATTCCGTATACGGTAACGGTCACAGATGCAAACGGACTGTCTGTCTCCAAAAAGTATGAAGTACCCGCACAGTCCATAACAGAAATTTTTAACGGAACCACGCAGCCTATAGTAGATGCAATTGGTTCCGTTTTGTTTTGGGATCCTTTTGCAGCTATAGGGATGTACGACCCGGTAATGTACGATGACAACGGTATGCCGCTTTTATACCCAAATGGTGATCCGCGTACGATCTCCGTACCTTTTATTGTGATATGGCTTATTATAGGAGGACTATTCTTTACACTTCGTATGAAGTTCATCAATATCCGTGGTTTTAAACACGCTATACAACTGGCCCGGGGTCATTATGATGAATCCGAGGCTCCCGGACAGGTGACGCATTTCCAGGCATTGGCAACTGCGGTTTCAGGTACGGTTGGTCTGGGAAATATTGCTGGGGTAGCTATAGCTATCGCAGTGGGAGGTCCTGGGGCTACCTTTTGGATGATACTTGCCGGGTTCTTGGGAATGTCTTCTAAATTCGTGGAATGCTCCCTGGGTGTAAAGTACAGGGAGATCCATACCGACGGTAGGGTTTTCGGTGGTCCGATGAGTTACCTGGTCAAAGGGCTGAAAGCTCGTGGAAAAGAAAAATTCGGAAAAGTACTGGCCGTGGTTTTTGCGGTATTATGTATAGGTGCTTCTTTCGGTTCCGGAAACATGTTCCAATCCAACCAGGCCTTCGATCAGTTACAGGGACAGTTCCCGGTCCTTGAAGGCAATGGCTTCTGGTTTGGCGTTATTATGGCCATACTGGTAGGTGCGGTAATCCTGGGAGGAATAAAAAGTATAGCCAAGGTAACGGAAAAGATTGTGCCTTTCATGGCATCTGTTTATGTCTTTTTTGCCTTGGTTGTTATATTTATGCACATCAGTCATATTGGCAGCGCCTTTATGGAGATATTTGAGGGAGCTTTTGATCCCGGAGCGTTAAAAGGCGGTATTATAGGAGTGCTCATACAAGGGTTCCGCCGCGGAACATTCTCTAATGAGGCCGGTGTAGGCTCTGCCGCCATAGCACACTCCGTTGCCAAAACAAAACACCCGGTCTCCGAAGGTTTTGTCGCCCTGCTCGAACCTTTTATCGATACGATAGTGGTTTGTACGCTTACCGCTCTTGTACTGATATTTACAGGAGTTTATCAAGGTGCGGAAGGTCTTGGTGGAGCACAGTTAACGTCCGCAGCCTTTGGTAGTGTAATAAGCTGGTTCCCCTACGTACTGGCCCTGGCCGTATTTCTTTTTGCCTTTTCTACAGCTATCTCATGGTCTTACTACGGTATGCGTGCCGCAACATTTCTTTTCGGAAAAAGTAAAAGAGTAGAGTTTGTATACAAGATATTATTTCTAATGTTTGTAGTTTTGGGCGCTTCCATTAGTTTGGGTGCTGTTCTTGAATTTTCGGACATGATGCTCCTGGCCATGGCATTGCCAAATATTATTGGATTGTACATTATGTCCGGTGAAGTCCGTGCGGACCTGAAAGAATATGTGCGTAAGCTGAATGCCAATGAACTTTTCAAAAAACCGCAGCCGGTGAAGGCAGCTAAGAAGGAGAGCTAATTATTATTGTTGAAGTATGACAAAAACTACAGAATCCTGGGGATCCAGGGTTGGGCTTATTCTTGCAATGGCAGGGAACGCCGTGGGACTGGGGAATTTTTTACGTTTTCCGGTGCAGGCAGTGCAAAACGGAGGGGGAGCTTTTATCATACCCTACCTGGTATGTTTTCTTTTGATGGGGATTCCTTTGTTGTTTATAGAATGGTCTTCCGGGAGATACGGAGGACGGTTTGGCAATCACAGTACCCCTTACATCCTCGATACGATGACCAAAGGAAGGGTGCTGAAGTATATAGGTGTATTCGGTATATTTACCAATATTGCCGTAGCTGCTTATTACGCCTATATAGAATCGTGGACGATGTCTTATGTATTGCATTCCGTAAAAGGAACTTTTATAGGGATGGACCAGTCCGATGTTGCCAACTTCTTCCTGTCTTATACCGATGTTCTTCACAGTACCACGGGAATTCCTTATGAAGCCGTTATTTTCTATATACTCTGTCTGGCCATTAATGTATATGTGCTTTCCAAAGGGCTTGGAGGAGTGGAGAAAGTGGCCAAAATAGGAATGCCTTTGCTTATTCTTTTCGGAGTAGTACTTGCTGTAAGAGGGCTAACTCTTGGAACGAGCGGTGCTTCGGAAACATTCCCGGATGCCAATGCCTGGGACGGATTGAACTTTCTATGGACACCGCAATACGAATCCATACTGGATCTTAAAGTGTGGATGGCCGCGGCCGGGCAGATATTCTTTACGCTTTCCGTGGGAATGGGTACCGTGCACTGCTATGCCGCTTATGTAAAAAGTAAGGATGACATTGCTCTGAACTCCGTTTCAGCAGGTTTTATGAATGAATTTATAGAAGTGGCTATAGGAAGTTCTATTGTTATTCCCATAGCTGCGGGATATCTGGGGATGGACTGGGTAATGGAAAATGCCGGTTTCGGTATGGCCTTCCAGACCATGCCGTATCTCTTCCAGCAATGGGGAACATTATTCGCGGCCATTGCCGGGGTCATGTGGTTTGGCTTATTGTTCTTCTCCGGCATAACCAGTTCTCTTGCCATGGGAACACCTTGTGTGAGTTTTATGCAGGACGAATTTGGCTGGAACCGGAAAAAAGGAGCCTGGGCTTTTGGTCTGGTAACCCTTATAATGGGCTTGCCAACCGTGTTTTTCTTCCAGGAAGGGGTCTTTGATGAATATGATTATTGGGCCGGAACGGTAAGCCTTGTCGTCTTTGCCATGATGGAAACCATACTCTTTTCGTGGGTATTTGGTCTGAAGAAGGGATGGAGAGAGATCAATATGGGAGCCGATATAAAAATTCCGGGTATCTATAAATACATAATCAAGTTTGTGACCCCGGTGATATTAATTGTGGTTTTCCTGGGAACACTATTTGCCCCGAAAGGGAACGATTGGTCAGGTAATATCCGTAGCCTGTTCTCCGGAAACGGATGGACGCTGGATAATCTTTCCATAATTAACAAGATCACTAATACAGGGCTCAGGCAACAGATTGCGGAAGCGACAGACCCTATGGAGATCCAGAGATTGCAGGATAATCTTTCTGCGGTAAATATGGCCAGAGGATTCCTTTTGGCACTGCTGATATTTATTTTAGTATTAATTTATGTATCTTATAAGAAAAGAGTCAGAGAAGGGAGGGTAACAAGAGTATGAATATAACAGCATTAATAACCATGATACTTGCACAGGGTGTAGTAACAGCCATCGCTGGATATTTCTTTTACAAGGTTATGGTAACGCCGCCTAAACAGGAACCGGATTCTTATTCGGAAAACGATGATGTAACGCCACGGCAGGAATAAATGCCCGGCTAAATAATACAATGTCATGAAGATATGGTCCCACTTCCGTTTCGATAAGAAAGAGAGAAGTGGGATTTTCTTTTTGTTAATACTTATCCTGGTAGTTCAGGGCGTATATATCGCATCCGGTTTTCTGTTTACAACAAAAAAGGAAGAAGTTAAAGAAGACGGATTGAATGTTTTCCGGGCAAGAATAGATTCACTTCGCACCCGGGGAAGGAAGAAGGATACCGTATATCCCTTTAATCCCAATTACCTTTCTGACCACAAGGCGTACATGTTGGGGATGAGTGTGGTCGAAATAGACAGGCTTTATGCCTACAGGGAGACAGGTGGATTTGTGCATTCCGTTTCGGAATTTGCTGAAATTACCGGGGTCTCCGACTCTTTGTTGCACAAAATATCCCCTTATTTCCGGTTTCCCGATTTTGCGAAAAGGAAACGATCAAAACAGCCTGTCTCTTCCGGAAAACCGGTTGTGCAAAGCAAAATCAAGCAGGACCTTAATCAGGCTACTGCCCGGGATTTAAGGGTTGTTTCCGGGATCGGCGAAAAGCTTTCTGCCCGCATTGTTAAGTACAGGGATCTGCTCGGTGGTTTCTTTCTTGATGCACAGCTTTATGAAGTTTACGGATTGGATTCCGTAACGGTAGAGAGCATCATGGAGCAGTTTGAAGTTGTTGAGTTGCCAGCAATTGAGAAACTGGACATCAATTCCGCATCCCGTAAAGACCTGGCCTCCCTGATATACCTGAGTTGGGAAGAAGCGGGGAAAATAATCGCTTACAGGACGATGGTCGATAAGATAAAATCGGTAGATGAACTCCGTAAAATTGAAGATTTCCGCGGGAAGAAAATTGACAGAATTAAACTATATTTGACGGCACAATAATAAATGGTGTGAAAACAGGAATACGGCAAAAAGCGGGGAAACGAAGGAGAGAACTACATTCTGGAGGTTTTTCTTCATAATTCAGATAACCGTAAGGGCACTATCGGTCGATTATTCTCGTTATAGCGTTTAAATAATGTAGGAGGTTGTGGAATTCACCTCCTGTTTTTTTATCTTTAATTTAGTATTTATAGCTTGCTTTATACTTTTGAACATCGTATTTTTGTAGTGTTTTGTAACTTGATTATCATATATTTAATTAAATAATTGGTTAAATGAATGTCGATATAAATACCGCGATGAATTTCGATTACTCGGAAACCCAGCAAATGGTGAAGGCCTCTGCAAGAGAGTTTGCGGAACAGTTTATAAGGCCCCACATCATGGAGTGGGATGAAAAGCAGGTGTTTCCTGTGGAAGTGTTTAAAAAAGCCGGGGAACTTGGTTTTATGGGTGTTCTTGTTCCTGAAGAGTATGGTGGTTCCGGACTGGGATACCATGAATATATAGCGGTTATTGAAGAAATATCTAGAGTAGACCCTTCCATAGGATTGTCCGTGGCCGCGCATAATTCCCTTTGTACAAACCACATCCTGGAATTTGGCAGTGAAGAACAAAAACGGAAGTGGTTGCCAAAGCTGGCAACGGGTGAATGGATTGGGGCCTGGGGGCTTACGGAACACAATACGGGTTCCGATGCCGGAGGAATGAGTACCACTGCAGTTAAAGAAGGGGACGAATGGGTGCTGAACGGGGCAAAGAACTTTATTACCCACGGAAAGAGTGGCGACGTAGCTGTGGTGATCGTCCGTACGGGGGAAAAAGGAGATTCCAGGGGAATGACCGCCTTTGTTGTGGAAAAAGGGACGCCAGGATTCGGTAGCGGAAAGAAAGAAGACAAACTGGGCATGCGGGCCAGTGAAACGGCGGAATTGGTTTTTGACAACTGCAGGGTTTCCGATGCTAACAGGTTGGGGAATGTGGGAGAAGGTTTTATACAGTCTATGAAAGTGTTGGACGGCGGACGGATATCCATAGGTGCATTGTCTCTGGGGGTATCGAGAGGTGCTTATGAAGCTGCACTGAAATATTCGAAAGAAAGAGTGCAATTCGGAAAGCCGATCTGTGAATTCCAGGGGATTTCCTTTAAACTGGTAGACATGGCCACGGAAATAGAAGTTTCGGAACTGTTACTGCACAAAGCGGCCTTTGGTAAGAATGCGGGAAGGGATATAACCAAGATCAGTGCTATGGCAAAAATGTACGCGTCAGAAGCTTGTGTGAAAATTGCTAATGAGGCTGTTCAGATACATGGCGGGTATGGGTATACCAAAGATTTTCCGGTAGAGAAATTTTACAGGGATTCCAAGTTGTGTACAATCGGGGAAGGGACTACGGAGATACAAAAAGTAGTTATTTCAAGGCAAATCCTGAGATAAGGAATAGTTGTTTATTGTAAAAGTATATATGAAAGTCGGCTGAATTGCGGGCTTTTTTATTGGAAGTATGTTTTTGCAAAAGTTTTCAACACGAAAACGTTTTCATTTTTTATTGATGTTTTTAACATGGTTGTTTTTTGTAGATTTATCAATAATCAATATGTAAAACACTTAAAAAATGAAAATTTTACCTTTAAAATCGATAATTACGAAACGGCTGATTGTTTTTCCTGTTTTGGCCGTTGTTCTTTCCGGCTGTACACCGGAACCGGATCCGGAGGATAAAGGAATAGGTCAGCAGCCGGAAGAACATTATGTGATGTCTGCCCGTGAAGGGCTGAAAGTAATAGGGTCCGGTGTAATGATGCAGGCTTTTTACTGGGATGTTCCCGAGGGTGGTACCTGGTGGAATAATGTGAAAGATAAGGTGGCGGACTGGAGTAATGCCGGAATGGATGCCATATGGCTACCGCCTGTTTCCAAGGCGCATAACGGTGCGTATTCCATGGGATATGATCCTTTTGATTACTTCGACTTCGGGCAATACGACCAGATGGGGAGTGTAGAGACCAGGTTCGGGTCAGCTTCCGAATTGATAAGTCTTGTCGGTGAAGCGCATCAGAATGGTTTGAATGTAATAGCCGATATTGTTATCAATCACAACAGTGGGGGAGATGCAGAGGATAATATTTTTACGGGAGGTCAGACATATACGGATTATAACCCTGCTTCGGGAATGTTTTACCGGGATATGTACGACTTTCATCCCAATGATTACCACTCCAGTGACAGCGGGACCTTCGGAGGTTTTGCCGATTTGTGTCATCATAAGGAAAATGTTCAGAACTGGCTGTGGAAAGACGTGAATTCCGTTGCAAAATACTACAGGGATCAAATAGGTTTTGATGGCTGGAGGTTTGATTATGTCAAGGGCTTTGAGCCCTGGGTTGTGAAGGCATGGACAGATGAGATGGGTGGTTTTGCTGTCGGGGAATACTGGGACGGTAATGCAGCTACACTGGACTGGTGGGCTGGAGAGGCCGGGGCCAGCGCTTTTGATTTTGCTTGTTACTACAGGATGCGCGATGCTTTTGAAGGGAATGATCTTACCAGGCTGAACGATGATATGCTGTGGAAGCGAAATGCGATGCGGTCCGTTACTTTTGTGACGAATCACGATACGGATGAGATCTATTACGGTAAAATGCTGGCTTATGCCTACATACTCACGCACGAAGGGTATCCGACTGTTTTTTACAGGGATTATGAGGAATGGCTGGATAAAGATAAGTTAAACAATCTGATTTGGATACATAATAACCTGGCAGGTGGAAGTACGGATATCCTGTATAGTGATAATGACGAATATATTGCCCGGAGAAACGGACACAATAATCAGGGAATTATAGTCTATATAAATAACTCCGGCTCCCGGCAGGAAAAATGGGTAGACACCAACTGGGGTAATTCTGTTATAAAAGATTATACGGGACATTCCGGTTGGGAACCAGTAACGGAAGCTGACAAAAGGGTTAAAATAGAAGCGCCCTCAAAAGGGTATTCCGTCTGGTCTTTGAAATAGACTTTTTGTACAGTAAAAAAGATGAAATAATTTGGAAGTATAAACTTTAATGTCGTAAGTTTGCAATCCTAAATGAGAGGGGGTGGTAAAGATATGTTAATAATACCGATAAAAGAAGGCGAAAATATAGACAGAGCACTGAAACGTTTCAAGAGAAAATTTGATCGTACAGGGACTATGCGTCAGTTGCGTACCAGGCAACAGTTCACTAAACCTTCAGTGAAGAAAAGAACTCAAATTCAGAAAGCGCAATACATTCAGCATTTGAGAGATCAGGAAGATATTTAATCCTGGTTGTTTTTCATGCTATAATATAGATCTCCCGTATTTTAAATGCGGGAGTTTTTTTATGTCTTTTTTTGGGGCATGATCCGGGTTTGTCTCTTATCTGTTAAAACCTTTCTTCTTCGTTCTTTTAAACGGGTTCAGTTTGTTAACTTTGTCTTTCAAAAGGTTTTCAATATGTCTGTTTTGTCTTTTCTTGAATACCTGCGCTTTGAAAAAAAATATTCGGAGCACACGATTGGTGCTTATGAGAGGGATCTGCATTTCTTCTCGGACTTCTGTATTTCGGGATATGACGTTTCCGGTATTGAGACTGCTTCCTATTCCATGGTGCGAAGTTGGATTGTAGAAATGGTGGATGAAGGGATCTCTAACCGGACCATAAACCGTAAAACAGCTTCGCTGAATGCGTATTACAGGTTTCTCATTAAAATAAAAGCTATAGAGGTGAATCCGCTTGCTGGGCACAAGTCGCTCAAAACCCCGAAAAAGGTGGAAGTGCCTTTTTCGGAAGAAGAGATGTGGGCGGTGCTTCGGGAAATATCGTATGAAGACGATTTTGAAGGGTTTCGCGATAAATGTATAATCGAGCTGTTCTATGCCACGGGGATGCGAAGAAGCGAACTGATAAACCTGAAAGTAGGGGATATCGATTTTTCTGCCCGGACGATAAAAATATTAGGGAAGCGGAATAAAGAGAGGGTGGTGCCGTTACTGGTGCATATGGAAGATGTTCTCCGGGTATATCTCGAGAAGAGGGCTGAGGTGGCTACATCGGCTTCCGGGGATATCTTAATTTTAGTTAAAAACGGAAATAAAATCTATGAAACTCTTGTTTATCGGGTAATAAATAGTTATTTTAGTAAGGTGTCTTTGAAGGTGAAAAGGAGTCCGCATATTTTGAGGCATACTTTTGCGACTCATATACTAAACAAAGGCGCGGATTTAAATTCGGTAAAAGAATTGTTAGGGCATTCCAGTCTCGCTTCCACACAGGTGTATACGCACAATAGCATTGCGCAATTGAAAAAAGTATACGGGGAGGCGCATCCCAGGAATAAAAAATAAATCTTTACCGGAATCAATTAATGTTTAACCCAGAAAGCACCTGTATTTTATCCGGTCAACAAACCCGAGCTCTTACTATAATCTTCTTTTTCCGAAGTGAGTTTGTCCGGTGCAGGATCACTTGCCGGGAATAGTGAATTTGGTAAAGGGTTACGACCACAGCAGAAATATAAGTGGTTTCGCAATACCCAATGCAATGAGAGTAAACATGCAATCAGTGAATTTTACGGCAGATGGAAAACTGGTAAATTTCATTCAGAAGAGGATGGATAAATTGGACAACTACTACGACAGGATCGTATCTTCGGATGTCTATCTGAAAGTAGAAAACACCAGTGTAAAGGAGAACAAGGTCGTAGAGGTTAAAGTCCATGTTCCGGGTGATGAGTTTATAGTTAAAAAACAATGTAAAACGTTCGAAGAAGGACTTGATGTCGCTGTAGGGTCACTGGAACGTGTGTTATTGAAACGCAAGGAAAAACTGAGGGCACACATATAAGCAAAAAATTCAGCAAAAATGTTTTGAATAAAAAAATAAATATATACATTTGCAGTCCGTTAGAAATAGCGGACTTTTTTTATGGTTTGAATTCGGCTAAATACAACCTTTGAAGTTGATAGGAAAAAGGCCGGAAGAAGTGAAGTTGATTTATCCTTGAGCCCCTTTTGTTGAAGGTGTCGGCGTAAATTCGGATCAACTTCGGAAACCGAAAGAATAAGGAGCAAGAGGGGAGATACTCAAGCGGCCAACGAGGACAGACTGTAAATCTGTTGGTTTTTACCTTCGCAGGTTCGAATCCTGCTCTCCCCACATGAAATTTTCGAATAAGCCTGTATTTTTTTAAGTTGGTGTTTTTGGAAATTTCGCGTAAGAGGTGCCTTTTACGGGTTACAGAGCGGTAGTGATGTAATCATTTTGTTCTGTGAGAGAGTGGGATTTTGGAATTTATTAAAATTGCGGGAGTAGCTCAGTTGGTAGAGCGTCAGCCTTCCAAGCTGAATGTCGCGAGTTCGAACCTCGTCTCCCGCTCTGTAAAACCGGTGTTTTGTGAAAAGAAAGCTGGTTAGATTGCCGACGTAGCTCAGGGGTAGAGCGTTTCCTTGGTAAGGAAGAGGTCACGGGTTCAATTCCCGTCGTTGGCTCACGGAGAACTTAAATTTGAACACTAATATATATAACTAAGATTAAATTATTAAATCATGGCAAAGGAAACATTTGATCGTTCCAAACCCCACTTGAATATTGGTACTATTGGACACGTGGATCATGGTAAAACAACTTTAACTGCAGCTATAACTAAAGTTTTGGCGGATGCCGGTTTTTCTGAAGCAAGAAGCTTTGATCAGATTGATAATGCTCCGGAAGAAAAAGAAAGAGGTATTACAATTAATACTTCTCACGTAGAATATCAGACGGCTAACCGTCACTATGCACACGTTGACTGTCCTGGTCACGCCGATTACGTAAAGAACATGGTTACCGGTGCTGCTCAGATGGACGGTGCTATCCTGGTGGTTGCTGCTACCGATGGTCCTATGCCGCAAACTCGTGAGCATATCCTTCTTGGACGTCAGGTAGGTGTGCCGAGAATCGTAGTTTTCCTTAATAAAGTTGACCTTGTTGATGATGCTGAATTGCTCGAGCTTGTAGATATGGAAGTGAGAGATCTGTTGAGTTTCTATGAGTACGATGGAGATAATGGTCCTGTAATTCAAGGTTCAGCTCTTGGAGCTCTTAACGGAGAGCAACAATGGGTAGATACAGTTATGGAGTTGATGGAAGCTGTAGATAACTGGATCGAATTGCCTGAGAGAGATATAGATAAGGACTTTCTTATGCCTGTTGAGGATGTGTTTACAATTACAGGTCGTGGTACTGTTGCAACAGGACGTATCGAAACCGGGGTTGCTAAAACAGGAGATGGTGTAGAGATCATCGGTATGGGGGTTGAAAAACTTACTTCTACTATTACCGGGGTTGAGATGTTTCGTAAAATATTGGATAGAGGTGAAGCCGGAGATAACGTAGGTCTTCTTTTGAGAGGTATTGAAAAGACTCAGATCCGAAGAGGTATGGTAATCTGTAAGCCCGGATCAGTAAAACCTCATGCTAAATTCAAAGCAGAGGTGTATATCCTTAAGAAAGAAGAAGGTGGTCGTCACACTCCTTTCCATAATAACTATCGTCCTCAGTTCTATGTACGTACAACTGACGTAACAGGTACTATTTCTCTTCCTGATGGAGTAGAAATGGTGATGCCGGGAGATAACCTTACGATTACAGTAGAGCTTCTTCAGCCTATTGCTCTTAACGTAGGTCTTCGATTCGCTATCCGTGAAGGTGGTAGAACAGTTGGAGCCGGGCAGGTAACAGAAATATTAGACTAATCACGGTCTTAAATTTATAAGTAAAAGCCGGGAGATACCTTTCTTGTTTAGGTTCTTCCGGCTTTACCAACGGGTGTAGTTCAAGGGTAGAATAGCGGTCTCCAAAACCGTTGATGGGAGTTCGAATCTCTCCACCCGTGCAAAGTAAAAAAAGATGACAGTAGTAGGTTATATAAAAGAATCCTTCATAGAGTTAAAAAACAACGTTACCTGGCCAACCTGGGCTGAAGGGCAGAAGTTGATGGTTGTGGTGGCAGTTTTTTCTATATTGTTTTCTTTGGCTATATGGGGAATTGATGTGGCTTTTGGAGAGCTTATCAGTTTGTATTATAGTAAATTAAGTTAACATACGAATAGATTGCAATGGCAGAAGCATTAGTGAAACGGTGGTATGTGGTAAGGGCGGTCAGCGGTCAGGAGAACAAGGTGAAGTCTTACATCGAAAACGAAGTGGCTCGTCTTGGCTATTCCGATTATGTGGATGAAGTACTTGTGCCTACCGAAAAAGTAGTCCAGATACGCAATGGTAAGAAAGTAAATAAGGAAAGGGTTTATTTTCCCGGTTATGTGATGGTGAAAGCTAATCTTGGCGGGGAAGTGACACATATTATAAAGTCTATTACCGGTGTTATCGGCTTTCTCGGAGAGGTTAAAGGAGGAGATCCCGTACCTTTACGCAAATCTGAAGTGAACAGGATGCTTGGTAAGGTGGATGAGTTGTCTGTGAAGACAGATAATATGGTTATTCCGTATGCTGTCGGGGAAACTGTAAAAGTTATAGATGGACCTTTCAACGGTTTTAATGGAACTGTTGAGAAGGTAAATGAAGAAAAGCGAAAGCTGGAGGTAATGGTGAAGATATTCGGAAGAAAGACACCGCTGGAGCTGAGTTATATGCAAGTAGAGAAAATTTAAAATGTTACAAACAGAAGTGTCTTTTGCTTCCTTAAATAAAGACGCTTCCTTATATTAAATTCTGAACAATGGCAAAAGAAGTTAGTAAAGTAGTTAAACTACAAGTTAGGGGAGGTGCTGCGAATCCGTCGCCACCGGTTGGACCCGCTTTAGGTGCTGCCGGCGTTAACATCATGGAGTTCTGTAAGCAGTTTAATGCGCGTACACAGGACAAACAGGGTAAAGTAGTACCCGTTGTTATCACGGTTTATAAAGATAAGTCATTTGACTTTATCATAAAGACACCGCCGGCGGCAGTTCAATTGAAGGAAGCGGCTAAGATTAAAAGTGGTTCCGGAGAGCCTAACCGTAAGAAGGTGGCCAGCATTACCTGGGATCAGGTAAGAGCTATTGCCGAAGACAAAATGCAGGATCTTAATGCGTTTACCGTAGAGTCTGCCATGAGTATGGTAGCGGGTACCGCGAGATCTATGGGGTTAACGGTTAGTGGTGAGAAGCCTTTTTAAATCTTAAAAGACAAGGGAAATGGCAAAATTGACGAAAAAGCAAAAAGAAGCTTTAGCTAAAATAGACAGAAATAAGCTGTATTCGGTAAATGAGGCTTCTGCTTTGGTTAAAGAGATAACCAATGTGAAATTTGATGCTTCTGTAGACATTGCTGTAAGGCTTGGTGTAGATCCGCGTAAAGCGAACCAGATGGTTCGTGGGGTGGTTACATTACCGCACGGAACCGGTAAGGATGTAAAAGTTCTTGCTTTGGTAACGCCGGATAAAGAAGCTGAGGCAAAAGAAGCTGGAGCAGATTATGTAGGTCTTGACGAATATCTGCAAAAGATAAAAGACGGCTGGACAGATGTTGATGTTATTATTACCATGCCTAGTGTTATGGGGAAATTAGGGCCGCTGGGACGTATTCTCGGACCTCGCGGATTGATGCCTAATCCTAAAACCGGTACGGTAACTATGGACGTGGCTAAAGCTGTCGGTGAAGTAAAAGCCGGTAAAATCGATTTTAAGGTGGATAAAACCGGAATCGTTCACGCCGCTATAGGAAAAGCTTCATTTACTCCGGATAAACTTGCCGGAAATGCGAATGAATTGATTCAAACTTTAATTAAACTAAAACCAACTGCAGCTAAAGGTACATACATTAGGAGTATTCACTTGTCCAGTACAATGAGTCCCGGTGTACCTGTAGACCCTAAGGCAGTTTAATTGGTAGTTAATAATTCTTTTAATCATGACGAGAGAAGAAAAAGCAACAGTAATCAGTGATTTAACTGCACAATTGGCAGATAATGCAAATATCTACCTTGCAGATATATCTGGCTTGGATGCGACAGCTACCTCTAATTTGCGTAGGGCGTGTTTCAAAGCTAATGTGAAACTGGCGGTGGTAAAGAATACATTGCTTTCTAAAGCAATGGAAGCGTCTGATAAAGATTTTGGTGAGTTGCCTTCTATTTTGAAAGGTAATACATCTCTGATGTTCTCCGAAACAGGTAATGTTCCTGCAAAATTGATAAAGGATTTCCGTAAGAAATCGGATAAACCCCTGTTGAAAGGTGCCTTTATCGCAGAAGCGATCTATATCGGGGACGAGCAACTGGATGCCCTGGTTAACATTAAATCTAAAGAAGAAGTTATCGGGGATATCATCGGATTGCTGCAATCTCCTGCTAAGAACGTTATTTCCGGTCTTAAGTCCGGAGGTGGAAAACTTGCAGGTATCCTTAAAACTTTATCAGAGAAAGAATAAGTACGCACTTAATAACAATTATATTTTAAAATTCTAAAAACGATAGAAATGGCAGATTTGAAAGATTTTGCAGAACAATTAGTTAACTTAACAGTAAAAGAAGTAAACGAGTTAGCTGACATATTGAAAGAAGAATACGGTATAGAGCCTGCTGCTGCGGCAGTTGCTGTTGCCGGAGGTGCTGCTGCTGCCGGAGGAGGAGAAGCTGCTGAAGAAAAAACTGAATTTGATGTAATCCTTAAAGCTGCCGGTGGATCTAAATTGGCAGTTGTTAAACTGGTAAAAGAACTTACCGGACTTGGACTTAAAGAAGCTAAAGAGATCGTAGACAGCGCTCCTAAAGCTATCAAAGAAGGAATTTCTAAAGACGAAGCAGAAGGAATCAAATCTTCTTTAGAAGAAGCCGGAGCAGAGGTTGAACTTAAATAAGTTCCCTGAGCTTTAAAGCCTTGGTTTAGGTCTTTTCGCTGTGTGCGAACTAGGCCTAAACCCTTTTGCATATATAATTATATGCGTTGTAATACTTATATTTTAATCAAAATTTTGTCCATTGATGTTCACAAATCAGACTGAAAGAATAAGTTTCGCCTCGGCCAAGAACACACCGGATTATCCCGATTTCTTGGACATTCAGATTCAATCGTTCCAGGATTTCTTCCAGCTGGAAACCAAATCTGAAGAGAGAGGACGTGAAGGGTTGTATAACACCTTCATGGAAAACTTCCCGATTACTGATACACGCAATCAGTTTGTATTAGAATTTTTAGATTATTTTGTGGACCCTCCAAGGTATACCATCCAGGAATGTATTGAAAGAGGGTTAACTTATAGTGTGCCTTTGAAAGCGAGGTTGAAACTGTATTGTACCGATCCGGAACACGAGGACTTCGAAACAATAGTACAGGATGTTTATCTGGGTACCATACCATATATGACACCCAGCGGTACTTTTGTTATCAATGGAGCCGAAAGGGTTGTAGTATCCCAGCTGCACCGTTCTCCCGGAGTGTTCTTTGGGCAATCGTTCCATGCAAACGGAACAAAACTGTATTCTGCCAGGGTGATACCTTTTAAAGGTTCCTGGATAGAATTTGCTACCGATATTAACAGTGTCATGTACGCGTATATCGATAGGAAGAAAAAATTACCGGTAACAACCCTGTTCAGGGCCATAGGTTTTGAAAGGGATAAGGATATCCTTGAGATCTTTGACCTTGCCGAGGAAGTTAAAGTTTCCAAAACAGGTCTTAAGAAAGTATTGGGGCGAAAGCTTGCGGCAAGGGTGCTGAACACATGGCATGAGGATTTTGTGGATGAAGATACCGGGGAAGTGGTTTCCATCGAGCGTAACGAGATCGTACTCGACAGGGATACCATACTTGAAAAAGACCATATAGATGAAATTATCGATGCAGATGTAAAGACCATCCTCCTTCACAAGGAAGACAGTCTAACGGCCGACTATGCGATAATTCACAATACATTGCAAAAAGACCCTACCAACTCCGAAAAAGAGGCGGTAGAACACATATACAGACAATTGCGTAATGCGGAACCGCCCGATGAGGAGACCGCACGAGGAATTATCGATAAACTTTTCTTTTCCGATCAACGATACAATCTCGGAGATGTAGGGCGTTACAGGATGAACAAGAAGTTAGGACTCAATATCGATATGGATAAACAAGTCCTGACCAAAGAAGATATCATCACCATTATTAAGTACCTGATAGAACTTATCAGTGCCAAAGCAGAAGTGGATGATATTGACCACTTGTCCAACAGACGTGTAAGAACGGTTGGAGAGCAACTGTCTGCACAATTCGGTGTAGGTCTGGCACGTATGGCCAGGACTATCCGGGAACGTATGAACGTTAGGGATAACGAGGTATTTACCCCGATAGACCTGATCAATGCCAAAACCCTGTCATCCGTTATTAACTCTTTCTTCGGTACCAACCAGTTGTCCCAATTTATGGACCAGACAAACCCGTTGGCCGAGATCACACACAAGAGACGTCTGTCTGCCCTGGGGCCGGGAGGTCTTTCCAGAGAGAGAGCCGGATTTGAAGTACGTGACGTACACTATACGCATTACGGACGTCTTTGCCCGATTGAAACACCGGAAGGACCGAACATCGGTTTGATTTCTTCCCTGAGTGTTTTTGCAAAGGTAAATAGCATGGGATTCATTGAAACTCCGTATCGGAAAGTGGAGAACGGGAAAGTGGATGTGTCCGAATTTGTATATCTGAGTGCAGAAGAGGAAGAAGAGAAACTCATCGCCCAGGCGAATATTCCGCTTGACGATGACGGAACTATTCTGAAAGATAAAGTTATTGCACGTGAGGAAGGTGACTTCCCGGTAGTTGACCCTGCGCAGGTACATTATACCGATGTGGCGCCAAACCAGATCGCTTCCATATCCGCATCACTCATTCCGTTCCTGGAGCACGATGATGCGAACCGCGCCCTGATGGGATCTAACATGATGCGTCAGGCCGTGCCGATACTGAAGCCCGATTCACCTATTGTAGGTACCGGACTGGAAAGAAGGGTAGCCTCCGATTCCAGGGTGCTTATCAATGCCGAGGGTAATGGCGTTGTGGAATATGTGGACGCCCAGAGAATAACTATTAAATACGACAGAACGGAAGAAGAAAAGCTGGTGAGTTTTGACGATGATTCCAAAACATACGAGCTGATCAAATTCCGTAAGACAAACCAGGGAACTTCCATTAACCTGAAGCCTATCGTTCAGAAAGGAGACCGGGTAGCAAAAGGACAGGTACTTTGCGAAGGTTATGCGACCCAGCAGGGAGAGCTTGCGCTGGGAAGGAACATGCAGGTAGCTTTCATGCCCTGGAAAGGGTATAACTTTGAGGATGCGATCGTGATCTCGGAGAAAGTGGTACGTGAAGATATCTTTACATCCATCCATATTGATGAATATTCCCTTGAAGTGAGGGACACCAAACTCGGAGCGGAAGAACTGACGAATGATATCCCGAACGTTTCAGAAGAGGCTACAAAGGACCTTGACGAACAGGGAATGATCAGGATCGGTGCCGAGGTAAAACCCGGAGATATCCTTATCGGTAAAATTACACCGAAAGGAGAGTCCGATCCGACACCGGAAGAAAAACTGCTTCGTGCGATCTTCGGGGACAAAGCGGGAGACGTAAAAGACGCGTCTCTGAAAGCTTCTCCTTCGTTGAATGGGGTGGTGATCGACAAAAAACTGTTCTCCAGAGCTATTAAAGATAAACGAAAGAGAGCAAAAGACAAGGAAGATATCGCCAAACTGGACCTGGAATACAACACCAAGTTCGAAAACCTGAAGAGTGTACTTATAGAAAAGCTGTTTACCCTCGTAAACGGAAAAACTTCACAAGGCGTATTGAATGATCTGGGAGAGGAAGTATTGCCGAAAGGTAAGAAATACACCCTGAAAATGCTCAACGGTGTGGATGACTTCGCTCACCTGGTTGGAGGAACGTGGACTACGGACGATCATACCAATGTATTGATAGCCGATCTGCTTCACAATTACAAGATTAAACTGAACGACCTTCAGGGAGCGTTGCGAAGAGATAAGTTTACTATTTCCGTAGGAGATGAACTTCCTGCGGGGATCATGAAACTTGCCAAGATCTATATCGCTAAGAAACGTAAGCTGAAAGTTGGGGATAAAATGGCCGGACGCCACGGTAACAAAGGTATTGTGGCCCGTATTGTTCGCCAGGAAGATATGCCTTTCCTGGAAGACGGAACACCGGTAGACATAGTGCTCAACCCTCTTGGGGTACCTTCCCGTATGAACATCGGGCAGATATACGAAACCGTGCTCGGATGGGCCGGTAAAAAACTGGGCAGGAAATTCGCCACACCTATCTTTGATGGTGCTTCACTGGACGAGATCAACAAGTATACCGATCAGGCAGGAGTGCCGAGATTCGGACATACCTATCTCTATGACGGTGGTACCGGTGAGCGTTTTGACCAGGCTGCGACCGTAGGGGTGATCTATATGATCAAACTGGGGCACATGATCGATGACAAAATGCACGCCCGTTCTATCGGACCTTACTCACTTATCACGCAGCAACCGCTCGGAGGTAAGGCACAGTTCGGTGGACAGCGTTTCGGAGAGATGGAAGTATGGGCATTGGAAGCCTATGGGGCATCCAGCACGCTAAGGGAAATACTTACCGTGAAGTCCGATGATGTTATCGGTAGGGCGAAAACCTACGAAGCAATCGTGAAAGGAGAGGCCATGCCGGAACCCGGACTGCCCGAATCTTTCAACGTATTGATGCACGAACTCAAAGGTCTGGGACTCGATATCAGACTGGAGGAATAATTTATACAACGAGGTTTACGGCAATCCGTCTACGGACAGGTTGCCGTCGCCCCGTACCAAATTACACTTAATTCATTATCACCATACATCATGGCAAGAGGAAAAGATAAGAATACAGTATCAAGATTTAATAAAATCTCTATAGGCCTGGCATCGCCGGAGTCTATCCTCGCGGAGTCCCGCGGAGAGGTTTTGAAGCCGGAAACCATAAACTACCGGACACACAAACCGGAACGTGACGGATTGTTTTGTGAACGGATTTTTGGCCCGGTGAAGGATTATGAATGTGCTTGTGGGAAATACAAGAGGATAAGATATAAAGGGATTGTATGTGACCGTTGTGGTGTAGAAGTTACGGAAAAGAAAGTACGAAGAGACCGCGTAGGACATATCAACCTGGTGGTTCCTATCGCACATATATGGTATTTCAGGTCCCTACCGAACAAAATAGGGTATCTGCTTGGACTTCCTTCCAAGAAGCTCGATATGATCATCTACTACGAGCGTTATGTGGTTATCCAGCCCGGAAATGCTAAGAACGCCGAAGGAGAAGAACTGAAGAAGATGGATTTCCTCACCGAGGAAGAATACCTGAATATACTGGACAGCCTTCCCCAGGATAACCAATACCTGGAAGATACCGATCCCAATAAGTTTATCGCTAAAATGGGAGCCGAATGTATCATTGAGCTGTTGAACAGAATAGACCTGGACGCTTTGTCTTATGACCTTCGTCATAAAGCCAATAACGAAACTTCCAAGCAGAGAAAAACCGAAGCCCTCAAGAGACTTCAGGTTGTGGAAGCATTCCGTGAGGCGCAGCAAAACAGAGAGAACAAACCGGAGTGGATGATCCTGAAAGTGATCCCCGTAATTCCGCCGGAACTGCGCCCGTTGGTGCCGCTGGACGGAGGACGTTTTGCTACATCCGACCTGAACGACCTGTACCGAAGGGTGATTATAAGAAATAACCGTCTGAAAAGATTGATGGAGATCAAAGCTCCGGAAGTGATCCTTCGAAACGAAAAAAGGATGCTTCAGGAGTCTGTAGATTCCCTGTTCGACAATACCCGTAAGTCTTCCGCAGTGAAGACCGAATCGAACAGGCCGTTGAAATCCCTGTCCGACTCCCTCAAAGGGAAACAGGGACGTTTCCGTCAGAACCTCCTCGGTAAGAGGGTGGATTATTCTGCACGTTCGGTTATCGTCGTAGGTCCTGAACTGAAAATGTACGAATGTGGTCTGCCTAAAGATATGGCAGCGGAAATTTACAAACCTTTTGTTATCCGTAAACTGATAGAAAGAGGTATTGTAAAAACCGTAAAATCTGCGAAAAAGATTATAGACAGGAAAGAACCTGTAGTATGGGATATCCTGGATAACGTGATTAAGGGACACCCGGTTCTGCTGAACCGTGCCCCTACATTGCACAGGCTTGGTATTCAGGCATTTCAGCCAAAGCTTATAGAAGGTAAGGCTATCCAGCTGCACCCACTCGCATGTACGGCCTTCAACGCCGACTTTGATGGTGACCAGATGGCGGTGCACCTGCCACTCGGACCGGAAGCTATACTCGAAGCACAGTTGTTGATGCTCGCTTCTCATAACATCCTGAACCCGGCAAACGGTTCACCGATTACCGTACCTTCCCAGGATATGGTACTCGGATTGTATTATATGACCAAGGAGCGGAAAAGTACTCCCGAAGTGGCTGTAAAAGGAGAAGGACTTACTTTCTACTCTCCGGAAGAAGTAATTATTGCTTACAATGAGAAGAAAGTAGACCTGAACGCTATAATTAAAGTAAGAACCAGAGATTTTAATGACAAAGGCGAGCTGGTTACCAAAATCCTCGAGACTACCGTAGGTAGAGTATTATTTAACGAGGTGGTACCTGAGCAGGCCGGATTCATCAATGCCGTACTGACCAAGAAATCACTGAGGGATATTATCGGTTATGTACTTAAGGTAACCGATGTACCTACAACAGCGGACTTCCTGGACAAAATAAAGAGTACGGGATATGGAATGGCATTCAAAGGCGGACTTTCTTTCAGCCTGGGTGATATTATTATCCCTGAGGAAAAACACCAGATGATTGCCGAAGCCAATGAGCAGGTAGATGGTATTATGATGAACTATAACATGGGTCTTATTACCAATAACGAACGTTATAACCAGGTAATTGACGTATGGACATCTACCAATGCCATGCTTACCGAGTTGGCCATGAAGCGTATCCGTGAGGATAAGCAAGGGTTTAACTCTGTGTATATGATGCTCGACTCCGGTGCGAGGGGATCTAAAGAACAGATCCGTCAGCTTACCGGAATGCGTGGCCTGATGGCGAAACCGAAGAAGTCTACCGCCGGAGGTGGAGAGATCATCGAAAACCCGATCCTCTCAAACTTTAAAGAAGGACTATCGATTCTGGAATACTTTATCTCTACGCACGGTGCGCGTAAAGGTCTTGCGGATACCGCCCTTAAAACTGCGGATGCCGGATATCTTACACGCCGTCTCGTAGACGTTTCCCAGGACGTTATTATCAATACCGAAGATTGTGGTACACTGAGAGGTGTGGAAGTGGAAGCACTGAAAAAGAACGAGGAGATCGTAGAATCTCTCGGAGAGCGAATACTCGGACGTGTATCCCTTCATGATGTTTACGATCCGTTAACCGAAGAACGACTTGCAGTTTCCGGTGAAGAGATCACCGAAGAGATAGTGAAGAAGATAGATGCGTCTCCGCTGGAGCGTGTCGAAGTCCGATCTGCACTTACCTGTGAAGCCAAGCAGGGAATCTGTGCCAAGTGCTACGGGCGGAACCTCGCTACTGGTAAAATGGTGCAAAAAGGTGAAGCTGTAGGGGTTATTGCAGCACAGTCCATCGGTGAACCGGGTACACAGTTAACACTGCGTACGTTCCATGTGGGTGGTATTGCAGGTAACATCTCCGAAGAGAGTAAACTGCATGTCAAGTTCAACGGTATAGCTACTATAGAAGACCTGAAAACCGTAAAAAGCGAAAATGCGGAAGGAAAAGTAGTTGATGTGGTAATATCCCGTACCTCTGAAGTGAAAATCACAGACGAGAAAACCGGAATAGTACTGAGTACAAACAATATTCCTTACGGTTCGCAGATATTTATCAAAGACGGTCAGAAAATAAGCAAGGGCGATGTGATCTGCCAGTGGGACCCTTATAACGGTGTTATTATTTCGGAATTTTCCGGAAGCATCGTTTACGAAAACGTAGAACAGGGAATTACTTACCAGGTAGAGATTGACGAACAAACAGGTTTCCAGGAAAAGGTTATTTCCGAGTCCAGAAACAAGAAGCTTATCCCTACGTTGCTTATCAAAGGCAGTAAAGGAGATACCCTGCGTTCGTACAACCTTCCGGTAGGTGCGCACATTATGGTAGATGACGGAGAGAAGATCAAAGAAGGAAAAGTATTGGTTAAGATACCTCGTAAGTCGGCCAAAGCCGGGGATATTACGGGAGGTCTGCCAAGGGTTACTGAGCTTTTCGAAGCCCGGAATCCTTCCAACCCTGCTGTTGTTTCCGAAATAGACGGAGTAGTTTCTTTCGGTAAAATAAAACGGGGTAACAGGGAGATTATCGTAGAATCAAAGCTAGGTGAGATTAAGAAATATCTCGTAAAACTCTCTAACCAGATCCTCGTTCAGGAAAATGACTTTGTAAGAGCCGGAATGGCATTGTCTGACGGTTCTGTTACTCCGGAAGATATCCTGAACATCAAAGGGCCATCTGCCGTACAGCAGTACCTGGTTAATGAAGTACAGGAAGTATACCGTCTGCAAGGGGTTAAGATCAATGACAAACACTTTGAAGTAGTGGTTCGTCAAATGATGCGTAAAGTACAGATCAACGATCCCGGAGATACGATCTTCCTGGAAGGACAATTGGTTCATAAAGATGACTTCATCGAAGAGAACGATGGGTTGTTCGGTAAGAAAGTTGTTGAGGATGGAGGAGAATCTACGGCTCTCAAGGCCGGACAGATCGTGACGTTACGCCAATTGAGAGATGAAAACTCTCTCCTCAAAAGAGCGGATAAGAAACTGGTTGTAGCAAGAGACGTGATCCCCGCTACTGCTTCGCCGGTGCTCCAGGGTATTACCAGGGCATCGCTGCAAACCAAGTCGTTTATCTCTGCGGCTTCGTTCCAGGAAACTACCAAAGTACTCAATGAGGCAGCCGTTAACGGTAAGATAGATACTCTGGAAGGACTGAAAGAGAATGTTATTGTTGGTCATAAAATCCCTGCCGGTACCGGTATGCGCGATTATGATAATATCATCGTAGGGTCCAAAGAAGAATACGATGAGATCATGAGCAGCAAACAGGAAGCAAGTCTTTATTAGATATAAACAGAAGTGAAAACAGGGCCGGGATATGTATCCCGGCCCTGTTTCTTTAACCCGGAATCTTAAACCGTACGAGATGAGTGATCAGAATACACCGAAAAAAGCCAAAATAGACATAGAGCTGGATGAAAGTGTTGCCGAAGGAACATATTCCAACCTGGCTATAATCAATCATTCCATATCCGAATTTGTAGTGGATTTTATAAGTGTTATGCCCGGAACACCCAAGGCTAAAGTGAAAAGCCGTATAATTCTTACACCGCAGCATGCCAAACGTTTCATGAAAGTACTGGGTGAAAATATCCATCGTTTTGAATCGGCTCACGGAGAGATCAAGGACGATGACCAGCCGCCGATACCCTTAAATTTTGGTCCTACGGGAGAAGCTTAAAATATGGGCCCTGAACTATAAAGTTCGGGGCTTTTTTGTGTTTATGGCATTATATTCCCTTTCTTTTAGGAAAAGTAAGGGATTAAATTTTGCGGTTATAGTGGATATATGGACAGAATTTCAGAAATTAGCAGAAATAAAGGGCTTGTATCCGGAAGACGATAGAAGCATGACTTTTAAAAAGTTATATCCGGAAAGAACTTCCCTCCAAACAAAATATAAAATACAATGAAGAAGATAATAGTATTAGCTTTCGTTATACTCGGGGTATTTTCCGGATTTGCGCAAAGTACTGTTAACGGGTATAAATATGTTATTGTGCCCCAAAAGTTCGATTTTCTTAAGAAAGAGAACCAGTACCAGGTGAATGCCTTGGCCAAGTTTTTATTTGAAAAATATAATTTTACTGCTGTTTATGCCAATAATCTCAACGAAGAAATGGAGCAAAACAGCTGCCTTGCCCTCAAAGCGAATGTAAGAGATGATTCCAATATGTTTACTACGAAGTTGGTGGTGGAGCTCACAAACTGTAGGGGGGAAGTGGTTTATGTTTCTGAAGAAGGTAAGAGTAAGGAGAAAGATTATAAGGCAGCCTATCACGATGCGTTGCGAAAAGCTTTCCTTTCTGTGGAAGAACTGAACTACTCATACGATCCATCTCTATCTATCGTATCCCGGCGCCAGGTCGTTACATCTGCACCCGCAGCGCAGCAGGTACCAGCCGCATCTTCAACACCACCTGTAAATGCAAGTGAAATTACAGAGAATAAACAGGCAGCAGTAGCCGCGCAGAACGTTAGACAAAGAGTGGAGACAAAGGTGACTTCGGTGAACAATACTAATGTATTATATGCCCAACCGATAGAAAACGGCTATCAATTGGTGGATAGTACTCCTAAAGTGATTTTTGTATTGCAAAGTACCAGTGCAGACAATGTTTTTATCATTAAGGATAAGAACGGAATGCTTAGTCAGAAAGACGGAAAATGGATCGCAGAATATTATGAAGGAGGAGAGCGGGTTCAGGAAGTGCTGAATGTTAAATTCTAAACGATATTAAGAATATCCGGGATAGCTATTACACTAACCATGAGGGATAGTGTAATAGCTATTCTTTTTTTCCGGCCTCCGGATTTTCATCATCTGGATCTTCGATAAAATTCCCTTCCTCGTCGAAGTGCCTAAGAAAAGGATCGTTCCTCTCGTCATAATCTTCTCTCTCCCATGCGTATTTCACCGGTTTGGGAAGTTTGCTCCGGATGAATACCGCCAGGATAAATCCCGTAATAAATCCGGATAAATGCCCTTCCCACGAAATCTTTTCATCGATGGGAAAAAGATACCACAATAAGCTTCCGTATAGAAATACGACCAGAAGGGATAAGGCTATCAGCCGATAATAACGGGTGAAAATTCCTTTGAAAAAAATAAAGCTGCTGAGCATATAAATAAGTCCGCTGGCACCGATATGATAGGCTTCCCTCCCGATAATCCATGTTAGAAAACCGGTAAGCAATGTGCCATACAGTATAACATTCAAGCTATGCCTCGCATAAAAATAGAGGAGGATTATCCCCAGAATGAGCAGAGGAAAGGTATTGTTGTACAAATGTTTTATAGAGCCGTGTATGAAAGGGCTGAACAAAATACCCTTAAGCCCGGATATTTTTCTGGGGAGTATACCGTAATCTGAAAAATCATAACCAAACCGCACTTCTATCCAGTATACCGTCCACAGAATTAACATAAAGAAAAACGGATAGAGTATAGTGGAGGGAGTAAAATGAAAAGTTTTCTGGTCTTGCATTGGTTTTTTATTTTCGATACAGCAAATTGGTTACCAAAACGGGCAACATGGTAAATTGTCATCTAAATAAATATAGTAATTTTATAGCATGAATGAACCACTTGCAGAACGAATACGTCCCAGGACCCTGGAAGACTATATCAGCCAGTCGCATTTGGTTGGAAAAACCGGGTCCTTGACCAAACAGATAAAGAGAGGGATTATTCCGTCATTGATTTTCTGGGGACCTCCCGGTACGGGGAAGACCACCCTGGCCAACATTATAGCCAATGAAAGTGAACGGCCTTTTTATACCCTTAGTGCCATCAGCAGTGGGGTAAAGGATGTCCGTGAAGTCATAGATAAGGCAAAGCAGGGCGGGGGACTCTTTACAACAAAGAACCCCATACTTTTTATTGACGAGATACACCGTTTCAGCAAATCGCAACAGGATTCGCTACTCGGAGCAGTAGAAAAGGGCTGGGTAACCCTTATCGGGGCTACGACGGAAAACCCCAGTTTTGAGGTGATTCCTGCTTTGCTCTCCAGGTGCCAGGTGTATGTACTCAATGCCTTTGATAAATCGGATATGGAAGCCCTTTTACACCGTGCCCTGGAAAAAGATACCGTTCTTTCGGGCATGAAAATTGATTTGAAGGAGATGGAGGCCCTGTTACGGCTTTCCGGTGGAGACGGGCGAAAGTTACTGAATATCTTTGAGCTGGTCATTAATTCCGAAGGGACCGAAGAAGTTACCATAACCAATAATCTCGTGTTGGAAAAGGTGCAAAAGAACACGGTGCTTTATGACAAGACCGGTGAACAACACTATGATATTGTTTCCGCTTTTATCAAGTCCATCAGGGGAAGTGATCCCAATGGTGCTGTATACTGGCTCGCCCGTATGATAGAGGGAGGAGAAGACGTAAAGTTTATAGCCAGGCGAATGCTTATACTTGCTTCGGAAGATATAGGTGTAGCTAACCCTACGGCATTAGTTATAGCTAATAACACATTTCAGGCCGTCACTACCATTGGATACCCGGAGTCGCGGATCACACTTAGTCAATGTGCTATATACCTGGCAACATCCCCCAAGAGCAATACGGCCTATATGGCGATAAACAGGGCACAGGAGGCCGTAAGGAGAACTGGAGACCTTTCCGTACCGCTACACCTCCGGAATGCCCCTACCAAATTGATGAAAGAGCTGGGATACGGGGAGGATTATAAATACGCCCATGATTACAATCAGAATTTTGTGAACCAGGAATTTCTGCCGGATGAAATTACAGGAACGCCATTTTATGTTCCGGCAAAGAATGCCAGGGAGAACAGTATAAAAGAATTTATAGAGAAGCGATGGGGAGATAAGTATAAGAAGTGAAATAGCATAAAAACAAAACCCATCCTTAATCGGGGTCAAGGATGGGAAAAAATTGCTATGAAAAAGAAAAAAATTAACACTAAGATTTCTTAGTGGGTTTTCAAATATACATTTTTTTTATGATATTTTTATGAATTGAGTAAAAATTGATTAAAAAAAATCACATAGCGGTATATTTGAGATTCTCAGATATATAAAAAAGCCGGAGCTGTTAACTCCGGCGGAATATTGTCATCAATCCTTTCCTTATGAAAACATATCTTTAACTTTTTCAAAGAAGGATTTATCACTTTTTTCGGGCTTGGGCGTAAAATGTTCGTCCTGTAACATTAGCTCGAAGAATTCTTTTTGTTCCTTATTAAGGGTTTTAGGTGTCCATACATTGACATGAACCAGCAGGTCTCCGCTCCCGTAGCCATTGATACTTGGAATTCCCTTGCCACGTAAACGCAGTATTTTGCCCGATTGCATACCGGCCTCCAGCTTGATCCTTACTTTACCGGTTACGGCATCTATTTCTTTGGAAGTACCCAAAACTGCTTCCGGAATGCTGACGTACAGGTCGTAATGCAGGTTGTCGCCTTCCCGTTTGAGGGTTTCATGTTCTGTTTCCCCTATAACAACGAGAAGATCTCCGGGGATACCGTTACCGGGGGCTTCGTTTCCTTTTCCCGTTACTTTGAGTTGCATACCATCGGCAACACCTGCAGGTATTTTAATGGAAACCGTTTCCTCGCTTATTTTCAGTCCTTGTGCATCCGCATCCGGGGGCCTTTTTTCAATAACCTGGCCGGACCCGCCACAGGCGTTACAGGGTGCGGAAGTTTGCATTCTTCCAAGGATAGTATTGGTTACACGTGTTACTTGCCCGGTACCGTGGCAGGTAGGGCAGGTTTTATAAGAAACTCCGGGAGCCTGTACTTTGCGGCGAACTTTTACCTTTTTCTCCACACCATGGGCAATTTCCTCCAGGGTCAGTTTTACGTGTATCCTGAGGTTACTTCCCTTAACACGTCGTTGACCGCCGAATCCGCCACTGAATCCGCCGAATCCACCGCCAAAGGCACCTCCGAATATATCTCCGAACTGGCTGAATATATCGTCCATATTCATGCCGCCACCGCCAAATCCACCATTGCCGTCAAAAGCAGCATGACCGTATTGATCATACCTGGCCCGTTTATCCGGATCGCTCAATACCTCATAAGCTTCGGCAGATTTCTTAAACATTTCTTCCGCCTGGGTATCCCCCGGATTTTTGTCCGGATGATATTGTATGGCTTTTTTCCGGTATGCTTTTTTTACATCTGCTGCCGAAGCACCTTTATCTATTCCCAGTATTTCGTAATAATCTTCTTTCATCTGTTCCGTTTTTTACCTGAATTTCTACCTGAGAAACTCAGGAGGTGACCGTCAGTTCTGTTACTTTCCTACAACTACTTTAGGGTACCTTATGATCTTGTCTCCAAGACGGTATCCTTTTTCAACCACATCGATGATCGTACCTTTAAGCTCTTCGGTGGGTGCCGGGATCTGGGTTATAGCTTCATGCAGTTCGGCATCAAACATCTCTCCCCGGGTAGTTTCTATTTCCATAAGACCTTTGCTTTTCAGGGCCTCCCGGAATTTGTTGCTGATAAGTTCAACACCTGTAAGCAATTCATTTCTGGTATCTGTTTCCGTTAGATCACCATTGCTTCCCTGCTTCTGGATTTCGATGAGTGCCCTGTCAAAATCATCGAGAACAGGCAACATGGCAGACACGACATCTTGTCCGGCTGTTTTAAACAGTTCTATACGCTCTTTAGCGGTTCTTTTTTTATAATTTTCGAATTCGGCAAAGAGACGGAGAAACTTGTCTTTTTCTTTGGCAAGTTCTTCTTTCAGCCGGTCTTCGGTAGAAAGTTCCTGATTTTCTGTGCTTTCTTCGGTAACCGGAGCGTTTTGCTCATCGGCTATCATATCTTTGTTAACGGTCTCTTCGTTTTTATCCTTTTTTGCCATATTACGTAACAATTTATACAGGCTTGCATACTGCAAAAGTATTGCCAAACACTTCGGCGCGTTATTACAACGGTTTACGGTGTAAAGATTCGCTGCAAAAATGTCATAATGTCATTGATTGTTTCGGGCGGTAACGATTACTAAGGTAGTATGATATAATGTGGTTTTCCGGTTTAAGCCAGCTGCTTTTCGTTGTTTATCATGTTGTGTAACCACAGTGAGCAGATGACTGATGTAAGTCCCAGGCCACCCATAAAAAGCCAGTTGGCATTATATCCCCAGCGGGCTATAATCTCCATGCCTGTTTTGGCGCTCCATATGTGGGCCAGGGAAAAACTCATGGTGTACAGGGCCATATACCTGCCCTCCCTGCCTTTGCTTGCTCTACTCATGGCAAAAGCATTGGTGTATGGAAAACCGATCATTTCCCCCAGGGTAATAATGCCCATGCTTAGCACAAGTATCCCGGTCCAGCCCGGATATAAAAGGATTAGGAAACTGACAGTCATCAGTATTGTACTGATGTAAATAAGTCTCGGTTTCCCCGTTTTTGTTTTTTCTATATAGCTCACCAGGGGCATTTCAAAGGCGAAGATCAAAAGTCCGTTTAGTGACATCAACAGACCTGTCTGAAATTCCGAAAGCCCGTAAACTTCTTTATGATAAACAGGCATGGTGGTGAAGAGTTGAAAAAACAACATGCCGAGTACAAAAGTAATAAAGAGGAACAACCAATAAGGTTTGTCTTTCAGAACGGGGATCCCTTCTTTCGTGATAGCCGATTCTGTAATTTCTTCCAGGCTTTTTTTCTTTTCTTTTACCAGGATGCGGAATAATGTAATGGCTATAATACAAGAGGCTCCGTCTATCCAGAACAGTGCGGAATATCCCATTCTTACGATAATAAGCCCGCCCAGGGCTGGCCCCGCTGCAAATCCGAGGTTTATGGCCAGGCGTACCAGTGTCAGAGCCCTGGTCCTGTTTTCAGGTTTACTATATGCGCCAAGAGAGACAAACATGGCGGGTCGAAACATATCCGCAATGGTCATGATAATGAACATGGCTATGCACAACCCCTGAAACCCGGTTATGAATTGCAGTACAAAAAATGATAATCCACTTGCAAATAAACTGAATACCATTACTTTATAAAAACCTATCTTATCGGAAAATTTTCCACCCAGCCATGAACCTGCCATAGAACCCAGCCCGAAGCTAACCATGATCCATCCGATTTGACTATAGGAAAAATGGAGGTCTTCTTTAAGGTACCGGGATAAAAAGGGGAGTACCATAGTCCCTGCCCGATTTATAAAAGTAATCAGGGTAAGGAACCAAATTTCCCTGGAAAATCCCCGGAAGGAGGATATGTATTTTTGCAGGAGTAAACGAAACATAGAGGGAAAAAATTAAACGTCAAACTTACATAATATTCGAGTAAACGAAAATGTGGAAAGTGGTTATTTTTACGGGATAGAATAAATAAAATTATAGCTTTGTAACTGATGTTATTCACAATACACAAAAACAGATTAAGAGTTATGAAAACGATGTTGGTTACATTGATATTTCTTGTTGTTTTTACCAGTTGTAAGGGGGACAAGCGATACCATGATACACGGGATTCTGTCACAACAGATACTACGAGCATCATATGGGACATAGAGCAGTTTCAGCGTGAACTTAACGAAGAGTTCCGTGATCCTAAAATATCACCTTTGAAAGACAAGGACAGGAAACGTTTCCGGGGTCTTGATTTTTTTCCGGCCGATACGACATGGCAGGTGAAAGCCAGACTGGAAAGAACCCCGGGTGAATCCCCTTTTTTAATGCCTACAACGACAGAGAGGGTCACTAAGGAAGTGAGGTATGGAATATTGTATTTTGATATGGCCGGAAAGGAATATACACTCAATGTATACCAAAATCAGGAACTGATTACCCAGGAAGGATATGAAGACTACCTGTTCCTGCCTTTTTCCGATGCTACAAACGGGGAGGAAACTTATGGAGGGGGACGATATATAGATTTGCGTATACCCCGGGGAAAAGAAATTATAGTAGATTTTAATAAGGCATATAACCCATATTGTGCCTATAATAAAAAATATTCCTGTCCCATTGTGCCGAAAGAGAATATGCTCCCTATAGCCGTGCGGGCCGGAGTGAAGGCATTTGAAGATAAATAAGTATAGCCGGATACATGACAGACAGGGAAGAAAAAAGCAGGCCCGGTTTCTATTTGGAAACCGGGCCTGCTTACAGGCAACAAGTAAACTTAAAAACTTTCAGAAATTTTAAAACTTATAGATTGCGGCCAGGACAAAAGACCCTAGGCTGCCTTCCGAGGGAATAGCGGTATCGTAGCTGTCCTTGTCAAAGAACATATCTTCGGAAACAGTATCTAAACGAAGTTCCGGTTTAATGGTAAGATCTCCTACGGTATAGCTTCCGGTAAGCGTAAAGTCCCATGTATTTATATCCGGACCGTAAACCGGACCTCCGTCTTCCAGTTCTTTAAAATATTCCGCTCTTAAGCCCAAGGCGAAACTCTCGGATGTTTTTACCTGAGGATACAGGGCCACTCCGTAAAACCCTCCCGCATCTTTGGTTTCGTTATAAGTGGCGTTCAACCCCAGGTAGAACATGTCTGTAAGATCATAACCTGTAGTAAGGTCTATCTGGAAGGTCGGATTTTCACTGATTTCGGTTCCGTCGTACTGCTTGCCGTAAATTGCGTTCAGCCATGTACCTCCTTTTTCGGTTTCATATCCGAGTTGTGCCCCGAAAGTATATACTCCAGCCGGATTGTAGTCAGTGTAATCCGTAGGGTTCATTACGGCGAGCATGGCAGACCAGTTCTCTGACAGACTGAAATCGGCTTTCAGACCGGTATGTGAAAATGGTCCGTAAGAAAACATGTATGAGGTGGAATAGTTGAAATTTCCCGTAGGCGATATAACCTCATATCCGAGAAAGGTATTGAAGTTACCGAAAGTCAGGGTCACCGCATCGCTTACGGTCCAGTACATATATAACTGGTTTACGATATTGGAGGAACCAGTGGATAGAAAGACGGCATCTTCTCCCCTGGGGCCGAAGACGAGGTCAGCAACAAAACCTACTTTTTCGCCTTCATAAGAAGCAATTACATTGGCCATTCCGAGAGCGAATCCCGGGTTATTTGCAAACGAGGAGAGAGGAGCCTGTCTTTGTTCATCTGAAAAATTATACCGGTAATAAGCGTCTACACTACCACTGATTTGAAATTTTGTTTCTTCTTGTGCAAAGACGGTTAAATTTACGAGTGCCATGATGGCAAAAAAGACTTTTTTTACGAACTTTGTCATAGTAATCGATTTCATAATAAAAAGATTAATTGTTTTGATGGTTACTGATTTTGTGTGTCGAAACAAACGCCGGAAAAATCTTTTTGAATGAGGATTATTTGCGGAGCGTTCTGCCAAACGCTCCGCATTCCTTTTAAAAAACTTTCAGGACTTTTTATTGAGTAAGTTTTAGTGTTGGTTCATTCGGAAGTCGGGATAAGCTTCCATTCCTCCGTGTTCGTGAAGATCGAGTCCTTCGAGCTCTTCTTCTTTGGAAACACGTAATCCCATGGTCTTTTTAATGGTAAATAGTATAATGAATGCCGATATGATACAAAATGTGCCGATAATGGCCACTCCCGCGAGCTGTACCAGGAACTGATCCATCCCCGCTTTGGAGCCAAAAATACCTACGGCAAGCGTACCCCATATTCCACATATAAGGTGAACTGCTATGGCACCTACCGGATCGTCCAGTTTCAATTTGTCTACAAAGGCTACGCCTAAAACAATAATTACCCCGGCTATAATTCCTATAATAATGGCATCTGTCGGAGTCATCAGATCTGCTCCTGCAGTGATACCGACGAGTCCTCCCAGAATTCCATTCAGAAACATGGTCAGGTCATAATTCTTATACATTATAGTGGAGAATATAAAAGAGGATACCCCTCCTGCGGCTGCTGCCAGACATGTGGTAACCAGGGTAAGGGAAGTAGCTCCCGGATCTGCCGAGAGGACAGAACCACCGTTAAATCCGAACCATCCGAGCCAGAGGATCAGTACTCCTGCTGTGGCCATAGGAATGTTGTGGCCGGGAATGGCATTTACTTTTCCGTCTTTGCCGAATTTTCCAATACGGGACCCAAGCAGATAAACAGCTACAACGGCAGCCCATCCGCCTACGGAGTGTACTAAGGTAGAACCAGCGAAGTCATAAAAACCCCATTCGTCCAGGAATCCGCCTCCCCATTTCCAGGAACCGGCTATGGGATATACAACGCCTACGTAAATTACGGAAAAGAGCATAAAACTTGTCAGTTTAACTCGCTCCGCTACCGCCCCGGAGACTATCGTAGCGGCTGTGGCGGCGAACATTCCCTGGAAAAGAAAATCTGTCCAGTAGGTATATCCTCCGTCTGCATATGCCGTGGTAAGGCCGTTTTCCGGCAAGGAAAGCCCGAACAGATCTATGAAATAATCGGGAAGAACGCCTCCTATAAAACTTCCGGGATACATCAGGTTAAAGCCTACAAAACAGTAGATTAAAAGGCCTATGCATATTATAAATACGTTTTTGAAAAGAATGTTTATTGTGTTTTTCTGCCGTGTCAGCCCTATTTCCAAAAAGGAAAAACCTAAATGCATGAAGAATACCAATCCGGTACATACCATCATCCATATATTATTGGCTGTCAATAAAGTTTCTTCCATAACTTTTTTCTTTTAATTGTTTACTTTGTCGGTTAGTTTATTTATCCGTTTATTAGTTAAGAGAGGTTTTTCCTTTTTCGCGTGTACGTATTCGGTATGTTTCCTCTACAGGAGACACAAATATTTTACCGTCACCTACACTACCGGTTACCGCGGAATCGAGAATGGCCTCTATGGCCTTTTCCGCGAATTCATCGGATACTACTATGGAGAGATACCTTCTTTGTATATCTGCGGTGCTATAAGTAACACCCCTGTATACATGTCCCTGTTTTTCGTTACCAAGCCCGGTAACATCCCAATAGCTGAAAAAATTAACTCCAATTTGATGAAGAGCTTCCTTCACATCATCAAATTTCGATTTTCGGATAATTGCTTCTATTTTTTTCATAAGAGAATAAATTTTATGAATGTTAAATTTATATTAAATTGAATATACCCCTTACTAAAATGTACTAAACATTCCAATTTTTACGAATAATTTACAAACACCCCATTAATTTTTAGGGTGTATTTGTAAAAAGCATGATAAAAATGACTTGTTTGTATTTAAGGACGATTAAAAACGATAGTTTTGGAATGGGAATGCGGAAAACGAAAACGTTTTCGTAGCCTTAAATCATGGTTATTATGCGAGTTTCTGATGCAGTGGATAAAAAAGAGGTTGTTGGTGCGTTAATATGTGTTCTTAGTGGAAGAATAAGGGTTGATGGTAGAATGTTATATTAGTGATGTTCTGTGGTGTCACCTGTTATTTTTTTGATATAAAATGCTTTCAGCAGACGAAGGGAAGAATGATGTATGTGGTTTGAAAATTATGGATATTACGAGGGAAGTATTGAGAGTTCCGGTTTTCAAGTAGATTGGATTACCACGTCTGTAAATATAGATTATTGGGCTCAAAAAATCTTAAAGCTCCCGATTGTCACGGATGCTTTAGTTTTTGAAAAACAATTTTATCACTATTGAAACCTTATGGACTTAAAGTCGGGTCAGGATTTAGTCAACTATAGGAGGAATGTTTAGTTCGGATACAGGAACATATATCTCTGTTATCCATTTTGCCGGGTTAAGGGTGTGAGAAGCATCTACGGGGTAAAACTCCAGGTAAGGTCCGGTAGAATCCTGGGATATCTGTCGTTCCGCAAGATAAGCGAAAGCGCTTTCCCATGCCTCTTCCAGATTTTCCGTATCTCCGTTTAACGTTACCTTTAGGGCCCGGAAAGGAGGCATTTCACCGGTAAGGATATCACTCTCCGGTTCGGTAATGACCTTCGAAGAAGTAAAGACTCCGTTGGAAAATATTGTAGCATTATTTTCTTCATCCCGGGAATAGTAATAGGTAAAGGGAATTCCTATGTTGGAGATGCTGTGTTTTGTGACGTATTCCCGAATAGTATTTACGCGTTCGGGAATCTTTTTCCGGCTGTCGGAAATTTTGCTGGAAGTGGTAGTGTAGAGGTAAAAACCTCCGCTTTGTTCTGTGATACCATCTATAGATATGCTGTATTTTTTTACATCTTCCTGTATAACGCTGTCCAGTTTTTTAAGACCCTGTTCAAGTTCCGGTCCCAGGTTTTCTTCCATACTGCCTTTATACAGTATGTAAGCTTTGGACTTGAAGTCCAGGTTTCCTGTCGTCTCCCAGGTTAACCTAGTAGCATCTCCTTCCGGTTCGAATATCCATGAAACTTCGGCAGGTTCATGGTCATCGTAAGTTAGTTTTTGCTCAAGATGGGTATAGGGAGTCACGGAAATGGTTTCCAGTTTTCCATACATCTTATTATCTGTCCAGCTAAAACCCGCTCCGATACCCCGGGTGGTTTGTCCGTACTTAATGGCCATATCCGGATTTTTTTCCAGCCATGGCATCCAATCCTTCCAGTTTTTAAGGTCCTCTACATAGTTATATACCACAGGTGAATGTCCCTGTATGACCCGGGTTCGGCTTACGTGATAAGAGGAGGGCTGGATAGCAATGTATATGGATATACCTATAACCAATATCAGAAAGAGGAAAAAAAGGTATTTAATGATTTTCATGATTTCTCTTGATTTGCACCGATGCTAATTTACACAATAACGTAAATATTAGCACAAAAGAAACCATAATCATTTTCTGTCGGAACAAAAAAAGACATCTCTGATCAGATTAAGATTAAAGCGATCCGGTAAATTCCGTTATCAACTGGTTATACCGCTTCCCTGTAATTCTTGATGTTAAAATGAGGAGTAAGACTCTTTTCTGTCTTTTCCGGATAAAACCGAAAAGGCTTTTTTATCTTCTTCTCCGTCTTATTAATGCTGAAAGTTAAAAGGAGCACATTAATAATAAGAAGCGAAGATAGTACACTAAAAAATGTAATCATTGCTTTTACTTTTTAAACCACGGCGCTAATTTATAATTTTTTTTAGAATAATGTCCGTTTAAAAAAACAAAAAAATCTATTCAGCGTTAAGAATATGCTATAAAAAGAACCATCTCTTTGAATTTTGAGCAATATTTAGGATTTTACCCATGTTTTTAACAGGAATAGAATTACGAGGAAGATGATAAAACCTATTAAAATCTTAATGCTTCCACTATAGTGCCTGGTATGCAGTCTTTTATCTTTTCTATAGCTAAAGAAAATTATCGTTACAAAGGCAATGAAGAAAAAAATGGCAAATATGAGTTGTCCTGTTGTGAACATATATTTATTTTTAGACAAAAATAACCATTTTATTGACAGTAAAGGTTTTGTTTAAGGGTGTCGTTTCCCGGTAATAAAAGATGTGAAGGAAACCTTTTGGGACAACTTCCTTTGAGTTATATGGAATATTGTTTTTTAGGAGAAGAGATGGGTATTTTAACAAGTGAAAATAAAACTTAATTTATTAATAATGAAAAGAAAACTGGAAGCAGTAGCGGAATTTCACAGGGCCTTCGGGTTAGGGATAGCCAATAAGCCACTTGCCGATATAGGAACAGATAAGATAGGCCTGCGATTTAATCTTATGGCGGAAGAGAATGAAGAATACCTGGAAGCTGCGAAAAACCAAGACCTTGTTGAGGTAGCAGACGCCCTGGGGGACATGTTGTATATTTTGTGCGGTACCATCCTGGAGCACGGTATGCAACATAAGATCGAAGAGGTCTTTGAAGAGATACAGCGAAGCAATATGAGTAAACTGGGAGAAGATGGTAAACCGATATACCGGGAAGACGGTAAAGTGATGAAAGGGCCTAACTATTTCAAGCCCGATATTGTGAAGGTTTTGGAAAAATAAAAAAGCAGGTTGCAATTAGCTCCGTTTCCGGAACAACTGCAACCTGCTTTTTGATGTATATGGGCGTTATTTTACTTCATAACGCCATCCGAAAGGATCTTCGGATTTGTTATACTGGATATCCATGATGGATTTTTTGATCATAGAAGCATAAGAGTCATCTTTTTTCGGGAGTTCGAACTTTTCGTCTTTATATCCGAATCCTGCTACCGGGTTTATCACAGCAGCAGTACCACTGCCGAAAATTTCTTTCAGAGTTCCGGCTTTGGCGGCGGCAACAATTTCTCCTACCTTAACAGGTCTTACCTCTACTTTAATGCCGTTGGCTTCAGCAACAGCTATGACACTTTTTCGGGTAACTCCATCCAATATTCTGTCACTGGTAGGCGCGGTAATAAGAGTATCACCTATGCGAAAAAATACATTCATGGTACCAGCCTCTTCCAGGTATTCGTGTGTATTGGAATCCGTCCAGATAACCTGTTGATATCCTTCTTTATTTGCCAGGGTAGTAGGATAAAACTGGGCGCCGTAGTTCGCAGCAGCTTTGGCATACCCGATACCGCCCGACGCAGAACGGCTGTAGTGATCGGCTATTTTTACACGTACTTCTCCGCCATAATAAGATTGCGCCGGAGAGCATATAATTACAAATTTATACTGCCCGGAAGGAGAAGCCATAACGCTTGGCTCCGTAGCAATTACAAACGGACGTATATAAAGCGAATTGCCTTCTCCCTTGCGGATCCATTTCTCGTCCAGTTTGAGCAGGGTTTTCAGTCCGTCGAAAAAGTAATCCTCCGGAAATTCCGGCATGGCCATACGTACAGAAGATTTATTGATCCTTTTTAAATTTTCGTCAGGACGAAAAAGCCAAACACTGTCATTATCATCCCTGTAAGCTTTCATTCCTTCAAAGACCGCCTGGGCGTAGTGAAATACCCGGGCAGAAGGGTCCAGAACCAAAGGCTGATAAGGAATTATTTCCGGGGTACCCCAGTTGCCATTTGCATAGTCGCATACAAACATATGGTCGGTAAATACACTTCCGAAGGTAAGATGGTTAAAATCTACTTTTTCTATCTTTGAACCGGCCGCTTTTTTAATGTTAATAGGAGTTATTTCTTCTGTCTTCATGGTCAAATAAATTTTATAGCTAAAGTAATTAAATAAATACGTATATGGAATTAAAAAATCACATAAAATTCGTTTATTTTGTTAGTGAATAGTGACGTGTGATGGATCAATTTCTTAAAAAATAAAGATATGAAAGCGTTAATAGTGAATTTTTTAGCAGTATTGTTTTTAGCTGTCTTGAGTAATTGTAAACAAAGTGTCAAAAAGGATGTAGAACAACAATCTGCCTATAGTTCTTACGGAGATTCTGTAACCCTTGCCGACCGATGGGAGGCCGGGGAAATGAATAACCGATTTGACAGACTGGGAAAAACCGACACCATTCCTGTTAAATTTACCACTACGATCCTGGAAGTATGTCCCAAAAAAGGTTGCTGGATGAAAGTGAAACTAGCCGGTGACCGGGAAGCTATGGTACGTTTTAAAGACTACGGATTTTTTGTTCCGAAAGACGCTTCCGGGGAAGTGGTTATCGAAGGGAAAGCCTATGTTGAAGAAATGCCGGTCAAAGACCTGAGACACTATGCCGAAGATGCCGGAAAGACCGAAGAAGAAATAGCGCAGATCACCGAACCGAGGATTACCTATGCCGTTGAAGCTAACGGGGTACTTATTAAAAAGTAAAAGGATATCCGTATTTTTAATGATCCGTAATGCAATAACCAAGTATTCTCATACCATTTGAAAAGAAAAATAATAAAAACGGCAGACGGTTCCACAACCATACACCTGGAAGATTGGGACGAACACTACCATTCCGTTCACGGGGCCATACAGGAAGCCAGGCATGTTTTTATAAAAAACGGACTGGATAGAGTGGCAAAGGAAAAGGTGTCCGTTCTGGAAATAGGTTTCGGAACAGGGCTCAATGCTTTCATAACTCTTCTGGAAGCCGAAGAGAGAAAGTTACACTTGGAATATACCGGGGTAGAGGCCTATCCGGTTTCTTCCGAAGAACTGCAACAACTGAACTATGTCGCAGAACTGGGAGCACAACAGTGGACTTCCCTCTTTGAAAAGATGCATGACGTTTCCTGGGAAGTTCCCCACAACATATCCGAAGGATTTGTGCTGACCAAGAGAAAACAATCTTTTTCGGATATTGCTGACCAGGAGAAATTCGACCTGGTATATTTTGATGCTTTCGGGCCCCGGGTACAGCCGGAATTGTGGACGGAGGCTATTTTTGCCACAATGTATGCTGCCATGAAAGAAAAAGGTGTTTTGGTTACTTATTCTGCCAAAGGTAGTGTCAGGAGAGCTATGCAAACGGTGGGATTTACGGTAGAACGTCTTCCCGGCCCTCCGGGTAAAAGGGAAATGCTCAGGGGGTTAAAAGATACAGGAGAAGGATAGCGATATATCTCTGCCATTTTTCGTAAATTTGAGTAAATCCGTAAAAATACTTCAGTATATCATGGTACCCGCATACAAAAGTAATCCTGTCTTAGAAAAGCTTCCCGCGCATTTGAAGCAGTTTATAAAGCCTCAGAACTATGAGGATTACTCTGCTATTAACCAGGCGGTATGGCGTTATGTAATGCGTAAAAATGTGGACTACCTGAGTAAGGTGGCCCATTCTTCGTACCTGGACGGGTTACGGCAAACGGGGATATCCATAGATAGTATACCCAATATGTACGGTATGAACCGCATCCTGGAAGAGATAGGCTGGGCTGCTGTTGCAGTAGACGGTTTTATACCGCCGGCCGCTTTTATGGAGTTTCAGGCCTATAATGTGCTGGTGATCGCATCCGATATACGTCAGTTGGAGCATATTGAATATACTCCCGCACCGGACATTATTCACGAGGGAGCAGGGCACGCCCCGATCATTGCCAACCCGGAATATGCGGAATATCTCAGAAGGTTCGGGGAAATAGGCTGTAAGGCCATATCAAGCGCAAAGGATTATGAAATGTATGAAGCTATTCGTCATTTATCCATTATAAAGGAAGCGCCGGGAACACCGGGCCATGAAATTGAGGAAGCGGAGAAAGGGGTGGAGGAACTTCAAAAGAATATGGGGAAACCCAGTGAAATGGCGTTGATCCGTAATTTGCATTGGTGGACCGTGGAATACGGGTTGATAGGAACAGTTGAAAACCCGAAAATATACGGAGCGGGTCTCCTGTCTTCCATAGGAGAGAGTGCCTGGTGTATGACGGATAATGTGGATAAACTCCCGTATAACATAGAGACGGCTTATCGTGAGTTTGACATTACCAAGCCACAGCCACAACTATATGTGACACCTGATTTTGCCCATCTTAGCCTGGTACTGGAGGAGTTTGCCAATACCATGGCCCTGCGCACCGGCGGGCTTAGCGGTATGCGTAAGCTTATCGTCTCCGGGGCTTTGGGCACCGCTGAACTCAGTACGGGACTGCAAATTTCCGGGATTTTTACGGATGTCATAGAACACGATGGCAAGCCTGTTTACCTGCAAACTACAGGAAAAACTGCTCTGTCGTACCGGGAAAAAGAACTTGTAGGGCACGGGACGGCTTATCATGCCGAAGGTTTCGGCAGCCCTGTTGGAAAACTAAAGGGGATCAATCTGGCCATAGAAGATATGAGTCCGCGCGATTTGAAAGCATACAATATATACGAAGGCGAAAGGATAACCCTGGAATTTGAGGGAGGTATAGAAGTTACCGGGGAAATTATTACCGGAACGAGAAACCTTCAGGGGAAAATTATTCTGATCAGCTTTAAGAATTGTGTAGTAACCTGCGGAGAGAAAATACTCTTTAAACCGGAGTGGGGAGTTTATGATATGGCCGTAGGTAAAAAGGTGGTTTCCGCATTTTCCGGACCGGCAGATACAAAGAGTTTTGATCTTATCACACATGCACCTTCGGAAAAGACCATTAAGATAAAGAAATCGGCGGAACAGCTTATTCTTGAAGTGTTATACCAGGATGTGAGAGATATACGCGAAGGCAGGGAAATATCCACGGCCATGCACGGTATCTTTGAAAGCCTGAAAGCGAATCATACCGAAGACTGGTTACTTTCCGTAGAGTTGTACGAGCTTGCCGTAGACCAGGGAGATGACGCTTTTGCACGGGAAATACTGGTTTACCTGGACAAGATGAAAGCAGATTTCCCTAAGATAGCACATTTGATCGAAGGCGGGATCAGCCTGGTGGACAATAACCTGGTGGGATAGGTAACTAAGGCAATAGTTTACATCTGCTTTATGGGTTTTCCTGTTTCAGAGGATTACAGGGGGATATTACCATGTTTTCGCTTCGGATTGTCGGTCTGTTTGTTTTTCAGCATGGCAAACGCTTTCAATAGTTTTCTCCTGGTATCCTGTGGTAGTATAACCTCGTCGATAAACCCACGGTTGGCAGCGATATACGGATTGGCAAATAACCTGGAGTACTCGGCTTCCTTTTCCTTCAGTTTTGTGTCCGGATCTTCCGCGGCAAAAATCTCCTTTTTAAAAATGATCTCCGCCGCTCCTTTGGCTCCCATTACGGCAATCTCCGCACTTGGCCAGGCAAAATTAAAGTCCGCCCCGATGTGTTTGGAATTCATAACGTCATAAGCTCCCCCGTATGCTTTCCGGGTAATGATTGTAATTCTGGGTACTGTTGCTTCGCTGAAGGCATAAAGTAATTTGGCGCCGTTAGATATGATGCCATTCCATTCCTGGTCTGTTCCCGGTAAAAAACCGGGAACATCAACAAGTACCAGTAAAGGAATATTAAAACTATCGCAGAAACGCACGAAACGGGAAGCTTTTTTAGAACTGTCCACATCCAGCACTCCTGCCAGGACCATAGGCTGATTGGCCACAATACCAATACTGCGCCCTCCGAGCCTGGCAAAGCCGGTAATAATATTGGTGGCGTAATCCTTGTGTATTTCAAAAAAAGATTCGGCATCAATAATGCCCGATATCACTTCGTGCATATCATAAGGTTTATTGGTATGATCGGGGATGATGGAAAGAAGGTTTTCCCGTATTTCATCTCCGGGTTCAAAGGGCAGAGACAGTGGTTTTTCCCTGTTATTCTGAGGAAGGTAACCCAGCAGTTTTTTTATATCCTCAAGACATTCGGCATCATTTGATGAGGTAATATGAGCTACACCCGATTTGGATGCATGGGTTCCGGCACCACCCAGTTCTTCGGAAGTTACATTTTCGTTAGTTACGGTTTTTACCACATTAGGCCCTGTGACAAACATATAGCTGGTATCCTTTACCATTATGGTGAAGTCTGTGATGGCAGGAGAATAAACGGCACCACCCGCACATGGCCCCATAATGGCTGAAATTTGCGGAACTACCCCGGAAGCTTTTACGTTGCGGTAAAAAATATCCGCATATCCTCCTAAAGAGCGAACACCTTCCTGTATACGTGCTCCACCGGAATCATTCAACCCTATAATGGGAATTCCCGAGGTTACGGCCAGGTCCATCACCTTACATATTTTTTCGGCATGAGTTTCGGAAAGGGCACCCCCGAATACTGTGAAGTCCTGGGCAAAAACATACACCGGGCGGTCATTTATGGTACCGTAACCGGTAACCACACCATCCCCGTAATATTGCTGTTTTTCCATCCCGAAATCTTTGGTGCGATGTATGACCAGGGCGCCGATCTCCTCGAAGGAACCGTTGTCCAGAAGATATTCAACCCGTTCCCTTGCGGTCAGTTTCTTTTTCTGATGTTGCTTTTCTATCCGTTCCTGGCCACCACCAAGATAAGCTTTGGCCAGTTTCTCGTTCAGGTCTTTTATTTCGGAATCCATAGTGTAATTTGATTTTTGGAATGATTATGTCCTGGGAATGCGTAATTTTTTCAGGTCTTCCGTATATCGTTTTACGGCGATCAAAGCGGCCATTCTGGCGTTTTCTTCCTGTTTCGATCGCAAAGCCTCCGGGGTATAGTGTTTCTGGATAAAGTGAGTGTCAAAGTTTCCCGAGCGGAATGCTTCGTGCATGCAGACGAATTTCCCGAAAGGCAGGGTAGTTTCCACCCCTTCCACAATATAGTTTTCAATGGCGAGGATCATGGTTTGTATGGCTTCTTCCCTTGTCCGGCCATAGGTTATCAATTTGGCCAGCATAGGATCGTAAAAAATGGGAACATCCATACCGGCTTCAAATCCGTTGTCTACGCGAATGTTTGCTCCCAAAGGAATTTCATAGCGTTCCAGGTGTCCCACGCTCGGGAGAAAATCGTTGAGAGGGTCTTCGGCATATACGCGGAGTTCCAGGGCGTGGCCCCGGATAGAAAGGTCTTCCTGCCGGAGCGAAAGTTCTTCTCCCCGGGCTACTTGTATTTGAAGTTCTACGAGATCCGTTCCGGTTATCCATTCCGTAACCGGGTGTTCTACCTGCAGGCGGGTATTCATTTCCAGAAAGTAAAAGTCGTGGTTTTCGTCGAGCAGGAATTCCACGGTTCCGGCACCCCTGTAATTACATGCCTTAGCAACGTTGACAGCGGCTTCTCCCATTTTCATGCGGAGCTCCGGACTAAGCACTACGGAAGGAGCTTCTTCAATGACCTTCTGATGCCTTCTTTGTATGCTGCATTCCCTTTCAAACAGGTAAATAACATTGCCGTGATTGTCGGCCATGACCTGTATTTCTATATGCCGGGGAGAAGCTATATATTTTTCAATAAAAACAGAACCATCACCGAATGCGGAGCTGGCCTCGCTAATGGCCCTTTTGATCTGAGATTCCAGTTCTTTTTCTGCCTTAACAACCCGCATACCCTTTCCGCCACCGCCTGCAGAAGCTTTTATAAGTATCGGATAGCCTATATTACCTGCTATCTGTCTTGCTTTTTCCGTGTCCGTAAGGGCGTGATCTGTTCCGGGAACCATGGGAATATCGTAAGCACTTACGGCTTCTTTGGCAGCTAGTTTACTTCCCATGATGCGAATGGCAGATGATGGCGGACCTATAAAAATAATATTGTTTTCTTCGGCTTTTTCGGCGAACCGGGCATTTTCACTCAGGAAACCGTATCCCGGATGTATGGCGTCCGCCCCGGTCTGCAGTGCTGCACGGATAATGTTATCTATGGAGAGGTATGACTTTTCCGGAGAGGCTTCTCCGATATAAACCGCTTCATCTGCATATTTCACATGTGGAGCGTTCCGGTCGGCTTCCGAATATACGGCAACGGTGGATATACCCATTTTTTGGATGGTTCGCATAACACGGAGAGCAATTTCTCCGCGATTGGCTATCAATATTTTTTTCACTCTCTAAGGTTTTGATGGTATATATTGTTGATACTTTAAGTGTCTTCCAAGGTGAATTTTACTGTAAAACAATTATTCGTATTCAAGTAATAGCTGTCCTTTGTCTACCGAGGTTCCTTTTTGTATGACAATGGATTTGATAATGCCATCGCGGGGGGAGAGAATAACGTTTTCCATTTTCATGGCTTCCAGGACGACCAGTATATCGTTTTCCAGGACATTCTGACCTTCCTTAACCTGAATATCCAGCACCAGGCCAGGCATGGGAGCCTTTATCTCGGATATGTGTTCAGCTTCGTTTCGGGTGAAACCCATTTCTTCGATAAGGCGATCAATGTCATCAGATATTTTAACCCGGTGGGTAATTCCGTCTATCCGTACAGTATAGGTTTTCTGTAAAAAATATGCTTCCACGATCTGTACTTTACCGGATTTGTAGTTTTTCAGGATATGAAATGAGTCTTGCCCCGTTCCTGCCATGTCCAGGGATATGGCTTCGTGTGTATCGATTGTAAAGGCGAAAGTATCATTAACGTTTACATTATAGGTTTTGTCCATAGACGACCGGATGTTAGATGTTTTTTATTGCTTATCAGCGAAAGAGAACAAGATATACATATTTCGCAATTTTTGTCATTCCGCACTTGGATTTTTAAAACGTATAGGCATAAAGATAGGAATTCTTTCGCGTTACACCTTGAACTGAGAATTGTCCTGATGTTTTTTTATGACTTTTCTGGATAGAAATAGCCCGATGGCCAGAGAAACAAAAGCACCGGTCCAGGTTCCCGGTATGAAGTTTATAAACAGGAAAAAATCATAAGCCCCATGAAAGAGTACTGCGAGAAATAGTCCACAGAGATTGAGCATTTGACGGTTACGTGAAAATTTGGCCTTCCCCATAAAATATCCCATAAGTATACCAAAGGTAGCGTGTGCCGGAACAGCTGTAAATGCCCTGACCAAAGCCACCTGGTACCCGCCGTCGAATACGTAGATAAGATTTTCGGTCGCTGCAAAACCCATAGATACCATTACCGAATATACAATGCCGTCGAAAGGCTCGTTAAAGGCCTTTTTCGGTTGGGCAAAATATCGTACTATGATATATTTACTGAATTCTTCCGTGAGCCCCACCACCAGAAAAGCCCTTATAAATTCCTGGAAAATATTATTGCTGTAATGGAGCGGAACAACCCGTTGATATACTGTTGAGATAAGCATGGTGATTATTACACTAACTATCGCACCCAAAACAAAGCTGAAAAATAACAGCCGCAAAGGCTCTTTTTCATATCTGTCTTTGATGTAAATATAAAGGAGTATCGCTACAACGGGGGCCAGGGCCGAGACAATTAGATAATTCATAAGGGAAAAATACATAAAATATGCAAATACCTGGAAATTTCAGGAATGTATTTTAACATTTTTTAAGCGCTAAGTAAGCATCGGAAACACTCCGATGCTTTTAAGGCCATCTGATACCTTGTGTCCCGATAACTCGGGGTGTTATGAGGTAATTAACTGAGGTAATTCTCGTTAGGGAGAGATCTTTTTATGTGGTACAAGTGTCCGTAAAGGGCGTTTTTATGCTATTTAACTATTTTAAAAGGACGCGTGACAAAAAAATCCGTTAATTCTATAGTTTATAAAGAATTATCTCTTACATTTGCATTATAAACCTATAAATCTATCGACTAAATAGACTAATAGCAATGCAGAGTTTTAGAACAGAAATAGAGAACCCCGTAGTAGAGAAAGATATTATTGACCTGGAGCGAAAGATCCGTTTGTTCCGTGAAGGCAAGGTAGATGAGGAGCGTTTCCGGAGTCTGCGTCTGGCCAGGGGAATATATGGTCAGCGACAGGCGGGAGTGCAGATGATTCGTATAAAGTTGCCTTACGGAAAGGTAACGGGCGAGCAGTTGCATCGTATAGCCGATGTTTCGGATGAATATTCTACCGGTCGTCTTCATATTACGACCAGACAGGATATCCAGATACATTACGTAAGTCTGGACAGAACACCCGAACTGTGGGCGCAACTGGAAAAGGACGATGTGACGATCCGCGAAGCCTGTGGCAATACGGTACGAAATATTACCGCCAGCGAAACTGCCGGGATTGATGTAAATGAACCTTTTGACGTTACTCCCCACGCACATGCAGCTTTTAAATATATGTTGCGAAACCCTATCGGGCAAGAGATGGGACGTAAGTTTAAAATATCTTTTTCCTCTTCCGATGCGGATACCGCATTGAGTTATATGCACGATCTTGGTTTTATACCGAAAATAAAAGATGGCAAAAGAGGATTTAAGGTATTGCTTGGAGGTGGACTTGGTTCTCAGCCGAGACATGCGGATGTTATTTATGAATTTCTCGATGAAGATCGTATCATACCGCTTATAGAAGGTGTGGTGCGTATTTTTGACCGTTACGGGGAAAGGGCCAAACGAATGAAAGCACGGATGAAGTTTTTACTGAAGGATATGGGAGTGGAGGAATTCACCCGTCTGGTACAGGAAGAACAAAAAGCCCTGCCTTTTCAAACCTACGCCATCGATACCGAAGGTTTTGATGCACATGCTATTGTGTTGAAAAATCTGGAAGATAGAGAAGTGCCAAAAGTAGAAATCGAAGATGAAAAGGCCTATAAGCAATGGAAAAGTACAAATATCATTCCTCAGAAACAGGACGGCTTTGTTTCCATTGGTATCAAAGTGCTCCTGGGAGACTTTTATACGGACAAGGCAAGGCAGCTGGCCGATCTCATAAAGAATTATGCAGGTAACGAGTTGCGTTTGTCACTCCGGCAGAATATCCTGCTTCCTTATGTTCGTGAAGATCTGTTGCCTTTCTTTTATACGGAACTTAAGAAGCTAGGGTTTACCGATGCGGGATATAACAGTACGGCAGATATTACCGCCTGTCCCGGTACCGATACCTGTAACCTGGGTATTGCTAACAGTACCGGAATAGCCGAGGTACTGGAAGGTGTATTACGGGATGAATACCCGGAATACCTGAACAATACCGACATGGCTATCAAGATAAGCGGATGTATGAATGCCTGTGGCCAGCACATGATGGCACACATTGGTTTCCAGGGAATGTCCATACGTTCCGGAAAGCTGGTAGCCCCGGCATTGCAGGTATTACTTGGAGGGGGCGTACTCGGGGATGGTAACGGAAGGTTCTCCGATAAGGTGATAAAAATACCCAGCAAACGTGGTCCCGAAGCTCTCCGGACTATTCTGGATGACTATAAAGTCAATGCAACGACCGGAGAAAGTTTTCTGGGTTATTACGACAGGCAGGGTAAAACCTATTTTTACGATATACTGAAACCGCTTTCGGATACGGATAACCTTACGGAAGATGACTTTAAAGACTGGGGCCATGCCGATACCTACAAACAGGAAGTAGGGGTAGGAGAATGTGCCGGTGTGGTGATAGACCTTGTGGCGACCTTGTTATTCGAAAGTGATGAGAAGATAGACAGTGCAAAGGAATCCCTGAAAGAGGAGCAATGGGCAGATGGTATTTATCATTCCTATGCTGCCCTGATAAATACGGCAAAAGCACTGTTGTTGTCTGAGAATAAAAAGACCAATACCCACGCAGGTATAATCAGCCAGTTCCAGGAAGTATTTGTGGATGAAGGAAAGATAAAAGTTGAGACTTCGGCAGGAAATACATTTGCCGACCTGGTATACCAGATCAACAAAAATGAACCGTCCGAAGATTTCGCTAAGAAATACCTGGAAGATTCCCGTACATTCCTTGACCAGATAAGGATATACAGGGACCAGGAACTGGTGGCAAGTTAAAAGAATTAAGAATGATTTTCCGAAGTTCTGACATTCGGAACTCAACTGTGATTAGTACGTGAAGAAACCGAAATTAATATTAGTAGGGGCCGGCCCCGGCGATGCGGATCTCATTACCCTCAAAGGTATCAAGGCTCTGCAATCGGCAGATGTGGTGTTGTATGATGCCCTTATCAACAGGGATATTCTGGAACATGCCGTCAATGCAAAGAAAATTTTTGTAGGGAAACGCAAAGGGTACCATGTACATTCGCAGGATGAAATAAACAAACTGATCGTACAACATGCTTTCGCATCGGGTACCGTAGTCCGATTAAAAGGGGGAGACCCTTTTATTTTTGGCCGTGGCACCGAAGAGATCGATTATGCCGAAAGTTTCGGTGTGGAAGCTGAGGTAGTCCCTGGAATTACCTCTTCTGTGGCCGTACCGGCATACCAGGGGATTTCCCTCACCAAAAGACATGTTGCCGAAAGTTTCTGGGTAGTCACCGGAACAACATCGGAAGGAAAGCTGTCCGAAGATATTCGCCTTGCAGCCCAATCGTCGGCAACAGTAGTCATTCTGATGGGAATGAGTAAAATCGATGTTATTATGGGACTGTTTCGTGAGAGTGGTAAAGGAGACATCCCCGTAGCGGTTATTCAGAACGGTACGACCCTTAACGAGCATTTCGGATGCGGTACGGTAAATACCATAGGCGATGTTGTACGTGATAAAAAACTCAGTTCCCCGGCTATTATCGTAATAGGCGAAGTAGTAAGGGAAAGCGTGAAATTAAAAGGATTGTACGAAGAAGTAAATACCGTGATCCCGGAGAAGTATGACGCTCTTCAGAAAGCGCAACTGTTTAAAAGATAACACACCCTTCGGGGATCATGATTATGGAAAAGAACGAACTGTACCCTGTATTTCTCAAAGTTAACGAACTCAATGTGCTGCTTGTAGGAGCAGGTAACGTAGGGTATGAAAAACTGTCTTTTTTACTGAAATCCAGTCCCAATGCCAAAGTTATTGTGGTTGCACCGGATTTTAGTGATGAAGTGAGAACACTGGCAGAAAAACACCATATTCCCTTGTTGCACAGACCGTATTCTACCAATGTGTTGCATAAAAAACATATGGTGATTGCGGCGACAAACGATCCGGAAGTAAACAAACAGATATGCGATGATGCCCGTGCGAGGAATATACTCGTAAACGTAGCCGACACCCCCGAACTATGCGATTTTTACCTGGGAGGAATAGTTACCAAGGGCAATGTGAAAATAGCCATATCCACCAATGGCAAATCACCTACCATGGCCAAAAGGCTCCGGCAGCTTTTTGAGGAGATCATACCGGAAGATATTAACGAACTGGTAGAAAACCTCAACCGGTATCGGGGTACGTTAAAGGAGAATTTTGAAGAGAAAGTGGAAAAACTGAACCATATCACAAGATCGTTTATCAGTAAAGCCTGATGAACGGGTACCCGAAAAAGAAAAATTAACACTACGTATATATAAATAACAGAAACAGAAGAAGATGATAAAGACGGATATTTTAATAATCGGTGCCGGGCCTACCGGTCTGTTTACGGTCTTTGAAGCCGGGTTGTTAAAGTTAAAAACGCATTTGATAGATGCCTTGCCACAGCCAGGAGGACAATGTTCCGAACTTTACCCTAAAAAACCAATATACGATATTCCCGGTTTTCCAGAAATAAAAGCGGGTGACCTGGTTGATAATCTTATGGAACAGATAAAACCTTTCAGTCCTGGTTTTACCCTGGGAGAAAGAGCGGAAACCATAGAAAAACTTGAAGACGGGAGTTTTATCGTAACTACCAATAAAGGTACGCAACACCATGCACCGATAATTGCCATCGCAGGAGGATTGGGGTCTTTTGAACCCAAAAAACCGCTGATAGATAATATTGCCGACTATGAAGACAATGGTGTCGCTTATATGATAAAAGATCCGGAAGTATACCGGGACAAAAAAGTGGTTATTGCCGGAGGAGGAGATTCTGCATTGGACTGGTCCATTTTCCTGGCCGATGTAGCATCCGAAGTTACTCTGGTACACCGTAGAAATGAGTTCCGCGGAGCCCTGGATTCCGTAGAAAAAGTCGGAGAACTGGCAAAACTGGGGAAAATCAACCTGGTAACCCGTGCCGAAGTTGTAGGGTTACTCGGAGAAGGCCACCTGAATTCCGTTGTTATCAATCATGCGGACGAAGGAGAGTTTATCCGCGATGCGGATTATTTTATCCCTCTTTTCGGATTGTCACCGAAATTAGGCCCTATAGCCGACTGGGGACTGGAAATAGAGAAGAATGCCATCAAAGTGGATAATTCCTATGACTATTCCACTAATATCCCGGGCATTTACGCCATTGGAGATGTGAATACCTATAAAGGAAAATTAAAACTCATCCTTTCCGGTTTTCACGAAGCCGCAATTATGTGCCAGAGTGCCTATCAAAGGATATTCCCGGATAAACGTTACGTGATGAAATATACCACCGTAGGTGGAATACAAGGTTTTGACGGCACGAAAAAAGAAGCCAAAAAAGAAGTCATCAAGGCCATCGAAGTATAATACCGATTGCCAATTGCAATTGCAGAGATATAAGGCAGTGTATCGCCCATAGGATTTCTATTCTGTGAATACAAGGATATAGTGAAAAACAGCCCTGTCCCGGAACCAATTCGCACAGGGCTGTTATAGCAATAAAAAAACAGCAATTAGTTTGCAAAAGAAAAAGGGATTACATTTCTTTGCATTCTGAATTTATCGAAGTTATCAAGAAAGGCAGAGGGAATAGACCCGGTGAAGCCTTAGCAACCCTCCGTGCCTGAAGCGGAGAAGGTGCTAAATTCTACCCCTGTGGTGACATAGGGACAGATGACGCAAATACTTCCCGTATTTCTCCCTGTTTTCTGATAACATTTTACAAACAAATCAACGGTTTTTGTCCCGGATATGATATAAATAATCCTGTTATCCGGTACATAAGGCAAAACGATCGATCTTATGAGTGCTATAAAAGCAGAACTTCAAAAAAGGATACTGGTACTGGATGGGGCCATGGGTACCATGCTCCAAAGATACCAATTTACGGAAGAAGACTTTCGCGGGGAGCGTTTTAAAGATTACGCCCACCCGTTGAAAGGGAACAACGATCTGCTTTCGCTCACTCAGCCCAAAGCCATTGCAGAGATACATGCCAAGTATTTTGAAGCCGGGGCGGATATTGTGGAGACCAATACCTTTTCGGGCACTACCATTGCCATGGCAGATTACTATATGGAAGATCTCGTTTACGAGTTGAACTACGAATCGGCCAGGATAGCCAGGGAAATAGCAGACAAATTCACTGCTAAAAACCCGGAAAAACCGAGATTTGTAGCCGGGGCTGTTGGCCCGACAAACAGGACCGCAAGCATGTCGCCCGATGTAAATGATCCCGGATACAGGGCCATTACCTTCGATGAACTTCGAATAGCTTATAAACAGCAGGTGGAAGCACTGGTAGATGGTGGGGTAGATATACTGTTGGTTGAAACAATTTTCGATACGTTAAATGCCAAAGCTGCACTGTTCGCTATTGAGGAAATGAAGGAAGAACGAGGGCTGGACACCCCCGTAATGGTCAGCGGAACGATCACGGATGCTTCCGGAAGAACACTGTCCGGTCAAACCGTGGAGGCCTTCCTGATATCCATATCACATATCCCGCTATTAAGTGTGGGGTTTAATTGTGCCTTAGGGGCCGATCAGCTTAAACCTTATCTGAAACGGCTCGGACTAAATACAGATCTTAATATTTCGGCTCATCCCAATGCGGGCTTACCCAATGCCTTCGGGGAATATGACCAGACACCGGAAGAGATGCAGGAACTGATCAGGGAATACCTGGATGATAACCTCGTAAACATTATCGGGGGATGCTGCGGGACTACGCCGGATCATATAAAGCTTATAGCAGAGATCGCAGCCCGGTATAAACCCAGAAAACTGGAAGCTTTGGCTTAAGCCCTGACGGGAATATAATTAGGATGTAGTGATAACTCCGTGGCTAATAACGGTCCCGGTATGGAAAACCAGAGATAGGCTGCCATCAGACAGTCTGACAAAATAACGACGATTAAAACACCAGAGGATTCGTGGGAAAAGGAAATACAGACGAGAAACAATATGACGATCCGCCATCGGAGGGAAGGGAAAAACAGAAAATCCGGCCGCTAAAGCTGTCGGGGCTCGAGCCTTTGATCGTGACCCCCGAGAGCAACTTTATCAATATCGGGGAACGTACCAACGTAACCGGTTCCCGGAAGTTCCTGCGCCTGATAAAAGAAGAAAAATATCAGGAAGCACTGGACGTGGCCAGGGCACAGGTAGAAGGAGGTGCACAGATCATTGACGTGAACATGGATGAGGGTATGATAGATGGTGTTCAGACCATGACCACGTTCCTGAACCTTATTGCATCCGAACCCGATATAGCCCGTGTTCCTGTTGTCATTGACAGTTCCAAGTGGGAGATCATAGAAGCGGGGCTTAAGGTAGTTCAGGGAAAGTGTATCGTTAATTCCATCAGCTTAAAAGAAGGAAAAGAAACCTTTGTAAAACATGCCAGGACCATCAGAAGATACGGTGCGGCAGTTATTGTCATGGCTTTTGACGAAGCAGGGCAGGCAGATACCTACGAAAGAAGGATAGAGATTTGCAAACGATCCTATGACATCCTGGTGAACGAAGTGAAGTTTGCCCCGGAAGACATTATTTTCGATCCGAATATTTTCCCGGTAGGTACGGGGATGGAAGAACACCGTAAAAACGCGGTAGATTTTTTCAGGGCAACCAAATGGATAAGGGAAAATCTGCCTTACGCCAATGTCAGCGGAGGAGTGAGTAACGTATCCTTTTCGTTTCGCGGGAACAATGTCGTACGTGAAGCGATGAATGCCGCATTCCTTTACCACGCGGTACAACACGGCATGAATATGGGGATCGTAAACCCGGAAATGCTCGAGGTTTATGACGAAATTCCCAAAGAACTGCTCATCCGAATAGAAGATGTGCTGCTCGACCGAAGAGACGACGCCACCGAACGTCTGCTCGATTACGCGGAGCAGGTAAAGGACAATGGGAAAACTTCGGAGAAAAAGCTACAGGAATGGCGCTCCGAAGGTTTGCAGGAAAGAATAACCCATGCCCTGGTAAAGGGTATTGACGAGTTTATCGAAACAGATGTGGAAGAAGCCCGTTTGTTGGTAGCCCGGCCCATAGAGGTTATAGAGATCTACCTGATGAACGGAATGAATGTAGTGGGCGACCTCTTCGGAAGCGGAAAAATGTTTCTGCCCCAGGTCGTGAAATCCGCCCGGGTAATGAAAAGGGCCGTGGCGCACCTGCTGCCTTTTATAGAAGAAGAAAAGAAAAACCTTCCCGCAGGGGAAGGAGGCTCACGGGCCGTAGGCAAGATACTCATGGCTACCGTAAAAGGCGATGTCCACGATATCGGGAAAAATATAGTGAGCGTAGTTCTCGGGTGTAACAATTACGAAGTAGTGGACCTGGGTGTTATGGTTCCCCCGGAAAAGATCATTCAGACCGCTATAGATGAAAATGTGGATATCATAGGGCTTAGCGGCCTTATCACTCCGTCTTTGGATGAAATGGTCTATCTGGCCCAGGAATTGGATAAACTGAGTATCAATATTCCCGTACTCATAGGAGGGGCCACCACCTCGAGAGCACATACCGCAGTGAAGATAGCTCCGGCTTACCGGGAAACCGTAGTGCATGTAAACGATGCTTCGAGGGCAGTGACCGTAGCCAGTAACCTGCTCAACGAAAAAACCAAAGGCGAATATTGCAGGTCCATAAGGGCAGAGTATGATAAACTTCGTGAAGGTTTTCTCAATCGTTCCAAGGTAAAAGAATACCTGACTATAGCAGAAGCAAGAAAAAACAAATTACAACTCGACTGGGAAAACTATCAACCGGTAAAACCAAAAAAAACAGGTGTACACAGCATAGAAGTGGCCCTGGAAGAATTATTGAAATATATAGACTGGACCCCGTTTTTCCGTACCTGGGAGCTGCATGGCAAATACCCGGAGATCTTAACCGATCCGGTAGTAGGAGAACAGGCAACCCTGCTTTTTGAGGATGCCAGGAATATGCTGACTGACCTGATGCGTGAAAAATGGTTACAGGCTAAAGGAGTATACGGACTGTTCCCCGCCAACCAGGTAAATGACGATGATATTGCCATTTATGACCAAAATGACAATCAGGTAGAGACCCTTCTTACACTTCGCCAGCAGTCTAAAAAGAATAAAAGAGCGGCCAATATAGCCCTTGCCGATTTCGTAGCCCCCGAGACTTCGGGCATTCGCGATTATGTCGGGGCTTTTTGTGTGTCTACAGGTTTTGGTGTGGACGAAAAAGCTGCCGAGTTTGAAAAAGAACACGACGATTATAATTCCATAATGGTGAAAGCCCTGGCCGACAGGTTTGCTGAAGCCTTTGCAGAATACCTGCACGAAAAAGTACGAAAGGAATTCTGGGGATACGCCTCTGATGAAACCCTGACAAATGAAGAACTCATAAAGGAATCCTATAAAGGTATCCGTCCCGCTCCCGGTTATCCCGCTTGTCCGGATCACCTGGAAAAGAGAACATTGTGGCGGTTGCTTAAGGCAGAGGAAAATACCGGCGTACGGCTTACCGAAAGCCTGGCCATGTGGCCGGCATCTTCAGTATCCGGGTATTATTTCGGACATCCGGAGAGTAAATATTTCGGACTGGGAAAAATAAAAGAAGACCAGGTAGAAGATTATGCAGTAAGACGTGAAATCCCTCTGGAAGAAGCCCGGAAATGGCTGAATCCGAATATAGTTGATTAACAAATATGAACCCGGTAAAAAACCCGTATTTAGAACAACCCGTAACCGGAATAAATAAAATTAACCACATCCCGAAGTAACCGGAAAAGCATAACATGAAAGTAACAGAACACATAGAACAGGCTAAAGGAAAGACCCTGTTTTCGTTTGAAGTCGTTCCCCCTCCGAAAGGAGGGAACATACAGGAATTATACAATAACATCGACCCCCTGATGGAATTCGATCCGCCTTTTATCGATGTGACCACCTCCAGGGAAGAATATATCTATATAGAACGGGAAGGCCTGCTGGACAGGAAGATCGTGAGAATGCGTCCTGGGACTGTCGGTATATGTGCTTCCATAAAACACAAGTACCAGGTAGATACCGTCCCTCACGTGCTTTGTGGCGGATTTACCCGAGAAGAGACCGAATACATGCTGGTGGACTGTCATTATCTGGGTATTGAGAACATTATGGCGCTCCGGGGAGATGCCATGAAACACCAACGTTATTTTGAACCTACAAAAGGAGGACATACCTATGCCAATGAACTGGTAGGGCAGATCAAGAATATTACCAGGGGAAAATATCTGCACGATGTGGTAGAAGCCAGCAACAGACCGGATTTCTGTATCGGGGTGGCAGGATACCCGGAGAAACACCTGGAAGCCCCCTCATTGGATTACGACCTGAAAAGACTACAGGATAAAATAAATGCCGGGGCTGATTATATCGTTACCCAGATGTTTTTTGATAACAGTAAATATTTCGAATTTGTGGAAAAAGCCAGGAATATGGGGATCAATGTACCCATTATCCCTGGTATAAAACCTATTGCCGTAAAAAGACATCTGCAGTTACTTCCGCAGGTATTTAAGATAGACTTGCCGGAGGAACTTATTCATGCCGTTGAAAAATGCAAAGATAACAAGGAAGTAAGGCAAGTAGGTGTAGAATGGTGTATACAGCAGTCCAAAGAATTAAAAGATGCCGGTGTTCCGGTTTTACATTATTATTCTATGGGAAAATCTGACAACATCAAGGCAGTAGCTTCGTCAGTATTTTAAAAATAAAACATACTTTTGTGCCGAATCCGGCAGCATGAAGAAAATCTTTTTTGCCTTAGTTGTATTAGTTCAGGTGTTTGTTTCCGGCCAGGAGAAGAAGGATGGAAACAAACACTTTTCCTATATAGATGCCAGTTACTTTTATGGCAACACAGCACTCCACAACACCGATATTCAACATCTTATAACCGGGCATCCGGAAGGGCTTATCCTGAGTTGGAACAGGAAGACTTACGGGAAGGAAGCCTGGGAGCAGCGTTTTAACTACCCGGATTACGGAGTTTCATTCGGCTATCAGGACTTGAAAAACGAATATCTGGGAGAGAATTACGCACTGTATGCCCACTATAATTTTTATTTTTTGCAGAGAAACCTCATGCTTCGTATAGGGCAGGGGCTTGCCTATACGACCAATCCGTACGATAAAGAAGATAATTATCGCAATATAGCCTTCGGATCGAGGATTATGAGCAGTACCTATGTGATGCTGAATTACAAAAAAGAACGGTTATTGGACAGGTTTGGTATACAGGCAGGTTTTTCTCTTATCCATTATTCCAATGCCAATGTAAAAGCCCCGAATACGAGTATAAATAGTATAACGTTCAATGTTGGCGTTAATTATCAGTTGGAGAAAGAAGAGCCGGAATTTATACATACGTTTACATCCGGCGGGTTTACGGAATCCGTTCGGTATAATGCCGTATTCCGTTCCGGGGTAAACGAAAGTGATGTTGTGGATAGCGGGCAATATGCCTTTTACGTTTTTTCTTTTTATGCAGATAAGAGACTGAGCAGAAAAAGTGCAGTACAACTGGGGACGGATGTATTCTATTCCAATTTTCTGAAAGAATATATCCGCTATAAAAGTATAGCCTATCCGGAAGACGGTATATCCGGTAATGAGGATTTTAAGAGAGCAGGTGTTTTTATAGGGCACGAATTGTTTGTAAACCGGCTTTCGCTGGTAGCACAACTAGGGTATTATGCGTATTACCCGGTGGATTTCGAAGGGCGTTTTTACCAGAGGATAGGATTGAAACGTTACTTCGGGGACAAGATGTTCGCAGCGCTGACCTTGAAAACACATGCTGCAAAGGCTGAAGCAGTCGAATTTGGAGTAGGTATACGCCTTTGATATCATATCTGGTTTTTACGTAATGAAGAAAATAGCATACATAATAGTTTTTCTGTTGCTTTCCTGCGATAGCGAGAATACCGGTGACTGTTTGAAAACTGCAGGAGATACGGTAAACAGGGAAATCGATGTGCCTGCTTTTTCCAGGATACTGGTAAAAGAAGGCGTGCAGATGATACTTAGAGAGTCTGCCGGGTATAGTGTGACCATAGAAACCGGAGAGAACCTTGTAGATGATATCCATGCCGAAGTAACAGAAGGGCAGTTGGTACTTTCCAATAGTGCTACCTGTAATTTTTTCCGGGATTACGATCAGACCATTGTGTATGTAACGGCACCCGATATCACGGAGATCAGAAGTTCCACCCAATGGGATATCCGTTCGGATGGTGTACTCACATACCCGAACCTCAGGATCGTTTCCGAAGATTATCAAAGCGACTATCAGAACACCGGCAATTTTTACCTGCACCTGGAAAATAAGAGTTTCAGCCTGGTGTTCAATAACCTGTCCAATTGTTACCTGGAGGGAAGTACCGGGAAAATGAACATCACGCTGGCCGCCGGAAATTCCCGTGTGGAAGCGACGGGTTTTGTAGCGGATGAGGTCACCCTGTATCATCGCAGCTCCAATGATATTATCGTACATCCTTTACAACGCATTCAAGGCGATATATACAGTACCGGTGATGTTATATCCGTGAACCGTCCACCCCAGGTGGAAATAACGGAACATTACAGGGGCAAGCTACGGTTTGAAGAGGAATGATCGGGAGTTATTGCAGCTATTTAGGTTTCTATAAACTTTTACTTTGCTCAGTTATTAAGTTAATAGGTTATTGGGTTATTGAGTATTGACTTAATAATTATGGCAATTTCCCCGCCGGACGGGCAGGATTGCCACTTCCTAAACCTCCGGACTGCAAATCCGGAGTGGTTTACTTTCCGAAAGCAGTATGGCAAACAGGAATATCCCTAAAATAAATAATAAGGTGAGTACATGTACCATGCGATGGTTTTCTCAGAAAAATAAATTGTTCTATGGTTCTCCCGGTCCAGAAAAGGGCATTGCCAGCCAGAAAGAACTTTCCCAATTGGGTTTCGCCCAGTTCCTTCGGAAAAACAAAACATATTGTCCCGACAAAAATGAAATAGTAAATAATACGCAGGTTCAGTATCTGTATGATCCCCCGGTTTGGGCGACTTAGTTTTTGCAGATCATCTTTCCATCGGAAAAGCTTCCAGAAGAATATATGAAAAACCGCAAATCCGAAGGAATAGATGCCACATGAATAAATCCAGATTTCTTTTGTCATTGAGGGGGATAATTATTCCGGTTTGTTTTCCACAAGATAGCTTATGAGCAAGTAACTTGGGGAAGAACTGAGAAGTTCTTCCGAGTCTTTATCCCCATCCTTTAATTTTGCAACACCGCAGAAGCGTTCTACTTTATATTCTTCATCGTACCAGGAAGAAGCAAAGATCATCAGTGGAATTTTCCTGTTTAACTCCCAGGAGGGGTTTATATATTCCTTCCACATGAAAAACTGTATATTTGAAGTTTTTTTCAGTTCCACATTGGTTTTCAGTCCCATACTGTAGGTACGGATATCCAGGGAACCTTTGTTACCTTCTGTTTTGGTAAATATTTTAAATTGATCCATGTAGTCATGCATTAGAATGTCTCCGGAATAATAATGGTATTTAGTGTTCATCAGGGCTATAGTGTCCTGTTCCGTTAACTTCCCGTTTTCATACTTGTCCTTTAAGATATACAGGCGATAATCCTTGTCAAATTTGCCGGTACGGAATTTATAAATCTGAATTCCGGCAATGTCCAGTGCTTCTACCAGGTCCAGTGTGGTTATATTCTGGCTGTTATACGTGTTTTGGGGATCTTCTTTCAGGTATTGCGGACGATCGTTATCGGTAAGGGGAGATATGTTGACCGGTGTTGAACTTTTATTGTCGTTCAGGCCGTTTTGAGAATGGACGATGAAACTTACCATCAGTAAAGGAAATAACAGTTTTTTCATGGTATGATATTTTTGATTAACGGGCACTTATGTCAAGTAGAAGGCATTAAGTTAAGATTAAAATGTGAATTCCAGGGAAGGAGAGTGTTAAAAAGAATGAAAATTAAACCGTGATCTTTTTATTATTCACCAGGGAAAAATACCGGTTAGAGCCGCAGGGAGAGAATTTTTGGGATAAACACGGCTGCGGTATTCATTTTTAAGATGTGGAATCTATATATTCTTAATTTGGTTTTACGCCTGGGTCAGTTCCCGGAACAAACTTTCCAGGTTCCGGTTTTTTCTGTGCAGTTGCAGGGTTTTTAGCCCGTTGTCGTGAGCAAAATCAAATACGGCAGGTCGCATGTCTACCGAAGTGTGGAAACGCAGTTCATAAACAAAGTCGTAAATGTTATTTACCGAACTGATATTGGGAAGGTTTTCCAGCAAGACCGGTTCTACCCGGTAATCAAATTCCACCTCGATCACCTGCTCCGAAGCTTCCCGGAGACTTTCCATTTTTTTATCGGCTACGATCTCTCCGTGATTAATGATAATAACCCTGTCGCAAATAGCCTCTACTTCCTGCATAATGTGCGTAGAGAGCAACACGGTCTTTTCCTTCCCCATATTGCGGATTAGTCCCCTTATTTCAATCAATTGGTTAGGGTCCAGTCCCGTTGTGGGTTCGTCCAGTATAAGTACTTCCGGGTCGTGCAGCATGGCGGCGGCCAGCCCTGTACGCTGTCGGTATCCTTTGGATAGTTGCCCTATTTTTTTATGCGCTTCCGGGGCTAATCCCGTTAGTCGTATAACTTCTTCAATTCGTTCCTTATCCATCTTTTTTCCGGCCGAGCGGTATATCGAAGCACTGAAATCCAGGTATTCTTTTACGTACATGTCCAGGTACAACGGGTTGTGTTCCGGAAGGTAACCGATGCTTTTTTGTACCTCCTTTTTTCCGGAAACCACATCAAAGCCGTTTACCTTCGCCTCACCGGAATCGGTGGGGATATAAGTGGTAAGTATCTTCATCATGGTAGATTTTCCGGCACCGTTTGGGCCGAGAAACCCTACGATCTCCCCCTTTTGTATGGAAAAAGATACCTTATTTAAGGCCTTTTGACTTCCGTAGTTTTTGGATATATCGGTAACTTTTATGGACATCGAACGGATATTTAGCAGATAGTATCGGTCTTCAAAAATACATAAACGCTTATTAAGGATAAATGTTTTGCAGGACTTCTTTAGCCGAATGTCTTATTCCCGGGTTTGGAAGATAAAGTATCGTATCCGGAGAGGGCGGGGAATATCTATGGTCAGGAGAATTTGCGGAGTGTATGGTTATTGTCGAAGGACATCGGATTTCCGTATCCTTTGGAAAAGCTTAAATAAGGTTGATAATAATAAAGGGATCAGATTTCCGATTTGTGATTTTTTTCCTTTTTTTTGGGAAAAATGAAAAAAATACATCTCCGGTCTTGCCCGTTTCAAATTTATAATTACTTTAGCAGCGTCAAATAGAATAAACAAATGGCTCACACTATTTATAACTGGAACTTTTATTTCTTCTTCTTTTACTTTTTTAAAGGGAGAACGGGACAGTTATAGGTTATTTTGAGCAAAAATATATGACGAGTCCCGGATTTTCCGGGACTTTTTTTTGGTCTTAAAACTCGTAATAACAAAAAATATGCAGGTAATTACAGCAGCATGAATAAGATAGTAGCCATACAGGGAATTAAAGGATCTTTTCACCATCAGGTGGCAAGAGAATATTTCAGCAACGATACGGATATTCTGGAATGCCTTTCTTTCGACAGTTTAGTAGACAGCCTTCTGGACAAGACCGCAAACAGTGCTGTCATGGCCATTGAAAATTCCATCGCAGGCTCTATCATTCCCAACTATGCATTGATAGATAGTAATCAACTGCACATTATCGGGGAGCATTATGTGAACATACACCACAACCTGATGGCATTGCCCGGCCAGGGCCTGGAAGATATCCTGGAGGTTTATTCTCATCCTATGGCCCTGTTACAGTGCAAAAAATTCTTCAAGCAATATCCGCATATCAAGTTGGTGGAAGACGCCGATACGGCAGAAACGGCGCGAAGGATCCGGCAAAACGGATTAAAGGGAATAGGCGCAATAGCCAGCAAAACTGCTGCCGAACTTTTCGGTATGCAGATCCTGGCAGAGAATATCCAGACCATTCAGGACAATTCTACCCGTTTTGTCATCGTACAGACAAAGAATTCCGTATTACCCGAAGAAGAAATAAACAAGGCATCGATAAAATTCAAGACCGATCACAAACGCGGAAGCCTGGCTACCGTACTTAATGTAATGAGCGATTGCCGGTTGAACCTCACTAAAATACAATCCCTTCCGGTTATCGAAACCCCCTGGAAATATTCTTTTTTTGTCGATGTTACTTTTGAGAAGTATGACGATTTTAAAAAGGCAAAATCCCTTTTACAGATCATGACGGAAGATTTTAAAATACTCGGCGAATACAAAAATGTAAAACTATGATTGAGGTAGCCAAAAGGTTAAATACGGTAGAGGAATACTACTTTTCCAGGAAACTACGGGAAGTGAGACAGCTTATGTCCGAAGGCAAACCGGTTATCAATATGGGTATAGGAAGTCCTGATCTGCATCCTGCTCCCGAAGTGATAAAGGCGCTCCGCGATTCCGTAGACGATGCCCTGGCACACCAGTACCAGAGCTACCAGGGATTGCCCGAATTGCGCGAAGGCGTAAAGGATTTTTACAAAGAAAAATTCGGGGTTACGCTGGACAGGGATACGGAGATACTGCCGCTTATGGGGTCCAAGGAAGGTATTATGCACATCTCTATGGCTTTTTTAAACGAAGGTGATGAGGTGCTGATCCCCGATCCCGGTTATCCGACCTATACTTCGGTGACCAAACTGATAGGTGCCGTACCAAGATATTACGACCTGACCGAAAGCAACGGTTGGCTACCTGACCTGGATGCCCTGCAAAAACAAGGGCTTTCCAAGGTGAAAATGATGTGGCTCAACTATCCGCATATGCCTACCGGGACCAACGGTACCCGGGAGTTATATGAAGAATTGGTGGCTTTCGCCAGGAGGAACAATATTCTTCTGGTTAACGATAATCCCTACAGCTTTGTTCTCAATGACAGCCCGGCGAGTATTTTACGGGTAAAAGGCGCCAAAGAAGTGGCCCTGGAACTCAATTCCCTGAGCAAAACCTTTAACATGGCCGGTTGGCGTGTGGGAATGGTGATGGGAAATGACAAGAACATTAATGCCGTACTCAAGGTAAAAAGCAATATGGACAGCGGTATGTTTTACGGGATTCAGAAAGGGGCTGTAGCCGCACTCCGTTGCTCGGATGAATGGTATTCCGGTATCAATAAGGTATACAGCGAAAGAAGGGAACTCATGTACCGTCTTATAGAAAAACTGGGATGTACATATGACACCAATGCGGTAGGTATGTTCGTATGGGCCAAACTGCCTGCGGATGTTGTTTCGGCGGAAGCTTTTATCGATGAGATACTGTACGACAAAAGCATATTTATTACCCCCGGGACTATTTTCGGGAAGAATGGCGAAGGCTATATCCGCTTTTCCCTGTGTACTCCGAAAGAAAAGATACAGGAAGCGATAGACCGTATATAAAAGAGAAGGTGAACGCCTTCGGTAAAGATAAATAAATGTAAAATGACAAATGTATTTGTAATAGGGCTCGGACTGATAGGAGGATCTTTCGCACTCGATATCAAATCGGTATATGAAAAAGCGGAGATCTACGGTGTCGATACCAACGATGCCCACCTGGTACAGGCCCTGGAACTCGGGCTGATCGATAAGAAAGCCCGGCTGGAAGATGTTGAAAAGGCAGATGTCGTTATCGTTGCTGTTCCTGTAAATACCAGTCTGAAGCTGTTACCCGAGGTGCTGGACCTGGTCCGGGATGATGCCGTGGTGTTCGACGCAGGCTCTACCAAATCGCTGATATGTGAAGCCGTAGCCGGTCATCCGAAACGCCGGAATTTCCTTGCGGCACACCCCATAGCAGGGACCGAATTTTCAGGACCTTCCGCCGCTCTTACAGGATTGTACAGGAACAAGGTGAATATTATATGTGAAGTGGAGAAGACGGCATTCAAACTACAGGAAAAAGTATTGAAGCTGTTTACCGATATAGGAATGCGTATCCGTTATATGGACCCGGCATCACATGACAGGCATATAGCCTACGTGTCCCATTTGTCACACATAAGTTCTTTTATGTTGGGAAAGACAGTTATTGAAAAAGAAAAGAATGAACGCGATATTTTTGACATGGCCGGAAGTGGATTTGAAAGTACCGTACGCCTTGCCAAGAGTTCACCGGCCATGTGGGCGCCTATTTTTGAACAGAACAAAGTGAATGTTGTCGAAACCCTTGAAGAGTACATCGCCAATTTGCAACAGTTTCTGGACCTGATGAAAAAGGGAGAATTCAATGCCATTTACAGCGAAATGGAGAATACCAACAGGATAAAAGAAATCCTGAAAGGGATCAACGTCCCCACTTAATAAGAAAATAAGGAATGTTTACAATAAAAAAATAAAGAACCAAAACTGGAATTTACAAATTAAAAAAGATCATGGAAAATTCGAAAGAGATGAGGGGATGGCTGGACAACCTGGGATTGGATCACCCTCTGGTAATTGCCGGGCCCTGTAGTGCCGAAACAGAAGAACAGGTATTGAAAATAGCGCATGAGCTGAAAGATACCGATGTTACCTATTTTCGTGCCGGAATATGGAAACCGCGTACACGTCCCGGTAATTTTGAGGGTGTAGGGGCGCTAGGTCTGAAATGGTTACAAAAAGCCAAGGAAGAAACCGGGATGCTCACGGCAACGGAAGTAGCCAATGCGGCCCACGTAAAACTGGCGCTGGAGCACGACATTGACCTGTTGTGGATAGGAGCCCGGTCTACCGTAAGCCCTTTTATCGTGCAGGAAATAGCCGATGCGCTTAAAGGAACGGATAAGATAGTACTGGTAAAAAACCCGGTAAATCCCGATCTGTCTTTGTGGCTCGGAGGTATAGAACGTCTGTACTCTTCCGATATTAAAAAGCTGGGAGTAATTCACAGAGGGTTCTCCACTTATGAAAAGACCAAGTACAGGAACATTCCCGAATGGCAGCTCGCTATTGAATTACAAAACAGATTTCCGGATCTTCCCCTTATCTGCGATCCGTCGCACATAACCGGTAAACGTGACATGATCTTTGATGTGGCACAGACCGCACTGGACCTGAATTATGACGGGTTGATGATAGAAACACATAACGATCCGGACAACGCATGGAGTGATGCATCACAGCAGGTTACCCCGCAAAGACTTGTTCAGATCATGCAGGATCTTAAAATAAGAAAAGAGAGTAATGCGGAGGCCGATTACAACAACAAACTGGGAATGCTTCGTGCACAGATCGATGTTATAGACAACGGCCTTATCGATACCCTCGGGAAGCGAATGAAAATATCCGATGAGATAGGATCATTGAAAAAACAGAAGAACGTTGCCGTTTTGCAAAGCAAACGATGGAATGAAATTCTGGGAAGAATGATACTCGAAGGCCAGGAAAAAGGATTGAGCGAGGAATTTATCCTGAAAATGTTCAAGGCTATTCACCAGGAATCTATTAATCACCAGGAAAAGATATTAAAAGCGTAAATTTGTAGACTATACAAATTTTCGTAATTAATATTTCGGGAGTGTCCGGAAATGTGAAAATTCAGTTATCTGTAACCAGGACCGGTGGTAAGGGAGACAGAAACCGTTGCATTGTTTTTCCGGACATTTCTTTTTAGCCTATGACAGGAACAGTTTACAAATCTACCGGCAGCTGGTATACGGTAAAGACCGACGACGGACGGGTGTTCGATTGCAGGATCAAAGGGAAATTCCGTATTACAGGAATAAAAAGTACCAATCCCGTTGCCGTTGGTGATGTGGTGGACTTTGATCCGGAAACGGACAGCAATGCCGATACCGGGATCATCACCCATATTCACGACCGGAAGAACTATATTGTCCGTAAGTCCGTAAACCTATCCAAGCAAAAACACATCATAGCTGCAAATATCGACCAGGTATTTTTGCTGGTTACCCTGAAAAACCCGCTGACATTAACCACTTTTATCGACCGTTTTCTCGTTACGGCCGAGGCTTATGATATAGAAGCCATATTGCTTTTCCACAAAGCCGATCAGTATGATGAGGAGGAACTCCTGGAAGTAAAATATCTTGCCGCTATGTATCGCCAGGTAGGTTATGAATGTATAGGCGTATCTGCCGTGACCGGTAAAAATGTAGATAAAGTGAAGGAGCGAATGCAGGGAAAAGTAAGCATGTTTTCCGGGCATTCCGGTGTAGGCAAATCCACCCTGGTCAATGCTATTGAACCGGAGCTGAATTTAAGAACCGCAGAAATTTCCGGACAGCATAAGCAAGGGCAGCATACCACTACATTTGCCGAAATGTTCGATCTCGATTTCGGGGGCTGGATCATTGATACTCCGGGGATCAAAGGATTTGGTATCATAGATATGGAAAAAGAAGAGATAGGTGATTATTTTCCCGAGTTTTTTGCCAGGAAAGGAAAGTGCAGGTTTAACAATTGCCTGCATATCGATGAGCCGCATTGTGCCGTAAAACAAGCCCTGGAAGACGGTGAAATTCCATGGAGCAGGTATAAAAGCTACCTTCAGATACTCGAAGGAGAAGATGAGAATTATCGTACCGATATTTACGGAGAAGAGAATAAAACTTAAACAGTTTCCAATCCGGTAAGGTGAGAAGGAGAGAAGGGGAGAATGCGACCATGAGGTATAGGAGCTTTGGGAATGAGAGGATAGGGATTATAAGGATGATGGGGAGACCGGGTGCCCGGTGGCTTCGATACATTCCGGCGGAGCCGGAACACTCAGCCACCTACGCCCAATGCCCAAACCTGCAACTTGTAACTTGTAACCTGTAATTTAAAACTTGGAACCTTGAACTATTTATAATTTTATGATCCGTTTGCCCCTGATCCGGTACGTAATAAATAACATTTTTTAAGAATACGAATATGCGTGCAGTAATACAGCGTGTCAAAGAGGCAAGTGTCTCCATAGACGGCAAAGTAAAATCTTCCATTCCGAGTGGACTTCTTATTTTATTAGGTATTGAAAATGCAGATACTACTGAAGATATCATCTGGCTATCCGGAAAAATAGCAAATCTTCGCATTTTTAACGATGAAAACGACGTGATGAACAGGTCTGTCCTGGAAACGAACGGAGATATCATTGTAGTGAGCCAGTTTACCCTGCATGCTTCGACAAAGAAAGGAAATCGTCCTTCATATCTAAAGGCCGCACGACCTGAGATTTCCATTCCTTTGTATGAGAATTTTGTAAAGCAAATCAAAAAAGATATCGGTAAAGAGGTAGGGACCGGGGAATTCGGGGCGGATATGAAAATAGGCCTTATCAACGACGGGCCGGTTACCATTATCATAGACACTCAAAACAGGGAATAAACATGTTTGAATTTTTTCTTTTCAATCAAAAGTGATTGAACAGGTCCCATAAAAGCAGGTGATTTTTCCCGATAACGAAAGAGGTTTCTGCTTTTTATCCGGTAGAGCGGGCTTTTACGGAAAAACGTATTAATCTCTCCCCTGATTTTTCTATTTTTAGAAAAAATTAACAAATACGGGATGTCAAAAAATATGAATATCTATACTTTTTTTCTTCTTTGTCTTTTCTCTTGTTCCTTCACCGTAAACGCACAGGTAAGCAAATATCAGGCCCTGTTACTGGACAAAGAACTTACCGAATACGCGGATGCCGTAGTTCGGCTGGAGGAATGCCAGGTGGAGATAAAGTCGCAAAAGGATATGGTAATTACACAGAAACGAATCGTTACCGTACTCAATAAACAAGGGGACAAATACGTCCGTGCTTCCGTAGGTTATGATAACAGTAGAAAAGTAAAAACCCTCGGGGCACTGGTTTTCGATGCTTTTGGTAAGGAGATAAGCGAATTCCGTAAAAAAGACTTTAAAGATGTCAGTGCCGTGATGCAGGGGACCCTGTACTCGGATAACAGAATCTTTTATCTCGATTATGTGCCTGTCACGTATCCCTATACGGTAGAGTTTACCTATGAAATACACACACCTAATACCGGAGTCATTCCTTCCTGGTATTTCCTGGACGGTTATAATGTGAGTACGCGGGAAAGCCGCTATAGTTTATTATACGATAAAAACCAGTTCCGTCCCAGGTTCAAAGGAAAGCATCTGGAGGAATACGATATTCAAAAAGAGGAAACACCACACGGGATCGAATTTCTGGGAAAATCCATAAAAGCGGTAAAAGAGGAAAGCCTGAGCCCTGCTTTTACAGAATTTGCCCCGAAATTGATGGTTGCCGTCGATAAATTTCACATGGACGGTTACGACGGGGAAGCGGAGAACTGGGAACAGTTAGGCCGTTGGATGTACAAAGATCTCCTGGAGGGCAGGGACAAAATACCCGAAACTACCGCCGCTAAAATAAAAGCTTTGGTCGCCGGGGTGGAAGATACCCTGGAACGGGCCGCAATGGTGTATAAATATGTACAGGACAATACCCGTTATATTAGTGTTCAGGTGGGTATAGGCGGTTTGCAGCCCATTACGGCTGTCGAAGTGGACCAGGTAAAGTACGGCGACTGTAAGGGATTGTCCAATTATACTAAGGGCCTTCTGGATGTCATCGGGGTGAAGTCGTACTATACGCATGTAGAAGCCGGAGATGATAAAATTGGTTTCGAGCCGGATTTTGCCTCCCTGGCACAGGGAAATCATGCTATTCTGGCCATTCCGGACAACGATAAATATGTCTGGATCGATTGTACAAGCCAGATACACCCTTTTGGTTTTATAGGAGATTTTACCGACGACAGGGATGTACTGGTAATGAAACCAGAAGGGGGAGAAGTAGTAAAGACCGTAGCGTATATCGATGAACAGAACTACCTGGATACCTTCGCAGAATATACCCTGGATACCGAAGGGACGTTACGTGGAGACATCCGGATGGTTACCGGGGGAATTCAGTACGACCAGAGAGTATACCTGGAGAGACAAACGAGTGAGGATATTATCAAGAGATATAAAAATTACTGGAATACGGTAAACAACCTCAAGGTTAATAAGTACGGGTTTAACAACGATAAGGGAAAAGTGGAATTTACCGAAGAGGTACAGGTAGAAGCTTCCGGTTATGCTTCCGGAAGCGGTGACAGGCTTCTCTTTGGTATTAACGCATTCAACCGTAACGAGTTTGTTCCGGACCGTTACCGGAACAGAAAACTGCCTTTCGAGATCAATAGGGGATTTCTGGATGAAGATGAATTTACGGTGCATTTGCCAGAGGGATATAAAGTAGAAGCCATCCCGGGAAAAGTGTCTCTGCAAAACCGCTTCGGGGAATATAGTATGGAGGTAGAACAAACGGACGACGACATGCTTATATACAAAAGAATGTTAATGATCCGCAGAGGGAAATATCCCAAAGAAGAATACGATGCGTACAGGGATTTCCGGAAAGAAGTGGCCCGTGCAGACCGTTCGAAAGTAGTATTGTTAAAACAGTAACCAACCAGATAAGAACACCAAAACTCACCGTTATGAAAAGAATTTTACTTATTATAATTTTACTGGGGCTGTTCCCCTTCTACCCGGCTTTGGCCCAGAATTACAAATTCGGGAAAGTATCCGAAGCAGAACTGGAAGAAAAAGTTTATCCGCAGGATTCATCCGCTAATGCCGCCATATTGTATAAAAAAACAAGAGTGTATTATCGCTATAACAGCAATAGCGGTTTTGTATTGATTACGGATGTACAGGAACGTATAAAACTCTATAACCAGGAAGGGTTTGACTATGCCACGAAAAAGATCATGCATTACACTCCGAGAAGCGGAAATGAAGAAAAGGTAACATCGCTGAAGGCCGTTACCTATAACCTGAACAACGGAAAGATAGAAGAAACAAAACTGAAAAAGAGCGACATTTTCGAGGAAAAAGAATCCCGCTACTGGAGTAGCACCAAATTTACCATGCCGGATATCCGGCCGGGTTCCGTTATAGAATATGAGTATACCGTAATCTCTCCTTTCCTTTCCAACATCGATGAAATAGCCCTGCAACATGAACTCCCGGTACGGAAAATAGAAGTACAGGTGGAAAATCCGGAGTATTTTGTTTTCAAACCGTTGATGAAAGGGTACTATCCTTTTCAGATAGGCTCGGAAACCAAAAGGGAATCTATCAACTTTACTAATAAAGTACGGTCCGGCGGCGGTGGATTTACCACAAGTCAGACAAGCTATGAGACCAGCAAAGTGGATTATACCACCAATATCTCCAAAATAGACCTGGAAAATGTGCCTGCACTGAAAGAAGAGCCTTATGTAAACAATATCAATAATTACAGGTCGGCTATAAAATACGAATTACAATATGTAAAATTTCCCAACTCTCCCATAGATTATTACTCCACAACCTGGACAGACGTTGCCAAAAGTATTTATGATAATCCGTCCTTCGGAAGTGAAGTGAAAAAGACGGGATATTTTGAAAACGACATCAACTCACTTCTTGAAGGAGTGTCCGATCCGTTGCAGAAAACTACCCTTATTTTTCAGTATGTTAAAAACAGGATGAACTGGAACGGTTATTTCGGTTATTATTGCGATGATGGCGTGCGAAAAGCGTATAAGGATAAAACGGGCAATGTGGCGGAGATCAATCTGATGCTGACCGCTATGCTTCGCTATGCCGGACTGGATGCCAATCCCGTTCTGGTGAGTACCCGATCGCACGGTATACCCCTCTTTCCCACTCGCGAAGGATTTAATTATGTAGTCAGCGCCGTTTCCCTGAAGGATGGCCACGTGTTGCTGGACGGTACCACCAAGTTCAGCACTCCCGGCATGCTGCCCCCAAGGGCACATAACTGGATGGGAAGGCTGATACAAAAAGACGGTTCTTCCGAAGAGATCAGCCTTACCCCGAAAGAGATGTCCAAAGAACTCATATCCGTGAATTATGATATTACGGAAGAAGGGATAGCAGAAGGAATGATCAGGAAGCAATTTACCGATCATCACGCATTGTTGTTTCGCCAAAAATACTATACTACGGACGAAGAACAATATCTGGAAGATATGGAAAACGTATACAACGGCATGGAAATATCCGGGTACAAACTGGAAAATAAAGACGATATTACCAAACCCATAGTAGAAACTTTTAGCTTTTCCAAAGAAAATGCCTGCGACCATATAGCAGATAAAGTGTATCTTTCGCCTATGTTATTTTTTGCTACGGAAGAAAATCCGTTTAAGCTGGATAAACGGGAATACCCCATAGATTTTTCATATCCCTGGGCGGATAAATATATCATCAATATCCGCATTCCGTCAGGGTACAAAACAGAAGTACTTCCGGAGCCATCCAGGTTGATATTACCCGATAATCTCGGTTCCTTTTTGTTTAATATAAACGAGGCGGGAGATATCATACAGGTTATGGTACAGACAGAGATGAACTCTGCCATATTGCCGTCGGTATATTACGGAGCCGTCAAAGAGTTTTTCAAACAACTCGTGGAAAAAGAAACAGAAAAAATAGTTTTAACCAAAATATGATCATGGATATAAAGAACGCCCAATTGGAAGTAGATACATGGATAAAAGAGCATGGAGTACGTTATTTTAATGAATTGACCAATATGGCCCAGCTTACCGAAGAAGTGGGAGAAGTAGCCCGCATTATTGCCAGGAGGTACGGAGAGCAGAGCGAGAAAGAAAGCGATAAGGAGAAAGATCTGGGAGAAGAACTGGCCGATGTGGTCTTTGTGGTCCTTTGCCTGGCCAACCAGACCGGTATAGACCTGCAGGCGGCTTTTGACAAAAAGATGGACAAAAAGACCAAACGCGACCACGACCGCCATCACAATAACGAAAAATTAAAATAAATTACAATACAGGTAAAACGTACGGTCGTGCGTATCCACAAAGGCCGTGTGTATCCAAAGAGATAGTCTAAAATCCGATGAACATAAAAATTTTCAATTCCGAGAGCAGGATAACCGGAGATATACGGATCACCGGGTCCAAGAGCGAATCCAACCGTTTATTGCTGTTGCAGGCCCTGTATCCGCAGATTAAAATTGAGAACCTTTCCAATTCGGACGATTCCGGTGTCATGCAAAAAGCGCTGGCTTCCGGTTCGGAAGTAGCGGATATTCACCATGCAGGTACTGCCATGAGGTTTCTCACCGCATTTTTTGCCACCAGGGAAGGCCGGGAAGTGATCCTTACCGGGTCTAAGAGAATGACCGAGAGGCCCATAAAAATACTCGTAGATGCCCTGAAGCAACTCGGGGCGGAAATAGAGTATGTCGCAGAAGAAGGTTACCCGCCCCTGAAAATAAAAGGAAAACACCTGGAGAAAAACAAGGTGTCTTTACAGGCCAATGTGAGCAGTCAGTATATTTCCGCGCTTTTATTGGTAGCGCCAAAACTGAAAAACGGACTCGAACTTACCCTGGAAGGAAAGATCACTTCCGTACCTTACATAAAAATGACACTGGCATTGCTCGGCGAGATCGGGGTAACACATTCTTTTGAAGGAAATGTGATCCGGATTCTTCCCAAAGAAGAGATTACTCCCGTTACGCTTACGGTGGAATCGGACTGGAGTTCGGCATCCTATTTTTACAGTATTGCCGCCATGTGTGAAGAAGGAACGGAAATATCCCTTTCCGCCTATAAAAAGTCCAGTCTTCAGGGCGATAGCGTACTGGCGGAACTCTATAAGAGCTTTGGTGTGGAAACCACCTTTAATGCAAACACCGTAACGTTGCGGAAAAAAGAAAAAAATGTACCGGAGAACATCCGGTTTGACCTGGCCAATGCTCCGGATATAGCCCAGACCATAGCGGTAACCTGTTTCGGTATGGGGCTTGGATGCCATTTGACGGGGCTCCATACCCTGAAGATTAAAGAGACGGACAGGCTCGAAGCTTTAAAGACCGAATTGTCCAAACTGGGCGCATCTATAAAAGTGACGGATGCCGAGTTGTTCCTGGAACCTTCCGCATCCATTAACAAGAATATAGCCATCCCTACTTATAATGACCATCGTATGGCCATGGCTTTTGCCCCGCTTGGACTGAAAGTGCCGGTTATCATCGAGGAAGCTGAGGTGGTGAGCAAATCCTATCCGGATTTCTGGAAGGATATGGAAAAACTCAATTTTCAGACAGAAATGATATAAAAATCCCGTAAAGACGGGCAGGCAGTCCGTCTTTACACACATCCTAAAAACACCCCGAAAAATGATCACCGATACTGTCAGAAATTCGCTTGACAAAGTTCTTCGGACCGAAATACGAAATGCAACCCCGCTTTCCGGGGGAGATATTAATGAGGTATACCTGTTGAATACCGTCTCCGGAAAATTTGTTTTAAAACTCAACAGCGCTTCCCGTTACCCGGGGATGTTCCCGGCAGAGGTTAAAGGATTAGGTGCTCTGAGCAGGTCCGGCACAATGCATATTCCGGCGGTTATCGCAAATGGTCAGGAAGGAGACGATGCCTACCTGGTGCTGGAACATATGGAATCGGGATCCCCCGGCACGGATTTCTGGCCTGTCTTCGGGCGGCAGCTGGCCGCATTACACGGGAATACCTCAGACAGTTTCGGTTTTGAAAATTCTAATTATATAGGCAGTCTGCCCCAGTATAACGAATGGTGTGAAAATGCGGTAGAATTTTATATTACCCAGAGATTACAGCCCCAGTTTCGTATGGCATACGACCAGGGATACCGTTTCCAGACCGATGCCCTGTACAAAAACCTGGAAACCGTAATCCCGGGTGAGCGCCCGGCACTGGTACACGGAGACCTGTGGAATGGTAATTACCTGGTATGCAGGGATGGTAATCCCTGCCTTATAGACCCTGCCGTGGCATATGCCCATCGGGAAACCGATATTGCCATGATGCATCTCTTCGGAGGGTTTCCGCAAGCTGTTACAGATGCCTATAACGAGGTTTTTCCACTTGGCAAAGGCTGGGAGGAACGCCTGGACATATGGCAATTGTATTATTTACTGGTACATCTCAACCTTTTCGGTTCCGGGTATCAACTGGGAGTACGGCAGATTATAGATAAATATTCCTGAAGCTTTTGGGCGTTTCCGGGGAGGAAGTGCCTGTCTTCCAAATAAATTTGGTCATTTCCTTGACAATGCCTATCCCGGGGGCGTATATTTGCAGCTTCGTAAAAAATACAGAACTAACGAATCCCGGGGCAAGGCGGGAGGAGCGTGCACCGGTTATAGGTGCAAAAAAATCAAACACATGAAGTTATCTCATTTTAATTTTGATCTTCCGAAAGAATTACTGGCAGAATACCCCTCTGAAAACAGGGATGAAGCCAGGCTGATGGTGGTAAACCGAAAAAAAGGAACCATAGAACACAAGATGTTCAAAGATCTCATCGACTACTTTGATGAAGGCGATGTAATGGTACTGAACAATACCAAGGTGTTCCCGGCCCGTTTGTACGGTAACAAAGAAAAGACCGGTGCCAGAATAGAAGTATTCCTGCTCCGTGAACTTAATGAAGAACAGCGTTTGTGGGATGTTCTTGTAGACCCTGCAAGGAAGATCCGTATAGGGAATAAACTCTATTTCGGAGATGACGAAAGCCTGGTGGCAGAGGTTATAGATAATACGACATCCAGGGGACGTACCCTGCGTTTTCTCTACGACGGCTCATACGAAGATTTCAGGGAAAAACTGAAGGAACTCGGGGAAACCCCGCTTCCGAAATATATCAAAAGAGAAGTAGAACCCGAAGACGAAGAGCGTTACCAGACTATTTACGCCAAATACGAAGGGGCGGTAGCGGCGCCTACCGCAGGGCTGCATTTCTCCAAGCACCTGTTAAAGCGTCTGGAGATAAAAGGAACCAAATTTGCCGAAGTTACCCTTCACGTAGGGCTTGGTACTTTTAACCCGGTAGAAGTGGAAGACCTCTCCAAACACAAAATGGACAGTGAAGAGCTGCTTATCCCGGAAGAAGCGACCAGGGTGGTCAACGAGGCCAAGCGCAAGAAGAAAAAAGTTTGTGCCGTAGGGACTACGGTAATGCGGGCACTGGAAAGTTCCGTGTCTTCCGAAAAACTGTTGAATGCTTACGAAGGATGGACGAATAAGTTTATCTTCCCTCCGTATGATTTCAGTATTGCAGATAGTATGGTGACCAATTTCCACACGCCGAAATCCACGTTACTGATGATGGTTTCTGCTTTTGCAGGTCACGATCTGATTAAAAAGGCCTATGAAGAAGCCGTAAAAGAAAAATATAAATTCTATTCCTACGGGGACGCTATGCTTATACTGTAAGCGTCTGTTGTAGATGTTATATCAGAATCCCGGATCCCGGAACATATTTAAAATGTACGGAATCCGGGATTTATGGTTTACAGGTGTGTTCGGAAAACGGGGCTTCGGTACATTCCGGCGGAGCCGGAACACTCAGCCGCCTCGCCTGGTCAAACCAGCAACCTGTAACCAGTAATTAGTAAGTTCACTACCTTTGTACCATATGCAGGTAACAAAAAGAGATATACGGGCCCTTAGCAAAGAACAACTTCGCGATTTTTTTGTCGACCGGGGTGATAAGGCCTTTCGGGGTAACCAGGTCTACGAATGGCTTTGGGGCAAGGGCGTACATTCTTTTGAAGGAATGACAAACCTTGCCAAAGATACCAGGCAGATGCTGGAAGATCATTTTGTGATCAATCATATAGAAGTAGACCGCATGCAGCGCAGCAATGACGGTACTATTAAAAATGCCGTACGTCTGCACGATGGGCTTATCGTAGAATCCGTACTCATACCTACAGATACGCGCACTACCGCCTGTGTGTCCAGCCAGGTGGGATGCAGCCTGGACTGTAAGTTCTGTGCTACAGCACGCCTGAAACGCATGCGCAATCTGAACCCGGATGAGATCTATGACCAGGTAGTGGCCATAGACAACGAAAGCCGCTTGTATTATGGCAAGCCATTGAGCAATATCGTTTTCATGGGCATGGGCGAACCGCTTATGAATTACAACAACGTATTAAAAGCCATTGAGAAGATCACTTCTCCCGAAGGCCTTGGTATGTCTCCCAAGCGGATCATTGTTTCTACTTCCGGTGTTCCGAAAATGATCAGGAAGCTGGCGGACGATGAGGTGAAATTCAAACTTGCCGTTTCCCTGCATTCGGCCATCGAAGAAGTGCGCACATCTATTATGCCTTTTAACGAACATTTCCCCTTAGAGGAACTCCGGGAAGCCCTGGAATACTGGTATCAGAAAACCAAAAGCAGGATTACGTACGAATATGTCGTATGGCGTGGCATTAATGACAAAAGAAAAGATGCCGAAGCACTGGCCCGCTTTTGCCGTTTCGCACCCTCCAAGGTTAATATTATAGAATATAACCCCATTGGTGACGAACATTTTGCCCAGGCCGATCCGGCCGCGCTGGAGCTTTATCGCGAAGTACTGGAAGAGAAGGGAATTACCGTTACCATCCGTCGCTCACGCGGAAAAGATATAGATGCCGCCTGCGGGCAACTGGCCAATAAATCCTGATAGAAGTAAAATTATATCAAACGTCAGGATATTTTCGGGCATCCAGGATGCATTTCCCCAGGTTAGCGATAAATTCCCTGGTATATTCTGCTGTCGGGTCAAGGTCCGGATCAAGGATAGTAATTTCCATGCCTACAGCTTTTTCGTGGACCAGTAGTTTTTCCAGGATGTGATCCAGTTCCGCGTACGTGAGTCCGTCCTTTGCCCGGCTGTCTACCGCCGGCATAATTATATCATCGAGGACATCCGCATCTACATGGATAAAATAACCGTCCAGGTTGTTCTCTTCAACCATTTGAAGGAATTCATTGGTGCACTGTTCTGTTCCCTTTTCCTGCAGGTCCTCAAGGTCGTAGTAATGGATGTCAGATTCCAGTATGGGCGCCACATAATCCACCTCGTATTCCCGGTTTCCCACGGACCATACATTTTCTTCTTTAAAATAAGGTTTTAACCCGTTTATATCTGTAAGTTTCGGATGTCCGTACCCGGTTATCACGGCGAGGTCCATTCCGGCCAGCCCGCCGGTTTGCGACAGTTCCGGAAACATGAAGTCCGTATGCCCGTCCAGGTAAAACAAACCGTAATTCCCCTTTTTTTTCAGGGCCATGGCGCTTCCTATTATAATACTGCAGTCTCCGCCCAGGATAACGGGGAATGGACCTTCGCCAAAAACTTTATCCAGTAATTCTGCCTGTTGTTTAGCGTAGCTGATGATGGTCTCCGTATTCCGTACCCCGGCATCTTTATCCATTTTCATAGCATAGGGAGGAGGGGCCAGGGAGTAGATATTTTGAGGTCTTAATAAGTCGTAAAAACCATTTTCCCGAAGCCAGTCCGGTAAGTTCCGGACCCCGGGTTCGACCCCCGGTTCAGGCTCTTTTAGTCCCAGATTCGATGGAAATTCTATAATATTAATATTGTGATTCATGGTGAGAAAAATATGTTGAATATCGATAAATATACAGAATATATAGGGAACATCCATAAGAAAGACAGACTTATCCCCGCATACTCCTTCCGGGATCTTTCTATCCTGATGTATGTCAGTTTTTTATCATTTTTCGGAAAAACCTGTAATAAAAATAATACACTTTTTGTGGATTTGGACAAAATATAAGTATCTTTACTTTATAAAACACAAAAAACCATTAGTGATGAAAAAGATCATTTTAGTAATTATGGCCGTTATAGGGGTGTCGATTTATGGTAATGCCCAGTCCCTTCATTTCGGGGCTAAAGGTGGGGTTAACTTTGCCAGTTTAAGTGGAGATGATGCCGATGGCTTTGACGGGCGAACCGGCTTCCATATCGGTTTATTGGCAGAATTGGGTTTAACTGATAAATTTTCAATTCAACCGGAAGTATTGTATTCTGCGCAGGGAGCAAAATTATCGGATACCGACCTTAATTTGGATTATGTCAATGTGCCGATCCTGGCCAAATATTATCTTACGGATGGCTTTAGTATACAGGCAGGACCCCAGTTCGGAATCAACGTAAAAGATGATTGGGAAGGCTTTGATACTGATGTAAAGAGCCTTGATATAACAGGTGCCGTAGGTGTTGAATATAAAATAGGCAGTTTTTTTGCCCAGGGAAGGTATAACTTCGGGCTTAGTGATGTAGCAGATGATGGGAACATTAAAAACTCCGTATTTCAATTGTCTGTAGGATACCTTTTCTTTTAAGTAAGAAAGGAGATAAAAATGATATCTGAAAAAGCGAAAGTTGAACAACTTTCGCTTTTTTTATACCTTTTGCTTTCCCTATGGAAAAACAGGTTTTTTGAATTTAAAATGGATTTGGTTCGGCTATAAAAGCATCAGGGATAAAGATAATTGGCTCCCGCTATATCGCCCGAAGACAAACCGTTGCGCTGGTAGCTGTACGTAGAACCATCCCGTCTGGTAATGGTAGGTTGTCCGTTGGCGGAAAAGAAATACGGCCCGTACATCATAATGGACCCGAAATCGAAGTTCCCCACGTCTGCTCCGGTAGAGGTCCGGGTAGTGTATTTGTGGAAATTATGGACCTTACCGCTTTCAATGTTATTTTCGTGAATAATGACATGATTGTCCCTGTCTTTTCTGGTCTGTTCGTGAAAAAAACCGATGGCATGTCCTATTTCATGGATGGTATTACCCGTAGTACATCCGGACCCGACACTAATAGTCTGTCTTCCTCCTCTTTTTCCGATGTAAGAAGAGCATCCCCCGTTATCCGTGAATTCTATATAGTCATTCTGGTTTGTCCGCTGTGTAAATCTCAGTTTTGTCCGGGCTTCCCAATGGGCAATAGCATCTGTTACCCTGTTTTTGCGTGGTAAGTTCGGGTCAATGGTATAAGGTATTCTGGCATTATTCCATCGCTTGCTTTGCGCTGCTTCCAGGGCAACGGCCTGTATGTCCCCCGGTATATTACGGTTTGCATATTGGGCTTTTAAGTTATCGAAAGCTTTGTTGTAATCGTCAATAGTCTTTGGGTCAATTATAATGTCTCCGTCTAAAATAAACTCGTTTCCGTGCTTTACCACCTGAAGTTCCTGGTGGAGGTAGTTAATGGTTACTATTTCCCCTTCATATCCGGGATATGCTTCTTCGGCCTTAACAGAAGTTTGCATATTTTCTTCACCGGGAGTAAGGGGCATTTCGTCTTCTTTTGTACAACCCGATATAAAGAGGATAGAGGTTAAAAACAGCACGGGAAATACACCCGTCTTTTTTTGGAAAGATAGCGAAGGTTTTTTCATTTTGGGTAATGGTTTGAGTTAAAAAAACTTTTATGTCGCAATAAATGTATGGTATTTTTACAAAATAATTCATATTTTAATATGAATATTCTTCTTAATTTCGAAGTCTTAAACCCTCATTTACATGATGTATAATACACACTATTCTTTGTTTTGAATTTGAACGAAGGGGTTAAGGAAGGATGATATAAGAAGGATGTATTTATCGGGTGGAAAATTTCAAAGAGTATCATGTGCACTCACGGCATATCCGTACTCTTATGGAGTTCAGGTTTGTTCAGGAAAACGTTTTTTACAGTTTTGAATAAAAATATCCTTTATATTAGCCCCGCTAATTTTAAAATTCATCAATATGAAAAAATTATTACTTATTGCCGTAATGGCCTTTGGTTTTGTATTTAGTGCTGCTGCACAGGATGTTACCTTTGGGGTGAAAGCGGGTTTGAACTTTTCCAGTTTGAAAGCGGATACTGATTTTGGAAGTGGAACTAGTGATGGAAGGACGGGCTTCTATATAGGAGGTCTGGCGGATTTCGGAATTTCAGAACAATTTCATATCCAGCCGGAAGCTATCTTTTCTTTTGAAGGGGCGGATGATTATGATATGACCTATTTAAATATTCCTGTGCTTGCCAAGTACTACGTGGTAGAAGGTTTCAATATCCAGGCTGGTCCTCAGTTTGGGTTCTTACTGGATTCTGAGGAGGATAGTGATTACCTGAAAACCTTCAATTTCGCTCTGAGCTTCGGAGCAGGATATGAATTGCCAAGTGGACTCTTTTTTGATGCGCGGTACAATTTGGGCTTGTCTGATATATCGGATTCGGCTGAGGCAGCAGATGTTCTTGGGCTGAAAATGAAAACCAGAAACTTCCAGGTAGGCTTGGGATACAGATTCTAGAATAGAAATACGACCATAAATAATAACGGGGACCCGACAGGGTCCCCGTTTTTTTATGTCCGGATATCGGTGATTGGTAGCTAAAAAGCGCATAATGCCATAACCTGACACCTCTTTGTTTTATTAACAAAGTGTTAGATAAAAAAATAAAACCTGCCTTTTTTTCAGGTTTATGCAGATATGTCGGTCTTTTCCTATTTATTTTTGGAGCACAGAAATTTATGGAAAAATGTTAAAAAAATATTCAAACACAAATAAATCATTGTTTTTTAATATATTACGTGTTTTGGTTTTGCGGTTTATGATGTATTTTTGTTTGTTCGGACAAAATTCAGCACGTTCCTTGCGGGTATAAAAACGAATATAAATAATAACTATAAAACTTTATCAAATGAAAGTTCTAGTAATTGGCGCCGGAAACATGGGGCTAACTTATGCCCAGGGAATGGCCCAATCAGACTTATTAAAGAAAAAGGACCTATTAATTTTAGACAGTGCACGGGAGAAAACCGATGAACTGCGGAAAAACGACGAGTTTGACGTTTACGAGAAAATTGAGGATTGTTTGCCCCAGGCGGACATTGTGTTCATCGCGGTAAAACCATATAACAGCGATGCGCTTTTTGAAGCGATCAAAGAACACAAAAAGCCGGGACAGATCTTTATTTCTATTATGGCCGGTGTAACCATCAAAACCATGCAGGAAGCTATGGGAATTAAAAAGGTGGTACGTGCCATGCCTAACCTGGCGGCAAAAGTAGGACACGGATTTACCTCCTTTACCGCATCCAAGCAGGTTTCCAGGCTGGAATTGCTTACTGTAGAAAGTCTTATCGACACTACGGGAAGGTCCATACTCCTGGCTACCGAAATGGAAGTAGATAAATCAACCGGGATCTCCGGATCGGGTCCCGCTTACATATTCTATTTTATGCAGTCCATGATGGAGGCTGCCATAAAAATGGGATTTTCCCAGAAAGACGCCCGCCTTATGGTGGCACAGACTTTCCAGGGAGCAGTGGAGCTGTTCAACAGTTCTGATCTCGACCCCACCGCATGGATGGATAGAGTGGCTTCCAAGGGAGGAACTACCCGCGCAGCCCTGGATTCTATGGAAGAAAACAATGTAAAAGAGCTTATTAAGGACGCGGCACATGCTGCTTTCGAGAGAGCAGTGCAGCTGGGTAAAGAAAACAATAAGGAATATGTATAAAAAAAGAATTGTTGTTAAGGTAGGTACCAATGTGATGATCAACAAAGACAATCGTATTGTACAGCCTATTTTAAAGAAACTGGTAGACCAGATCGCCGAACTGTACGAACAGGATATTATCACCGTGCTGGTAAGTTCCGGTTCGGCTAATGCAGGAAGGGAGATACTGGGAGATAGTGAAATTAAGAACAAATCTATTCGAAGACAGGTGTATTCCGCTATAGGACAACCGAGGATGATGCGCTATTACTATAGCCTCTTCCACGATTACGGAATGCGGTGTGCACAGGTGCTGGCCACGAAAAGGGATTTTAATCCCGGAGAGCACCGTAAGAACATGATCAACTGCTACGAAGGGCTGATGTCCGAAGGAGTAATACCTATTGCTAACGAGGACGATGCCGTTTCGGTAACACATTCCATGTTCTCCGACAACGATGAACTGGCAAGCCTCATCGCCGAACTTATCCATGCGGATATGTTTATCATCCTTACCGATATAGACGGTTTTTATACCGGTCACCCTGATAAGGATGATTCCGAGCTGATCTCCGAAGTTAAAGTAGATCAGAAGGTAGAGCAGTATATCGAGGAAACGGATAAGGGGGAAACCTCCGGTCGTGGTGGTATGGCATCCAAACTGAAGATAGCCAAGGATACCGCCGCCAAAAATATCCCTACCTATATCGCCAACGGTAAAAGAGACCGTATTATACTCGATATAGTGGAAGGAAAAGACGTGGGTACCCGGATCGTGGAATAAAGAACAGTCGGAAGTCAGGAGTACGAAGTCCGAAGTATTGTGTATGAATTAACTCCACTTCTGACTTAGCACTCCGAGCTTCGGACCTCAAAAAACAAAGACAATGAAACTATTAGCAAAAGATATAAAAAATAACGTCCTGAAATCCATGGAACGCATATTGGATGAAGAACGTGAAGCCATTATAGCGGCGAATAAAAAGGACCTCGACTCCTTTGACAGTTCGGACCGTGCCATGTACGACAGGCTGGTGGTCAACCAGGCTAAAGTAGACGGTATGATCCAGGCGGTAAAAGAAGTCAGGGAACAGGACGATCCCGTAGGAAAACTGAAATCGTCCCGGGAACTGGATAACGGGTTGAAAATACTGAACAAGACAGCCCCGTTCGGTACCATAATGATTATTTACGAGTCCCGCCCTGATGTGACTATAGAAGCAGCCGTTCTGGCCTTTAAAGCCAATAATAAAATACTGCTCAAAGGAGGTAAAGAAGCCTGGAACAGTAATAAAAAACTGGAAGAGTTCTGGCACAAGGCCCTGAAAGAAAACGGCCTGGAACCCGAAGCCTGGATCCGGTTGCTGAACATGAACCGCCAGGAAACCCAGGAATTCCTGAAAAATCCGCCCGAAAAACTGGACCTTATCGTACCCCGTGGAGGGGAAAGGCTCATTAAGTTCGTAAAAGACCACGCGCAATGTGCCGTACTGATAAGCGGACGGGGAAATAATTTCCTGTATATAAATAAAGATGCGGACTGGAACAAGGCCCTTCGTGTAATTGTCAATGCCAAAACCCATAAAATATCCGCGTGTAACGCATTGGATAAGATCCTGGTGGATAAGAATATTCCCGGGTATGAGGACAAGGTAAAAGAACTGGCAAAGGAATTACACGAAAACGCCGTGGAACTTCTTGCGGATACCGATATAAAAAAAATACTTCCGGAGGCTTCCCCGGTAAAAGAAGAATCTGTCTGGTATGAAGAGTTCCTGGCGTTGAAAGCAGTAATCGGAGCCGTAGATAATGTAGAAGAAGCCATAGACCGGATCAACAAGTATTCCGGCGGACATTCCGCCTGTGTGCTTACGGAAGATGACGACGTTGCCCTTGCCTTTATGGAACAGGTAGACAGCGCGGCGGTATACCAGAACGCTTCCACCCGTTTTACAGACGGGGGCCAGATGGGTGTAGGAGCTGAACTGGCAATAAGTACGGATAAACTACATCACAGGGGACCATTGGGACTGGAACAACTGGTTACAAATAAATATTACGTATACGGCGATGGCCAGATTCGTCTATAGGTGATGTTTTATAGTTGGTGACAGCCCCGGGAGTTTTACAAAAACCTCCGGGGTTTTTGTTTTAATAGTTCGTATTTTTTTATACCCCCGAAAATAGATACTTTTACGGGGTTCCTATCTAAAGAAACAAAAAATATGAAATGCCTATGACCAAATTTACAGACACCAACCAACATGATTATAAGGCATTCCATCTGACCACTAAAAAACAATAAATATTAACAGATGAAACTCATTATCATCAACGGGCCTAACCTGAACCTTCTCGGGAAGCGTGAGCCCGAAATATACGGTTCAGAAACCTTTGAAGATTTTCTGGAAAAACTTCGTGGTGAATTCCCTGATACTGAACTCAATTATTATCAATCCAATATAGAAGGAGAGATTATAGATAAACTCCATGAAACCGGATTCAGTTACGATGGCATTATTCTCAATGCAGGAGCTTATACCCATACTTCTATCGGTATAGGAGATGCCATAAAGGGAATATCCACCCCTGTCGTTGAAGTACATATATCCAATACTTTCGGGCGGGAATCCTTCCGGCATCAGTCCTATATTTCCCCGCATGCGAAAGGCGTGATACTCGGTTTCGGACTGGAGAGTTATATTCTTGCCATTCGTAGTTTTGTTTTGTAACGAAAGGGATGATCATGAATGATATAAGATAAAAAGCGCCTTTCCTCACCTGAAGAAGGGCGCTTTTTGATCGTTTGTTTTCTATTCGAAAGGTATTATCCAATAACTATAGTCATAAGAAGCATATGGCAAACGATATTTTTCTAACGGCAGGCTGTACCAGCTGTCAATACCGGCCACACCCGATTGCATGCCATCTACATTGATGAAAGTCTTTTTCTGCGGAACGAGTTCACCGGAGTGCATCTGCGCTTTCTCCATACCACCGTCCAGGTCTTCTGTGCTGTAGTGTAAGGCCGAGAAATGCACCGGGGTATCTCCCGTGATGCGTAAAGAAACACCTTTGCCATTACGGAGCGTAGCATAACGGACATCCGTTTTGTTCCCGCTGTCCTGCGGACGGACGTATGGGTGGTATTGTCCGGAAACCGTACTTTCGTAAAGCCCGATCCTCGCAGCCGTTTTCCGGTCGGCATAAGACTCGAAAGGTCCTCTCCCGTACCATGCCATTTCCTCGAAACCTTCCGGAAGTATCATGATATTCCCGAATTTGAACATCGGTAGATGTTCGCCTTTTTCGGCTTTAAAGCTATTGCTTACGTGTACCTTGCCGTCTCCGTATACCGTATAAGTCTGTACAAATTCCGCATCGCCGTTCAGCAACGGTTTGCTAAAGATTATTTCAAAGGCATTTTCCTTTTTCGATCTGGCTGTTTTATACGTGACCTTTTCTCCCGATTTTCCGGCCTCTTTCCATTCCGCATATTTCCGTTGTGTTCCCGCACCGTAATCGTTGTCTACCGGGGCACGCCAGAAGTTTACCTGTCCGGCTTCTTCCAGTACTATGTCACAGTTGTAGGTGTATCCGGAGATAATTCCTCGTGTCGTATCAAAATCTATAGAAAAAGTGTTTCCTTTTACACGCAGTACACCTTTTCTGTCTTCCGGTACAATGTTTCCTTCGGAGGTTTTCTCTACGGTAAGGCTCCCCGGTTGCAGTATAAACTGGTCATAAGCAATTTCGAACCCGGCAGGTATAAAAGGTTCCTTTTCTTTCAGGTTCACCGAAAAATTCAAAAGATATTCTTTTCCGGCGGCAAAATCGTATGTAACCGGAATGGAGACTTCTTTTTCTTCCTGTGGCTGAAGATTAAAATTATCAAGGCTTCCTTTTTCTACAACAAGCCCGTTTTCCAATAATTCCCAGTCTACCCGGTAATTGGAAATATCCCGGAAGAAATACCAGTTTTTAACCGTAAAAGCCTTTTTTAAAGTGTCCTTAACTGCAAATTTTACATTTTGGTGCACCCTTTTTACTTCGTACATATGTGGGTTGGGTGTCCGGTCGGGCATGACCAGCCCGTTGATGAGAAAGTTTCCGTCACTTGGAGTGCCTTCCGGACCGAAATCGCCACCGTAAGCATAGATCTTTTTGCCGTTTTTTTCGGTTAAAATACCCTGGTCTACAAAATCCCAGATAAACCCGCCTTGTAAAATATCATACTTTTCAATGGCATCCCAATATTCCTTGAAATTCCCCAGGCTGTTTCCCATAGCATGGGCGTATTCGCTCATGATCATGGGACGGTTATATCCTTTTTCGGCAAAATCTGCCATAGAGGCCGGAGAAGGGTATTGCGGTACAATAAGATCTGTATTCCACTCTTTCTGGGCGCGTTCGTATTGTACCGGCCGGGAAGGGTCCCGTTCTTTGATCCAGTTATAAGCATTGTAAAAATTCCACCCGTTACCCGCTTCATTGCCTAAAGACCAGGTGATGATACAAGGGTGGTTTTTATCCCGTTCCACCATGCGCTGTATGCGATCCATATGGGCTTTGAGCCACTTCGGATTGTTGCCCAGGGTGCGTTCCAGGTTGTAATACATACCGTGCGATTCTATATTGGCCTCGTCCACTACGTAAATACCGTATATATCACATAATTCATAGAAATACGGATCGTTCGGATAGTGCGCCATACGCACGGCATTGATATTGTACTGTTTTAGTATTTCGATATCCTTTTCCATGGTTTCCCCGGAAATCACATGTCCGGTGACAGGATCGTGCTCATGGCGGTTTACCCCTTTGATAAGGATGGGTTTCCCGTTAAGGAAATACTGGTTTCTCTTAATTTCGGTAGTCCGGAAACCTATGCGTTGCGATATGATTTCCTGTTCCTGTCCTTTTTCGGAAAGGATAATTTCCAGGCGGTACAGGTTGGGGAATTCGGCAGACCACTGTTTTACTCCGGGAATCGTTTTCGAAAAGGAAATAACACTGTCCGTAAGTTGCCGGGAATCTTCGTATATCGTTTTATTGTTATCCAGGAGACGTACAGATATGGTGTGTTTGTTTTTTTTACGAGGCAGGTTGGCCAGAGCAACGCTCAGGTTAAAAATACCGTCGGTGTACTTGTCGTTGAGTGAGGCCAGTATATCCACATCTTTAATGTGGGTAACGGGTGTGGTGTATAGGTAGACGTCTCTTTCAATACCGGAAATTCTCCAGAAATCCTGGCATTCCAGGTAGCTGCCGTCACTCCAGCGATAAACTTCCAAAGCAACCTGGTTTTTACCTGGCTTTATATAAGGGGTGATATCAAATTCGGCAGGAAGTTTGGAGCCCTGGCTATAACCCACTTTCTGTCCGTTTATCCAGATATAGAAGGCGGATTTGACGGCACCCAGGTGAATATATACTTTTTGATCCTTCCAGTCCGCCGGAAGTGTAAATGTCCGTTTGTAAGAGCCAACCGGATTATACCCGTCCGGAATATCGGGAGGGGATGGGTTCTTTACTTTAAACTCATAAGGGTGGTTTACATATATGGGGATACCATATCCTTGTAATTCCCAGTTACCCGGCACCCGGATGTCATCCCAACCCGAAATATCGTAATCTTCCTTGTAGAAATTTTCGGGACGGTCCGCAACATCACGTACCCAGTTAAATTTCCACGTGCCGTTGAGCGATGCGAACCTTTTGGAATTTTCTTTTTTGCCTTGTCCCGCAAGAGTGCTATTTTCGTAGGCAAAGAAGGAAGCCCGCGGAGGAAGTTTGTCTATTTCCGTGACACCGGGATTTTCCCATACCGGATCTAAAGTTTGTGCTATGGCGGTGCCTGCGATTAAAAGAAGAATAAACGTAAAAACAGGTGTTTTCATGGAGATTATAGTTGTGTTCGAGCACAAATATATAAAAATGACCGGATTGTAAAGATATTTTTTGATGACAAATCCTGTGAAAAAAACATATTTTAACTGGAGTAGCGGCAAAGATTCCGCATTGGCCCTGTATAAGATGCGGGAAGAGGGGATATACGACGTGCAAAGCCTGGTGACTACGGTGAACAGGGACTTCGGCAGGGTGTCCATGCACGGGCTTCCGGAGGAGTTACTCGACCTTCAGGCAGCCAGCACAGGGATACCGTTACACAAGATCTATTTTCCTGCAACCGTGGATATGGAAACCTATAACCGGACGATGAAAGAAGAAACCGGGGAGCTCGGCAAACAAGGATATCGCTACGCGGCTTTCGGGGATATTTTTCTGGAAGACCTGAAACAGTACCGGGAAGCAAAACTTGCAGAAACCGGGCTAAAAGCAATTTTCCCCCTGTGGAAAAAAGATACACATACACTTCTTGAAGAATTTATTGATCTGGGTTTTAAGGCGATAACGGTATGTGTGAATGCCAGGCTGTTGGGAAAAGACTTCTGCGGGCGGGAGATCGACCGGGATTTTATCCGTAATTTACCCGACGGGGTAGATGTTTGCGGGGAGAACGGGGAGTTTCATACTTTTGTGTACGATGGCCCGGTATTCCGTAATCCCATAAAATTCCGGATCGGGGAAAAAGTACTGAAAACATACGGAACGGAAAGTAATAGTACACCTGCCTGGGACAACGCGTTCTGGTATTGTGACTTACAAGCAAAATAGGTCATGTTCCTCTATGAGAAACATAGAAATGGTAACCGATAAACTGACAATCGTAAACTTGGAACTTGCAACCTGTAACTTGGAACCTGTAACCTGTAACTTGTAACCTGGAACCTGGAATTTTAAACGTTACAATTATAGCTTTTTTAATGCGTTTGCCCTGCCCGTAAATAGAAGATCACAATACGTTAAACCTTTTCTAAATAGTTATGTCGCTTCTGCAATATGCCGTATCTTTAAGAAGATCAAGAAATGAGAAAATGCGAGTTTTAATTACCGGGGCGACAGGCTTGATAGGCAGTGAGATAGTTCGTTTATGCGAACAGAGAGGGATTGAAGTGCATTATCTTACCACAAGCCGTTCCAAGATAAAGCAGACGGATACGTGCAAGGGGTTCTATTGGGACCCCGATAAGGGAGATATAGACAGGGCATGCCTGGATGGTGTGGATATCATTATCAACCTGGCGGGCGAAACCATAGCACAGCGGTGGACCCCCGGGCGAAGAAAGCGCATCCTGGAAAGCCGGATATTGTCCCTGCAATTATTGCACCGAACATTGGCGTGTGAGAACGGACACCGGGTAAAAATGCTGCTTTCGGCTTCGGCTATCGGTTATTATCCGGATTCTGAAGTTCATTATTATGATGAAGATGAACCGGAAGCAGATGATTCCTTTCCCGGAAAGGTAATAACAGAATGGGAAGCTGCTGCCGATTCCGTGGAACGTTTGGGGATAAAGGTGGCTAAAATACGCATTGGATTGGTCCTTTCCGCAAAAGGCGGGGCATTGCCGCAGATGGCCGGGCCGGTGAAATGTTTTGCCGGCGCCCCTCTTGGCAACGGTAAGCAATGGCAGTCTTGGATACATATCAAAGACCTGGCGGAAATATTCCTGTTTGTGGCGGAAAAAGGTCTGCCGGGTATTTTTAACGGGGTGGCACCTAACCCGGTAACCAATGAAAAACTGACCAAAGAAATAGCACATGTACTTCATAAACCGCTTTTCTTGCCCAATGTCCCCCGTTTTGTTATGCGTTGCCTGCTGGGAGAAATGTCTTACCTGCTCTTTAGTAGTCAGAGAGTCAGTTCACGGAAAATAACGGATATGGGATTTTTGTTTAAGTATTCCAGTATAAAACCCGCATTGGAAGATTTGTTAGGGAAATCCGGGCAGGAATAATCCCGGGAAGGATAATTACACATACGGTCCGAAAGTTTTAGAACAGATAAATCAGATTTCCGGAAAATGAATAACTGATTTTATGAGAAACCTGGTTAAAACAATTTTACCACAAACTAAAAAAACTTTTTCAGCTACTAAATATGATGATAGCGTAGGACCGACTCAGAACTACCAACTAAAAAAAACACAACTTTGCGACCTGCAATAAAAAACGGGAAGCGACATGGTCACTTCCCGGATTTATATATTGAATAGTATTATTATATCGTTACGCTATTTTAAAGCGTTTTCTGTCGTTCTCGGTCAGGTATATTTTTCGTAACCGGAGACTTTTCGGAGTCACCTCCACATATTCGTCTTTCTGAATGTATTCCAGGGCTTCTTCCAGGGAGAATTTTATGGCAGGGACAATCTTTGCCTTGTCATCAGCTCCTGAAGAACGGACATTAGAAAGCTTTTTTGTCTTGGTTACATTAACCGTCATATCATCTCCCCGGGAATTTTCTCCGATAACCTGTCCTTCGTAAATTTCCTCGTTAGGATCTACAAAAAACTTACCTCTTTCCTGTAATTTATCAATAGAATACGGAATGGCTTTACCTTTTTCCATAGAAATAAGGGAACCGTTATTTCTGCCGGGAATCTCACCCTTGTACGGTTGGTATTCTATAAACCGATGCGACATGATGGCCTCACCTGCCGTAGCCGTCAGTAATTGATTCCTGAGACCGATGATACCTCTGGACGGGATTTGGAATACACAAACCATGCGTTCTCCTTTAGGCTCCATGCTCAGCATTTCTCCTTTTCGAAGGCTGACAAATTCCACAGCCTTTCCGGAAAGATTTTCCGGCAGGTCAATGGTAAGTTCTTCCACGGGCTCACATTTTACACCGTCTATTTCCTTGATGATAACCTGTGGTTGCCCGATCTGGAGTTCATAACCTTCACGTCTCATGGTTTCGATCAGTACGGAAAGGTGCAGTACCCCACGGCCAAATACCATGAATTTATCCGCACTTTCGGTTTCGTTTACCCTGAGGGCAAGGTTTTTTTCCAGTTCCTTGTTAAGACGGTCCTTGATGTGACGGGAAGTCACGTATTTGCCCTCTTTACCGAAAAACGGAGAATCGTTAATAGTAAAGAGCATGCTCATGGTAGGTTCGTCTATAGCTATGGAAGCCAGTGCTTCCGGGTTTTCCGCATCGGCAACGGTATCGCCGATATCAAAGCTTTCCAGGCCAACGATGGCGCAGATATCACCCGCATGTACTTCCGATACCTTTTTACGGCCAAGACCTTCGAAGATATGCAGTTCTTTTATTCTGGCTTTCAGGATGCTTCCGTCCCTTTTTACCAGGGCTATCGGCATGTTCTCCGTAAGTATCCCTCTTTGCAGTCTTCCTATAGCGATACGCCCGGTAAAGCTTGAGAAATCGAGAGACGTGATGAGCATTTGCGGTGTTCCTTCCGAAACCTTAGGCTCAGGGACGTGCGCTATGACCATGTCCAGTAGAGGTTCGATATTCTCCGTAACATTCTGCCAGTCTTCGGACATCCAGTTGTTTTTGGCCGAACCGTATACGGTAGGAAAATCGAGTTGCCATTCTTCCGCACCCAGTTCAAACATCAGGTCGAATACTTTTTCGTGTACTTCTTCCGGTGTACAGTTTTCTTTATCTACCTTGTTGATAACCACACAGGGTTTCAGTTTCAGATCGATAGCTTTCTGCAATACGAATCGTGTTTGCGGCATAGGCCCTTCAAAAGCATCTACCAGTAACAAAACCCCGTCTGCCATATTCAGGACACGTTCTACCTCCCCACCGAAGTCGGCGTGACCGGGAGTGTCGATAATGTTGATCTTCGTGCCTTTGTAAGTTACCGAAACATTTTTGGAGGTAATGGTAATTCCCCTTTCCCTTTCCAGGTCGTTATTGTCCAGGATCAGATCGCCCGTATTCTCGTTCTCACGAAATAGCTGACAATGGTACATTATCTTGTCTACCAGCGTGGTTTTACCGTGGTCTACGTGGGCTATGATCGCTATATTTCTGATGTCCGCCATAATTTTGACTTGATTTTTAACACTATGTGATTTTTTCGGAGTTTTTGTGATGTTCATTGCCTCAAATCAACCCCGAAAATGAGGGCGCAAATATATATCATATTCTTGGCATATAAACATTAAATTATTGTTTTTTAAGGAGTCCGGAATATGGCTCAGGGGTTTTGCAGGGACGAAATCACAGTTTTTCTCTGCCGAAACAGGCTCTCCGGTAAATAAATTTTCCGATTTTTCCCTCTTTAAGAGTGATTTCAATATCTTTGGATGCTACTACGTGAAAACTAACATACCAAATATGAGTAATCTGCTGGAGGTGAATAATGTCTCCAAGAAATACGGACAGTACACCGCGCTGAACAATGTTTCGTTAAAAGTGCCCGAAGGTAGCATTTTTGGCTTGCTCGGCCCCAACGGAGCAGGGAAGACTACCTTGATACGAATTATCAACCAGATTACTTACCCGGATACGGGGACCGTATTTTTCGGCGGAAAGCCCTTGCAACCCGAACACATAGCGCTTATCGGATATTTGCCCGAAGAGAGGGGCTTGTACAAAAGTATGAAAGTAGGGGAACAGGCGCTTTACCTGGCCCAGTTAAAAGGATTGTCCAGGAAAGAAGCAAAGGAAAGGTTACAGTACTGGTTTGACCGGCTTGGGATAGGGGATTGGTGGAACAAAAAGATACAGGAACTGTCCAAAGGAATGGCCCAGAAGATACAGTTTGTGGTGACGGTATTGCATAACCCCAGATTGCTTATTTTTGATGAACCCTTCAGTGGTTTTGATCCGATCAATGCCAATATTATTAAAGATGAGATACTGCACCTCAGGGATAAAGGAGCCACCGTTATTTTTTCTACGCATCGTATGGAATCGGTAGAAGAGCTTTGCGATGATATAGCGCTTATCAACAAATCGCAAAAAATACTGGATGGAAAACTGGTAGGCATAAAACGGCAATACCGGAGTAATACTTTTGAAGTAGGGCTGGATGTGGAGAACAAGGAAGCTTTGCGATCGGAACTGGAAGGGCGTTTTACAGTTTCGGATGCTACTTTTAAATCATTATCCGATGAGCTTAAACTCCGGATACAATTCCAAAACGGATATTCTCCAAACGATCTTCTTCAATACCTGGTATCCAGGTCAACGGTAAGCCATTTTGTAGAGGTCATTCCGAGTGTTAACGATATTTTTATACAAACCGTAAAAGACAGTGACAGTAATGGATAAACTGCCTTTGATCATAAAGAGAGAGTACCTGGCCAAAGTTCGTAACAGGTCTTTTATAGTAATGACCATTCTCAGCCCGTTACTGGTCGTGGGAATGGCGGCATTGGTTTTTTTTCTGACTAAAGCCAATAACGAAGACAGGAAAGTTGTAGCTGTGCTTAATGAAGGAGATTTTTTCCGGGAACAATTTAAAGATGACGCTTCCATAGCTTTTGTGGGATTCCGGGACATACCGCTGGAAGCAGCCAAAGACTCCGCACAGCATGCAGCCTATTACGGGCTACTTTACATTCCGTCAGGCGGGGATATCGAAAATGTAGCAGAAAATATAGAATTCTTCTGTAAAGAGTCCCCCGGCCTTGGCACCCTTTCTTCTATGGAAGGAGTGATCCGCAGCCAGGTCCGGGATGTAAAACTCCGGAACTTCGGGGTGCCCGATGAGGTTTTGAGAGATATGGGCAAGAGCTACGAAATCAATGTGGAGAATTTTACGGGGGAGAAAAAACTGAGAGGGATCAACGAGATGAAGGCGGTCATAGGAGGGGCATTCGGATACCTTATTATGATGTTCATTATTATTTACGGTGCCTTTGTAATGCGGAGCGTTATCGAAGAAAAAACCAGCAGGATCATAGAAGTGATCATTTCTTCGGTAAAACCTTTTCAGCTTATGCTGGGTAAGATCATAGGAACTTCCCTCGCAGGGATTACTCAATTTATTATCTGGAGTATTTCCGCGGGGTTGTTGTTGTTCCTGCTTACCGCTTTTCTGGGGATAAGTATGGGAGAACTGGGAGGTTCCCGAATACCCCCGGATGCCGTAGACGCCATGAACAATATGTCAGGAGGTGTGCAGGAAAAGATACAGCTTTATATGATGGAGCTGCTCAATATATCATGGGGCGTTTTGTTGTTTTCTTTTGTAGTGTATTTTATCCTGGGATACCTTATTTACAGTTCTATTTATGCCGCTATAGGAGCAGCGGTAGACAACGAAACCGATACACAGCAGTTTATGTTCCCCGTAATATTACCGCTTATGCTGGCCATATATGTCGGTTTCTTTTCCGTGTTCAATAACCCGCACGGGCCTATAGCCGTGGCATTTTCATTATTTCCGCTAACATCTCCCATTGTCATGCTCATGCGCTTACCAGGGGGAATAGGTGCCGGGGGCGTCCCCGTGTGGCAGTTTGTGACATCTATAGTCCTGCTTATTATTACCTTTCTGGCCATCGTTTGGCTGGCCGCTAAGATATACCGGGTAGGAATACTCATGTACGGTAAAAAACCTAGTTATAAGGAATTATATAAGTGGTTGAAATATAGTTGATATCCCTAAATGAATGAACCATGAATGAAATAATAGATGTTATAAAAGATATTCTTGCCGTTAAAATATATTCTCCGAAGGATAGTCCGGTAGATATTACTATCGGTGTAATTGTGGCGGTTATCATTGCTTTATTGGTTACCAATCTTGTTCTTAAACTGACGCGTAAATTAATAACCAGAAAATTCAATAGTAGCGATAAGAATAAGTTTTTCAGCATATTTCAGTTTGCAAAATATATTGCCTATATATTAGTTATCATATTCACCCTCGATACTTCGGGAGTGAATATCACCGTTCTGCTGACACCCTTTGCCGCTTTAGCCGTAGGTCTGGGATTTGCCCTACAGCAACTGTTCCAGGATATCATGTCCGGAATACTTATTATTACCGATAAATCTCTCCATGTCGGGGACATTATAGAGGTAGATGATAAAATAGGCAGGGTGGTAAGTATTAACCTGCGAACAACAAGAGTGGAAACCCGTGGAGGCCGGATGCTGATTGTGCCCAATCATAAATTTATGTCCGATCCGTTGTTCAACTGGACACAGAACGGAAATACCATAAGAGACGATGTGAAAGTAGGAGTGGCATACGGATCGGATGTAAAGTTGGTGGAAGAGTTGTTGCTGAAATGTGTTTACGAACATCCCGGTATACTGGAATTCCCGGAACCTTTTGTGCTTTTCGAGAACTTCGGAGATTCTTCACTGGATTTTGGGGTATACTTTTATATCCCGGATGGCTTTCCCGCGCCCAGAGTGCGAAGTGAAATACGTTTTGAAATAGATAAGAAGTTTCGTGAAAACAAAGTTGCTATACCGTTCCCGCAGAGAGATGTGCATATTATACCGCAGGGAGAATAAGCCGTTTTCCGGGGTGCTGTGCAGATGAATCTAACACAGAAAATTTAAGTCAGATGAAGGGTTAAAGAGTTTTAAAGTTGATAAGCTCGGCGTTTTGAAAATGCTCTTTCAATATTTTCCATCAACCACAAACTCATCAACTCCGAACTGCAAAACTAAAAAATAATAAAACAGACCCATGCCAAAAATATTAGTAATAGAAGATGAGGTTGCCATACGAAGAGTGCTGGTGAAAATACTTACGGAAGAAAACAAGGAATATGAAGTAGAAGAGGCAGAAGACGGCCTTGCCGGAATAGAAAAGATAAAAAAGGAAGATTACGATCTGGTCCTCTGCGATATAAAAATGCCGAAGATGGACGGGGTGGAAGTCCTGCAGGCCGCGGGGATAGTAAAACCGGATATTCCTTTCGTAATGATATCCGGGCACGGAGATCTGGATACGGCGGTACATACCATGAGGCTTGGGGCTTATGATTATATTTCCAAACCACCGGATCTGAACAGGCTTTTGAATACCGTAAGAAATGCATTGGACAAGAAAGAACTGGTACGGGAAAATAAACAACTCAAGAAAAAAGTAAGTAAGAATTTTGAAATGATCGGGGAAAGCGAAGCCATTTCCCGGATAAAAGAGATTATAGAAAAAGTAGCCCCTACCGACGCCCGGGTGTTGATAACAGGATCTAACGGTACGGGTAAAGAATTGGTGGCGCACTGGCTTCACGAAAAAAGTGAGCGTGTCAAAGCGGCGATGGTAGAAGTGAATTGTGCTGCTATTCCTTCGGAATTGATAGAAAGCGAACTGTTCGGACACGTTAAAGGCGCTTTTACTTCGGCTGTTAAAGACAGGGCCGGAAAGTTTGAGGCGGCTAACAAAGGAACGATATTCCTCGATGAGATCGGAGATATGAGCCTTTCGGCACAGGCCAAAGTGCTTCGTGCCTTACAGGAAAATAAAATAACCCGGGTAGGGAGTGATAAGGATATCAAAGTAGATGTGCGTGTTATAGCGGCTACGAACAAAGACCTGAAAAAGGAAATAGAAAGAGGAAAATTCCGGGAAGACCTGTATCACAGGCTGGCAGTAATTATCGTTCACGTACCTGCCCTTAACGACAGGCGGGAAGATATACCGTTGCTCATTGAACATTTTGCGGAAAAAGTGGCCACCGAGCAGGGAATGCCGTCGAAAAAGTTCTCCGCAGGAGCTATAAAACGCTTGCAGGAATACGACTGGACCGGAAACATCCGTGAACTTCGCAATGTTGTGGAGCGGCTTATCATTCTCGGTGGTGATGAAGTAGGGGAAAGCGATGTGGAGCTTTTTGCCAGCAAATAAAACGTGGAATCCGGTGGCTTCGGTACATCCCGAACAGAGTTCGGGACACTCAGCCACCTTCGCTTGGGGCACTGCCTAACCTGTAACCTGCAACCTGTAACCTGCAACCCGAAATATAAAGAACAACAATACTACTATCAGAAAGAACGTTGGAAATGTCAAAGGTCCCATTTGTTTTTCCTTTAAATTTGAAGAGAAATAAGAGAAAAAGATTATGAAATGCCCATAGCCAAAAATTCGGAGACCTCCCGGAAACTTTTGGGACGACATGATAATCAGGGTATTTCTTCCCATCCCGATAGTTATCGGGACCATCAGGGAGACCTTTGAAAAACAAATAAATATGAACAGATGAAAATCGTTATATCCCCGGCAAAGTCGCTAGACTACGAATCCGGTTTGCCTACCAAAAAGTATTCCGAACCCTTGTTTTTAAAGCAAGCAGAACGACTGAATAAAATACTGAAAAAGAAATCACCGAAAAGTCTTTCCAAACTGATGGATATATCGGCTAACCTGGCAGAACTGAACTGGCAACGAAACCAGGACTGGAGCCTGCCGTTTTCTCCCGATAACGCCCGTCCGGCCATGTATGCCTTTAACGGAGATGTATATGAAGGACTGGATTCTTATACCATTCCGGAGGATAAACTGGATGAGCTACAGGATTCCTTACGTATTTTATCCGGACTCTACGGGGTGTTAAAACCGCTGGATCTCATACAGCCTTATCGCCTGGAAATGGGAACATCTCTTAAGGTAGGGGTCAAGAACAACCTCTATGAATTCTGGAAAGATACGGTAACGAAAACGCTGAATAAAGAACTCGAAAAGGATGAACTTTTTGTAAATCTTGCCAGCAACGAATATTTTAAGGCGGTAGATGTGAAAGCCCTGAAAGTCCCGGTAGTGACACCACAATTTAAAGACTGGAAAAATGACCAGTTGAAGATAATCAGTTTTTTTGCCAAAAAAGCCAGAGGGCTCATGGTGCGATATATTCTGGATACGGGAGCTAAAACCGTTGAAGATCTGAAAGGATTTGATTATGAAGGATATTCTTTTAGTGAAGAACATTCCGTAAAGAAGAATGAACTGGTTTTTGTACGATAGATAAAATGAAATTAAGGATAAAAATCTGACCGGAAGCCGCATAACCGATAATGAATTCCGATACCGTAAACCCGAAAAATAGCAAATCATCCCTGTTTAAACACCGGCATCCTTTTCCGCCATTCATTCCGGAAGGGGCTACCCGTCTTATTGTGGGCACATTACCCCCGCCGAGGTTTTCAACCGGGGTTTTAAAAGAAGGTGATGTGAATTTTTGCTACGGCAGCATAGACGGCCAGCTATGGATTATACTCGACAGAATATTTGACCTGGGCCTGAAATTCGAAACCACTGTCGAAGCCATTGCACAACGCAAAGCATTTCTGAAAGAACAAAAAATAGGTATCTGTGATATTGTAGAATGTTGTGAGCGCGAAAAAATAGATGCTTCCGACCTGGGTATGCAAAACGTAGAATATCGGAACCTCGTCGGGTATCTGCGAAAACATCCTGAGGTACATACCTTGTTGTTTACCGGGGGAAATAGTAAAAACGGTCCCGAATACTTCTTCAGAAGGCATCTTAAAGAATACGGTATGAAACTGGAAGTGGTTTCAGATGAAGTCCCAAGGATACACAGGTTTGCACTTGCGGAAGCCGACGGTAAAAACAGGGAAATAAAGACCGTATCCCTCATCGCGCCTTCCGGATCGGCGAACAGGGCCGTTGGGAGTATACCTTTATATAAGGAGCAAAAGCAACGAGATCCGAAATTTACTACTATCGATTTCAGGATACTGCAGTACGCGAAATTCTTTCTGGAATAATCTGGAGCCGGTATATTTCGTATTTTCGCATAAATTTTATAAAATACCGGAAACAAGTCATTGAAAAAGATCCTCCTCATAGAAGACGATCCCGCTCTTAATAATAATATCAAAGAAGCTTTAGTCTCAGAAGGACTTGAAGTAGATAGTGTTTTTGACGGTTTACTGGCGGAAAGGATATTGAGAAAGAATGCTTTTGACTGCATTGTACTGGATATCAATCTCCCCGGCAAAAACGGCTATGAAGTATGCCGAAGTTTTCGCGAATATAATAGCTTTACACCCGTATTAATGCTCACGGCCTTCGGGGAACTCGAAGATAAGGTCCAAGGGTACGATTGCGGGGCAGATGATTATCTTACGAAACCCTTTTACATGCGTGAATTACTTCTCAGGGTAAACGCATTGATAAAAAGAAGAGAGAACAGCCGGGAGGATAAAAGCCAAAAAGAGATTCTTTTCGCTTCGGACCTGGTTATTCATCCGGCACATAAAAAAGTGACGCGGCAGGGAAAGGAAATTGCCCTTACTCCCCGGGAATACCAGATATTGGTGAAATTGATCGGGGCAGAAGGAGAAGTGATCTCCAAAAAGGAACTGATAAAAGAGATATGGGGAAGTTCTTTTGACGGTAATACCAATACCATAGAAGTGTATATCAATTTTCTCCGGAACAAGGTAGACAAACCTTTTGGTAAGGATTCTATTAAAACCAAAGTGGGGTACGGCTACTATTTTGAGGATTAACCGGTAAAAGATCGACCGATTTTGACCATTCGAAAAAAAATACTGGTATATTTTACAGCTTCGGTAATCCCGCTTTTGGGGCTATCACTTTTTCTAATCTATACACTGTTCTACGAATACCGGGAAGAAGAATTCCAGCAGAGCCAGAAACAAAAAATTACGGCGACGCTGCAATACCTTGCCGAGGTACAAAAGGTAGATAACGAAATTCTCTTGTCCTATGACCGGAAGACCATAGATTCCATGTACGACGAAAAGTTGTTCATCTACAACAATAATAAAAAGAGAATATACGCCAGCCTGGACGATACCACCATCCCCGATGCGGAAACTATAGTGAACGGTCTTTCACCCAATACGAGGTGGATTGAAAAAAAGGACGGGACTTATGATGTGGTGGGTATTTATTTTGAGTCCGGTATGAAATCCTATTATGGTATCAGTAAGGCATACGATGCCGTGGGATATTCAAAACTCGGGTTTCTGAGGAATACGCTGATACTGATCTTTTTTGTTATTTCCCTGGTGCTTGTACTCCTGTCCTATTACCTGTCCCGTAAAATTTCCGGACCTCTTATGGAAATTACCCGGAAGATCACCCTTTATGATCTGGAGAAAGAAGACGACCCTATAGTGGTAAAGGGAAAGGAAAAAGAGATCGTATTGCTTACCAACAGGTTTAATCAGCTTATACGCCGTATCCGTGAGGCTTTTGCATTTCAGAAGTATGCAATACACCACATTTCGCATGAACTGAAAACACCGATTGCCGTATTGGTGTCGAATTTCGAAAAGCTGGAAAAGGAAACAAACCCGGAGGTTATGCAGAAACTTATCCGTCGCCAGAAAGAAGACACCAAAAATCTGGGAGAGATAATTAATGTACTGTTGGGAATAGCAAAGGCCGAATCTGCCGATAGAATCAGCGGGATGGAAATTCGTATTGACGAACTGGTTTTTGATCTGACAGACGAACTTAAGGTTCTCTTTCCGGAACACGGATTTCAGGTAAAGTATACGGAAATTCCGGAAGACGAGAGGCGTCTTATGATCCGGGGAAACGAGAGATTGCTCCGTGCCGCATTTACCAATCTTATACTCAATAGCATTCACTATGGTGTAGATAACCTTACCGGGATACGTATAACAGTACTCCCCGGTATGTTAAAGCTGGATGTTATCAATAAAGGAAAAACCATTAACGATAAGGAAAGGCAATACCTCTTTCAGCATTTTTTCCGGGGAGATAATAGCAGGGGAAAACCGGGCTTCGGACTGGGCCTGGTCTTTATACACAAAATAATGGAACTCCACCAGGGAAGCATATCTTATATTTCCGAAAACAGGGACACAAATATCTTTACCGTCACCCTTCCTTTAAGCTGATTTTTATCCGCTTTAAGCTTTTTTTAAGCCCGTTATCAGGTTCTTTACACCTCAAAAAAAGAACAAATCCACATGAGGTGTTTTATACAGGCATTTATTGTACTCTGCCTGGGCTTTCCTAAAGCCGGGGCCCAGGATGTATTGATGCTGAACCGGGGCCAATGCGAAGCCGTATTTCTGGAAAACAATCTGCAATTGCTTGCCGGAAGATTAAAGATTGACGAGGCCGAAGCCAGGCTTATTCAGGCGAAATTATGGCCTAATCTTACACTTTCCATAGATGAGGTAAACCTTTGGACTACTGGTAAAGGAACTAACAATCTCAATTATTTCGGGGATGGACTGCCACCGCTTTCCGGTAATGACTGGAAAAATCAGCAGATAAGTGTAGAACTGGAACAGTTGGTTCGTACCGCCGGTAAAAGGAAAAAAATGATGGCATTGGAGCAGGTGTCCGTGGACATGGCGGAGCAATACCTGGAAGATCTGTTACGGAACCTCAAACGGGAATTCAGGAATAACCTCACGGAACTGCAATACCTGCAAATGTATAAGGAGATATACGAGAAGGAAGCATCTTCGGTAAAACAATTGGTGACTGCCTATCAGCGCCAGGTGGAACAGGGGAATATCGGTAAAGGAGAATATGTAAGGCTTAAAGCATTGGGCCTGGAGATCTCCGGCGAAATCAACCGCCTGGAACGCGAAACCAATAAAGTTCAAAAAGAGTTAAAAGTACTGATGCGGCTTCCGGTACAAACCACGCTTGTCCTGGAGAAAGAAGGGTTTGTCCCTTCCCTAGAAAAGATAAAAGAAGTGCTGCCGGAATATCTTATCACTAAAGCACTGGACCATCAGCCGGAATTAAAACTCGCGCAACTGGAGAAAACGTATTCCGATAAGTCTTACGCTTATGAAAGAGCGATGAGGGTACCCGATGTTACGTTTAAGGCGGGATATGACCGTGGCGGTAATTTTATGCTGGATTTCGTAGGGTTCGGTTTTTCTCTCGATCTGCCCGTATTCGATCGTAATCAGGGAAATATCAAGGCCGCGAAAATCGGACAGGAGCAGGCCCGGTTACTGCTTGAACAAAAAGAACTCCAAGTAAGATCGGGGGTAATGCTGGCTTATAACGACCTGATGACTTCCGTATCCTTTCTCGAAAGTATAGATGCGTCTTACGGGGATGAACTGGAATCCCTCCTGGACAGCTACACCCGTAATTTCAGGGAAAGAAATATCAGTATGCTCGAATACCTGGATTTCCTGGAAACCTATCTGCAAAACCGGGACATCATCCTGGAATCGGCAAAAAATGCCAATGAAGAACTCGAAGACCTTCAATTCGAAATAGGAAAAGACATAGACCAAATTAAAGTGCCGTAACCATATGAAACAACTAAGTCACAACGAAAATAATACTTCCGGTAAGAGAAAAATATCTACTGTATTTACCACAGCCATGGTACTCATCGCCCTGTCGTTTTTTCTCTCCTGTAATGAAAAAAAACCGGAAACTTCCAAAGCGGAAAGGTATTGCCCGGATGAATCGTTCCGCGAGGATATTGTAATGGAACCGGCCCGTTTGCAACCTGTACAGGAGTGGATAGCCCTTACCGGTATTGTGCAAAGCAACCCGGACAAGGTAGTGCCTTTTACCAGTCTCGTAGGCGGGGTGGTTTCACGGACTTATTTTTCCCTGGGAGACGTAGTTTCCAAAGGGCAGGTACTGGCGGAAATACAAAGCTCGGAACTGAACAACCTGCAGTCCGAAAGGAAAAGCCTGGAAGGGGAAATAGCTGTTGCGGAAAGGGAATTGTATTCTGTTAGATCCATGTATGAAGATGGTATAGCCTCCCAGAAAGATTTTCTTACCGCACAAAGCGAACTGAAAACAAAACAGGCCGCTCTTGAAAATGTGACGGCTACATTGGGGTTGTATGGGAGTAGTAAGGGAAAAGACGGTTTTCAGGTAAAAGCCCCTATGTCTGGTATTATTACAGAGAAGAACATTACATCGGGAATGCAGATATCCGCAGAAGGCAATACACTGTTTACCGTAGCCGATCTGAGTGAAGTATGGGTGATACTGAATATTTACGCCGGGAATGTGGCTAAACTGCACGTAGGACAGAAAGTGGATATCCGTACACTCTCATACCCGGATAAGGTTTTTAAAGGGACGATCACGTCCATATCACAGGTGTTTGACAGCGAAGAAAGAGTGCTGAAAGCCTGGGTTGTCATTCCGAATGAAAGCCAGGAATTAAAACCCGGAATGTCTGCCGATATTGTAGCTCAAACACAACAGGGAGTGGAAGCAGTTACTATTCCTACCTGTTCCCTGATCTTTAATAACAACCGGAACTTCATCGTGGTGTATAAAGGCGATTGTGATCTGCAAGTCCGCCAGGTTGAGGTTATCAGCAAAAACGGGGATATTACTTATATCTCCGGGGGAGTGGAAGCAAACGAGGAAGTAGTGACCAGGAACCAGTTGCTTATTTACGAAAAGATCAAGGATTCCGGAAATAATTAAAAATATCATTTCTTGTTCATAACGTCAAGGCAAACTTGTTTAACTGCGGACACCTCTATTTTTCCAATTAACAACACATATCAGAAATGACCAAATTCGTCCAAAGCATCGTAGCATTTTCCCTGAAGAATTCTGTTGTCGTATTTTTCTTTACCGTACTATTACTGGTTACAGGGATTGTAAGTTATATGCATACCCCTATAGAAGCCTTCCCGGATGTAACCAATACGAGAGCCCGTATAATTACCCAATGGCCCGGCCGAAGTGCCGAAGAAGTAGAGAAGTTTGTCACCCTTCCCGTCATGAAGGAAATGAATACGATCCCGGGAAAGACGGAAGTGCGCTCCATATCGCTTTTCGGCCTGTCTGTGGTTACCGTTTTATTTGATGATAAAGCAGATGATTTCTTTGCACAACAATACGCTTCCAACCGGCTTCAGGGCGTGGAGCTTCCGGACGGGGCCGAAGCGGAGATAGAACCGCCATCCGGGGCTACCGGAGAAATATTCCGCTATGTGATAAAAAGTGACAGGCCTATAAAGGAAATTACGGCCATTCAGGATTGGGTCATTGAACGCGAACTGGTTGCTGTTCCCGGCGTGGCGGACATTGTCAGTTTCGGAGGAGAAGAGAAAATATACGAAATACAGATACATCCTACAGAACTGATAAACTACGGCCTGTCGCCTTTGGATGTGTTTGAGGCGGTATCCAAAAGTAACGTCAATGTTGGAGGTGATATTATCGAGCAGGGAAGCCAGGCGTATGTGGTACGGGGTGTGGGACTGCTGGAAAGTGTGGAAGATATAGAGAATATCCTGATAGAAGTAAAAGGATCTACACCTGTAACGGTAAAACATGTAGCAGAAGTAAAAATAGCTGCAAAACCACGTTTGGGGCAGGTGGGGCTACAGGATGAGGATGACCTTGTGGAGGGTATCGTGATCATGCTCCGCGGAGAAAACCCGGGTGAGGTAATTACCAGTCTGAAAGACAAGATAAAAGATCTCAACGAGAGGATACTGCCCAAAGATGTAAAAATAGAACCTTTTATAGACAGGACGGAGCTGGTTGACGTAACCGTGAATACAGTAACCAAAAATCTTATAGAAGGGATTATACTGGTGTCCCTGATCGTATTTATATTCCTGTACAACTGGCGTATGACCCTTATTGTCGCGTCGGTAATTCCCCTGGCTTTTCTCTTTGCCGTTACCATGCTTAGGATCATGGGGATGCCGGCCAACCTTATTTCTATGGGGGCACTGGATTTTGGATTATTGCTGGAAGGAGCACTGGTTATTGCAGAACGTGTCTTTGTAGGCCTGGAACACAAGGCCAGGGAACTGGGAATGGAACGGTTTAACAGGATTTCCAAATCGGGCATCATTAAAAAGAGTGCCAAAGAGGTGGCATCCTATATATTCTTTGCCTTGTTTATCCTTATCGTAGCGTTACTGCCTATTTTTTCTTTCCAGAAAGTGGAAGGAAAAATGTTCTCGCCCCTGGCTTATACACTTGGTTTTGCCCTGCTTGGGTCGTTGGTCCTAAGCCTGACTTATGTGCCTGCGATGTGTAAGTTGCTCCTGACCAAAAATATAGTGGAGAAAGATAATTTCATTACAAGGTTTTTCAGGGACGGACTGTATAATTGGTATTTATGGGCCACAAGACACAAGAAAATTACCATAGGTGCTTTTTGTGTGCTGCTGTCAGTAACCGTATTCGGTTTTTTGAACCACGGTTCCGAATTTTTGCCGAAGCTGAATGAAGGGGCCGTGTATGTCCGCGCTACCTTACCCAACAGCGTAAACCTGGAAGAAGCCGTAATACTTACCGGGGAAATGAAGGGCAGGATACGGGAATATGAAGAGGTGAAGTTCGTACTGACACAAACGGGGAGGCCAAACGATGGTACCGATCCTACCGGCTTTTTCAATATTGAGTTCCACATACAGTTATATCCCGAAAATGAATGGAAACGAAATGTAGATAAGGCTGAACTTGTGGAAGAACTGAGGCAGACGTTACAGTCCTATCCGGGAATTGTATTTGGTTTTAGCCAGCCTATACAGGACAATGTGGAAGAGTATGTGGCCGGGGTAAAGAGTTCCCTGGTTGTGAAAATATTCGGGGATAACCTTTTTGAACTGGAAGACTATGCCGACCAGGTCGCCGGAGCCCTGAAAGGAATAAGGGGCATAGAGGATCTCAATGTATACCGGAACATCGGTTTACCCGAACTGCGTATACAACTGCACGATCATAAGATGGCCAGGTATGCCGTAGATATGTCCGATGCACAGGCGGTGGTGGAAATGGCTATTGGCGGGCAGGCGGCCACGACGTTTTACGAAAATGAAAGAATGTTTGATGTTCGTCTGCGTTTTGCCAAAGATTACAGGAACACCGATGAGAAAATCGGGGAAATTCTTATCCCTACCAAAGATGGTAAGCGTGTTCCTTTAAAAGAGATCGCCACCATAGATTCTCATACCGGTCCCGCTTTTATTTACCGGGAAGGGAGCAGCAGGTATATAGGCGTGGGATTCAGCATTGAAAACAGGGATCTCGGAAGTACGATTGCCGAGGCCCGGGAGGTAGTAGGTGAAAAAGTGAAATTTCCGGAACATATGAAAACTGAGTGGGCCGGGGAGTTCGAATCCAAAGAAAGAGCGACCAAAAGACTGTACACCATAGTTCCTGTTTGCCTTGTGCTCATAATCTTTTTGTTGTGGATGAATTTTGAAGGTAATCTTAAAGATACACTTATCTCATGTATCGTTATTCCGTTTGCCTTTATCGGGGGGTATCTGTCCCTTTGGATAACCGGTACCACTTTTGGAATTTCCGCAGGGATAGGCTTTATAATTCTTTTTGGGGTGGCAACGATTGACGGTATTGTGCTGATAGGGAATATCCGGCAGCAGATGAAAATGAGAAAGCCTTTGAAAAAAGCAATATCCGATGCCGTATATGGCCGCATCCGGCCGGTATTGATGATTGCTATGATGGGATCTATGGGACTTTTGCCGGCAGCTCTTTCCACCGGTATGGGGTCTGAGATACAGAAACCGCTTGCCATAATGATTGTGGGAGGGCTCATCGTGTGTATGATTCTTTCCATTACTGTATTACCACAGGTATTTTATTTCGCTTATAAAGAACAAAGGGAGGATAAAAATGAAGTGGGGGATCAGATGGATAATTCAGGTGGGGCAAATATCAAAAGATAGTATGTTTTTAACAATGCTTTGCGGTATGATAATTTAAATGGAGCACAGTGAGTGTAACGCAGACAGTTTTATTTGGATGATCCGGTTTTGGGAAATTCGTACTTACCGTCTTTACGCTGCGATCTCCCGGAACAAAGGTTTATTAAAAATGCTCGGATAATGACAGTTTTGGTTTTGTTGGACAGGATCAGGGGAAATATTCATGTTCAGTTGTTTACTTCCTTTCTGAAAATAGGTTTCCTTATGTTCGGGGGAGGTTATGCCATGATTCCTTTGCTGGAACAGGAGCTGATCCGTAAAAAGAAATGGATTACGGATGATGAACTGTTGGAGATCATATCCTTTTCTCAAATGACACCGGGGACGATAGCTATTAATGCGGCAACGCATATAGGGAATGTCAAAGGGAAAACCATGGGAGGGTTAACGGCTTCTTTGGGGATTATTGTTCCTTCTCTTCTCATCATTACTGTTTTGTATCATGTGGCCGGCGGGTATTTTAAAAGCGAGATTGTCCAAAAAGCTTTTACGGGTATAAGAGCCTGCTTGGTGGTAATGATATGCAGGTCTGTTTATACACTGATGAGGTCCGGGATGAAAGGGAGCGTGTCTTTCGTAACCTTTTTACTGGCTTTACTGGGTTTGTTTTGCGGTGTTCATCCTATCCTGATTATCATCGCCGGAGGATTTTCAGGTTTCCTGGTATGGAAATGGTTTCGTTTAAAACATAAAATTTAACTAGTGGTGATCAAGGATATGCTGTTGTTAATATGGGTGTTTTTTAAAATCGGGCTGTTCAGCTTCGGGGGAGGTTTGACAATGGTACCTTTATTTATTGTGGAGTTTGAAAAACATGGCTGGATGACCAGCGATGAGTTTATGGATGTATTGTCTCTTGCCCAGATGACTCCCGGGGCCATAGCAATGAACTCCGCTACCTATGTAGGTAACAGTGTAGCGGGGGTAGCGGGAGGCATTGTAGCCACAACTGCTCTTGCAACCCCTTCTGTAATTATTATGCTCCTGCTTTCCAGGTTTCTGATGAAAGTGAAGCAACATCCTGTTAAAGCCGCCGTTTTTAAAACCCTCAAACCAGTGACCATTGCCCTTATTTTGTTTGCCGGCCTACAGATTTCGGAAAAAACGTTCTTCGGGGAAAATTTTACTTCCATTCAATGGAAAGCTATAGTTATAGGGCTTTTAATAGCCGTTATTCAATATAGGTTTAAAAAAATGAACCCTGTTTTTCTTATTGTATTATCCTGCATAACGGGGATAATTATCTTGTGATGAAGGTTTGAGATATGAGTATCTTTTACCAGGCGTTATTTAAGGTCCTTCCGGATAAACAGAGGGGACTTTTAAACAGTCGTCTGAATATTGTTCCGTTTGTTTTCGGAAGATCAAAGTAAAGGAAATATGTTTGTCGTATATCTTTAGTATGGCAACAATGGATTCTGTAAATTTTTGTTGGTTTTTTATGGTAAATTTACCGTGGTGCAAATCTATATCTGAAGACTGAAAAGGGGAGTGGAGGATTTTTTTTAAAATAAAAACAAAAAAAATGTGTCAGGTATTGCATCGTATAAAAATAGTTGTATTTTTGCATCCGCAATTTGAAATAAAAAAATGGTCCGTTCGTCTAGGGGTTAGGACGCCAGGTTTTCATCCTGGTAACAGGGGTTCGATTCCCCTACGGACTACAAGTTCTTTGAAGGATGAATAATTACAATGGAAAGCATAGGTGCAGATAATAACATTTTATTATCTTTGCAAATGTTTTACTGTTGTGAGAATTCATATTTTAACTCGGTCCGTTCGTCTAGGGGTTAGGACGCCAGGTTTTCATCCTGGTAACAGGGGTTCGATTCCCCTACGGACTACGAAATTGAAGATGTGCGTTTCAGTTCGCAATCGTTAAACGGGGGAGGTAATGTAAAGTTCATCCCGTAACAGAAGATTTTAATTATTTTTAGATTTAACAGCTAAGGAAAGACAAAATGGCAAATCATAAGTCGGCATTAAAGAGAATAAGAAGGAATGAAGCAGTTCGCCTGAGAAACAGGTATCAGCATAAGACTACGCGTAATGCTATCAAGAAATTGCGTGGTACCGAAGATAAAAAAGAAGCTGAAACACTGTTTTCTTCTGTAGCGTCTATGATTGATAAATTGGCCAAAAAGAATATTATTCATGCTAATAAAGCGGCTAATTTGAAATCTAAACTGGCAAAGCACATAGCTACTTTGGCATAAGCTAAACTGGCTCGAAATATATGAAGAAAGAGACTGTCTGAAAAGGCGGTCTTTTTTGTTTATTTGGGGGGTATAAATGGGATCAACCCCAAAAGGTGGACATTTAAAAAAACAGGTGTATAATTTGGTGAGTCTGAACAAAAGGAATTCGGTATCCCTATACCTCCGAACCGAGCTCTCAAGGCCTTTATTGGGTTTAGTATGGTAATTCTGAGTTGTTTTATCGCTAATCAACTCACAAGCTAAAAAAGACCGCCTAAAACTTTTTAGACGGCCTTCCGTGTTTGTAGATTTAGCGGAATCTACGGCCTGGACATAGCAGGTGTTTTGTATCTCTGACTTTTCTTCTTCTTATCCCAAACCATCTTCTTGATTTTTATCCTGTAATACTCATAACAGATAATAATACCGATAACCAGGGAAGCAATATAAAAAACCATAAAGCCTATTTGCTGGTATACAATACCGGCAAAAATCCCCCCGGAAAGATATGAGGCTGCAATAGCGAATAGAACGTTTGCCCTCGCCCGAAGGCTTCTGTTTTGTCTATATTCCTTTTTGGTGAACATAGAGGTCAGTAATCCCAGGTCAGTGGTAAGACCGGTAAGGTGTGTTGTTTTAACGGAAAAGTTTGATATACTTGCGGTAAGCCCGTTCTGTATCCCCATTGCGAAAAGCATTAATGCCACCATAACTTCGGTTTCATTCAGGGTTTCTTTGTAGAAGAACTGTCCGTATGTACCCACGGCCAGCAAACACAGTATTTCTATGAGCAATGGCGCGGAGTGCGCGGCATAAGTGTGCTTCTGATTAAAGTTAACAATGATGAGATTAGAACAGAAATTACCCGCGAAGAACATGAATATCCACGCAAACACCACTGCAGCCTGATACCAGTTGCCTTTGGATATTTCTTCGGCCAGGATGGCGTAATGCCCGGTTACGTTTGAAGTAAACGCAAAAAATATGATAACCGATGTTACGTTTACCATACCGGCCGAGAAGGCAGTCAATGAGCCTAACTGAATATTTTCTTTAATGGTCCTGCTGTTATTGAATTTTCTGAGCATAGTCTTTTTGATCGATTTTTTTGAATTTCATCTTTGCAATTCCCTTGGCTTGCAAATCGGTGTTGAAATACAATATCATTTCGTCCTCGCTTAGTACCTGGAGATTATAGTGTTCAGACGGGGTTTTGTCATGATCCAGTTTAAGGATATTTCCCCTGGACTTCAGTCTCCAGTGCAATGGTGTTAACTTCTCTCCGTTATGAAGAAGGAGTTTGCCGTCCGGGAGAAATTCCCAGGTTTCTGCCTGGTGAATAACGAGATCCCGGGTAATTTCATTTTTAACAGTATTGCTGATAGCTTTACTTAATGAGGCTTCTTTTGCATCGGGAAGTTTTTCATATTCCCAGGATACTTCCTGCCATTTCCCTAAGATAACGGTATCCGGCGCCGGTGATAGTGCGGACATAAGGGTAAACAGGATGAGACACCCTCCAAAGCCGAGGAAGTATACAAGCCTTACTTTCGGATTATATTTTTTCTTTTTCATAGCAATTTTATGGGATTAATAATTTGGCCAGAGTTTCTTCTACCGTTACAGGTGTTTGGTTACTGTAAGAGACTTCTGTTAATTCCATGCCAGACCTTTTTAAAAAAGGCATGATATCAAACCCTTTTTTCAGGGAAGGGTGGAGGGATTTCGGGTCTTCCGGAACATATGCCTTGTTGATGTTATTCCCTTGCAGGAAGTTCTCAAAAGCATTTTGGTTCCTTCCGTAGAAAATGTCCGTACGTAAAGTGTTTATTCTGGAGGAATACCGGTTTTTTATTATTCCCTTAGCTTCTATAAAGCTTTTGCTCTCCAGGGAGGCGAGAAGCTTGCCTTTGGAGAAAAATACCAGTTCGGATATTGAGTTCGGAAGGGTTTTTCCGTAAACAAGTATGAAGTTCAGTTTTTCTTCCTCATTCTCAATAGCCTTTTTTAAAAGGATGAGGGAATCTACGGTGAAGTCGGTAGGTACCAGAATGTTTTTCATAGCAATACTTTTTTTGTTACTGAGCAAAGCTATGTTTACCGTTTTAGAACGGTCTTAGAACTAAATTAAAATCAGATTAGAATTTGTGTACCGGAAGTTTAATCTCCACAGTAGTTCCCTGGTTTTCGGTGGAAAAGACAGAAAGAACGCCTTTGTGCATTTTAACAACATTTCGGGTAAGTGGAAGGCCTATACCATAACCGTGGTAATTTCCGGTATTTGAGGCTCTGAAAAAAGGATCGTAGATGTATTGCATTTCCGGTTCGGGAATACCTATGCCGTGGTCTTTGATAATAATGATAACATAATCATTGGAAACTCCCAGGGCCACTTTAACATCTTTATTGTCCGAGTATTTGCACGCGTTCATCAGTACATTGGAAACAGCCAGGTGCAGTAATTGTTTGTTTCCTTTTATGTTGAGTTTTTCCGAAGTTTCGGGTAGCAGATCAAAATCGATATGGATCTGGCAGTTGGGATATATCTTTTGGATGGTTTGTTCGGCATCCATAATGAGCTGATCAATACGTACAAGCTCGAACTTTTGCACTTTGCCGTTAAAACCGGTTTGAGCGAGGAGTAATAGCGCCCCGGTTTTTTTACTTAATTTTTCGGCATCCTCCAGAATGTTGCCAAGGGCATGACGGTATTCTTCCGCACTCCGCTCTTTTGCCAGGGTAACATCAGCCTCTCCTATAATGGAGGTAAGCGGGGTATTTAATTCGTGTGAAGCATTGCTGATAAAGTTTTTTTGGGTCTCAAAGGAAGTTTCCAGCCGGTTGAGCATATCGTTAAAGGTGAGAGTGAGACTTTTGAGTTCTTCATTGTTTCTGGGGACTTCCAGCCGCAGGTGCATATTTTCCGTGCTTATTTCCCGCATTTTTTCAATAATGCTCTGTACGGGACGGAATATTAATTTGGAAAACAGATAGGCGAAAGATGCAATGATGATAATGGAAATAAGCAGTGCAATGATCAACAGGTTTTTCAGATAGGCGTTGTGGTGTGTGCTGTAGTAGTTTTGTGCAGATACTACCACCAGATAATTCTTGCCACGAGTTTGGTATCGTATGCCGGAAAAATAAGTGTTATTGCGATTGTAAAAGCCTTTGCCATTGCGCAATACCTCTTTTATAAAATGCAGGGGAACACCGAGTTTTTTAGCTTTGGCCCGGGGTTCTACCCCCGAAATATCTGCAATGTTTATTTTTTCATTGGGGAGTTTTTCCAGGAATTCCTGGCGTATCTCGCGTAGCACATCGCTATCCTGTTGGTGCTCCAGCTCAATTTTTGCAGCCGTAATAGCACGTATTTCCAGTCTTTTATAAAAATCGATATACGAGTAGTTCTCTATGGAAAAATAGATGAAGCCACTGAAAATTAAGATATACCCCAGTGTCAGGACCGTAAGAGACAATATGATTTTATTTCGTGTGTTCATCGCTTTCCTTTAGTACGTATCCCATGCCTATGACAGTATGGATAACCCGTGATCTGCTGTCCTTTTCCAGTTTTTTTCTCAGGTAATTTACATATACGTCTACCACATTGGTGCCAATGTCGAAATTCACGCCCCAGACATGTTCCAGGATATCGGTGCGCGAAAGCACGCGAAAAGGGTTTTTCAGAAACATAAGTAATAGCCGGTATTCGGTAGAGGTGAGGCTGATATCTTCATTGTTCCGGGTTGCATTTTTGGCGGTGTCGTTTACCATAATATCGGCAAACCTGTATATGGCCTCTTCTTTTGCAAACCTGTTTTCGTAATTTTCCGAGCGTCTGAGCAGGCTTTTTATCCGGGCTATCAACTCAATGAATTTAAAGGGCTTTACGAGGTAGTCGTCCGCACCGCTGTCGAGTCCGAGAGCTATGTTTTCGGCGCTTCCCAGGGCGGTTAAAAACAGTATGGGAATGTGTTGGTTGTTCTCTCTTACGGCTTTACAGATATCAAGACCGTTGAGATCCGGAAGCATGATATCCAGGATCAACAGGTCGAATGTGGCAGATTGTGCCCATTCGAGTCCCTGTTTACCCGTCATGGATACGGTCATTTCACATCCTTCTTCGGTCAACCCGCGATTGATAAAGGAGCAGACTTTACTGTCGTCTTCTACAAGTAATATTTTTTTTCCACGAGGCATTGTCTTCTTTTTTATATGAGGTGCAGGATTTGATAACCTGTCCGGGAGCATAGACGAAAACGTTTTCCGGCTATAAAAATAAGGGATTCCCGGTTAAATTAAAATTTGTAACGGCAGTCCTTAATTCCGAAACGTTATTTTGTAGCCGTCCAGTCCCAGATAACAATGTCCCATACCGTGTTGTCGGGGGTGGAATAACTGTGGAGAGAATGAAAACCTATTCTTTGATGTGCCTTTATTGATCTTTGGTTAACAGTAAGTATCTCTGTAAGGATATACGGGAAAGCATCTTTGTAGACGTCACGGTATTGCCGGTAGAGATTGTCAAATATTCCCTGCCCTCGGTACGCTTTGTCAACACATACCTGACCGGAAACGATGTAATCTATGTCTTTGAGATATTCTTTGTTGTACGATAGCCTGTCAATAGCATTGAACATAGGGATGAGTACGGGTATATCCTCTTTGAATTTTTTTGTCATAGCCAGGCAGTAACCGATTATCTTGTCTTCGTCCCTGGCGATTATACTGGGAGCTTCCGCATTCATGCGCTCCAATAGGTTCCGGTCATGACGTACCGTAACAAAACCCTGATTTGAAGCTTCTTCGGGAGAAAGGGCTTCTATAAAGTTCTTCTTTTGCAGTTCAAGGATCCCTTCCAGGTCCGCTTCGGATTTGGCAAGGCCATATTGTATCATGTGAAGTGGTTTAAAACGGATATAAAGATATTTGAAAAATAAAATCCCAAAGGATAATATAAGTAAATTTTAACCTTTGGGATTTTATGTATTTCCGGTATAACGGAATTCCTGTTATTGATTCATCGTAAGCAGGAACTCTTCGTTGTTTGCAGTTCGTTTTATACGGCTGTCCATGAATTCCATGGCTTCTACCGGGTTCATGTCTGCCAGGTATTTTCGCATGATCCACATACGCTGTATTGTATTTTCGTCCAGTAGCAGGTCATCTCTCCTTGTGCTGGAAGAAATAAGGTCAATAGCCGGGAATATCCTTCTGTTGGCAATACGCCTGTCGAGCTGGAGTTCCATGTTACCGGTACCTTTAAATTCTTCGAATATAACCTCGTCCATTTTAGAACCTGTTTCCGTAAGCGCAGTGGCGATTATGGAAAGAGAGCCTCCGCCTTCGATGTTTCGTGCAGCTCCGAAAAAACGTTTGGGTTTGTGCAGGGCATTGGCATCCACCCCACCACTCAGTACTTTTCCGCTGGCAGGTTGTACCGTGTTATATGCCCTGGCCAGACGGGTGATGGAATCGAGAAGGATTACGACATCATGGCCGCATTCTACCAGTCTTTTGGCTTTTTCGAGCACAATATTCGCTACTTTTACGTGCCTGTCCGCGGGTTCGTCAAAAGTAGAGGCTACAACTTCACCGTGTACACTTCGCTGCATATCGGTAACTTCTTCCGGGCGTTCGTCGATAAGCAATACCAATAGGTATACTTCCGGATGATTGGCAGCTATGGCATTGGCAATGTCTTTAAGCAGCATGGTCTTACCCGTTTTGGGCTGGGAAACGATCATACCCCGTTGTCCTTTTCCTATAGGAGAAAAGAGGTCCACGATCCGGGTGGAAACCGTGCTTTGCTTTTCCGCGAGTTTGAATTTCTCATCCGGGAAAAGCGGGGTCAGGTGCTCAAAGGACACGCGGTCCCTGACCACTTGAGGCGCCAGACCATTGATCTTGGTTACCCGTATAAGCGGAAAATATTTCTCTCCTTCTTTCGGGGGACGAATGGTACCGAGCACGGTGTCACCGGTCTTTAATCCGAACAATCGTATTTGAGATTGTGAAACATAAATGTCATCGGGAGAAGAAAGGTAGTTGTAATCGGATGAGCGAAGAAACCCGTATCCGTCCTGCATGATGTCCAGGACACCTTCGCTTTCCACGATACCGTCAAATTCGAAATCCGGATCTTTATACCGGTTCTTTTTCTCCTTGTCAAAATTCTCTTTGTTGTAAGGAGAATGACTATTGCTATTTCCCTTTTTCTGGTGCTGTTGCACCTTAGGATTGTATTCCTTTTTCTTGTCTTTTATCTGAATGTTGTCCGGCTCTTCCTGTTTTTCGTCCCGTTGATTTTTTGTCTCGGCCTGAACTATCTTGCCTTTTTGGGGTGTAGGTGCGGGTGTGGGCGCAGGCGCAGGTTCGGGGGAAGTTTTTTCTTTAATATCGGTTTTTTCGTGTATCGCTTTAGCCTTGGGAGCTTCCTGAGAAGTCTTTTTTATTCTTGCTCTGCGTGTTTTTCTCTCTTTAGAGGCGGTTTCTCCGTTATTAGAAGAAGGGGAAGAAGTTTTTTGTTCTGTAACAGTCTTTGGGTTTGCAGCCTGTACATCCAAAATCTGATAGATCAGGTCCATCTTTTTAAGTGTTCTGAATTTAGGAACACTTAAGTTTTTAGCAATTTCCTGTAATTCAGTTAATTTCTTTCCTTTTAAATCTGAAATGTCAAACATTGAAATGTTAAATAAGTTAATTAATTCTTTTGAAGTGCTCTGTTAAGTCCGATTTGTATGTTTTGGGAATGAGCATCAAAGTGAAAAAAAAATCGAAGTCAAACGAACCTTGTTTTGAGTGGGTTACGAATGGATACCGCAATATTACAAATTTATTTTTATAAACCGAATGTATTTTTTAAAAAGAACTCTTATTTTTGCCCATATTTTAGGCAGAAAGATGTTACAGAGAATACAGAGTATATATTTATTAATTGTGTTTTTGGTGAGTGCAGTTCTGCCTTTTGTAGTATATTTGTGGAAAGACGGAGCGGATAATACCGTATATGCTACAGGAGTATTATGGGTGTTGGTGTCTTTTATGGCGATAGCGTTGTTGGCTCTTATATCCGTTTTGACGTTCAGGAACAGAAAAAATCAATTTGTGCTTAACAGATTGAACATGATATTAAACTTAATTTTACTAGGAGTATTTGCGTATCGGTCGCTAAATCTATCCGGAGAAAGTAATATTTCAGAGAAGGGTATTGGGATATTTATTCCTGTGGTTTCTATCGTTTTTTTAGTGTTGGCCAATAAGGCTATTAAAAAGGATGAAGATCTCGTAAAATCAGTAGACCGGTTGCGATAAACCTGAAATCTTAGTAGTATTAGTGCGTTAAAAACCCGTCTGTATTTACAGGCGGGTTTTTTTGTACACGCTTTTACGGGTTAAGATCGGGTCACCTCTATGAACTACCAGTTAAAAAACGCCGAAACTTTTGTACTTGATCTGTCATTTCTTCCCCAACTCTACAATTTCCAGTTCTTTGATCTGGTCTTTGTCTATTTGAAAGCGGAGCATGGTACGTACCTGGTGAAAGCCGTACTTGCCTGCGGCTCCCGGGTTCATGTGCAGAAGCTGCAGTTTTTTGTCATAAATGACTTTGAGGATATGCGAATGTCCGCATATAAAAAGTTTGGGTGGGTTTTTACGGATACCTTCACGGATTCTCTGGTCATACCTTCCGGGGTACCCTCCGATATGGGTAATCCATACATCCACATCTTCGCACATAAAGCGATTGTTTTCGGGAAATTCTTTTCTGGCTTCGGCATCGTCAATATTGCCATGGACAGCACGGAGCGGAGCTATTTTTTGCAACGTATCGGTAACCGTGAGATTACCGATATCCCCGGCATGCCATACCTCGTCTGCTTCTCTGGCGTATTTTAGGATAGTATTGTCTATATGGCTGTGAGTGTCCGATAAAAGTAATATCCTGGTCATCTGGTGCACATTAAGAGTTTAAAAACTTATAACTTTCTGCTTCATACCCATACTTCTGACTTCGTACTTCCAGCTTCGTACCTCATATTGTTTCTTCTTCAGCCATGAACTGTACTTCGTAAAGGTTTTTGTAATAGCCGCCTTCCTTTTTGATGAGTTCCGGGTGGGTGCCGGACTCTACGACCTTGCCGGCATCCATGACAAGTATTTTATCGGCTTTTTTAATTGTGGCCAAACGATGTGCTATTACAATGGATGTCCTTTTTTCGGTGATCTTCTCCGTAGCGTTCTGTATAAGTTTTTCTGAATAGGAATCTACGGACGAAGTAGCTTCATCCAGTACGAGGATATCCGGATTGCTCACATAGGCACGTAAAAAAGCGATAAGCTGACGTTGTCCGCTCGATAACATGGCTCCCCTTTCCTTTACATTGTAGTGGTACCCGCCGGGAAGGCTCATGATAAAGTCGTGAATCCCTATTTCTTTTGCGGCATTATGTACGTGTTCCTCCGTTATTTCCGGGTTTTTCAGGGTGATATTGTGAAGAATAGTATCGGCAAAGAGAAATACGTCTTGCAGCACCACTGCTATACGTCCCCTGAGAGAACCTAAGGTGTAGTCCTTTATATTGACATCATCAATACGGATTTCACCGGAATTTATTTCATAGAACCGGTTCAATAAGTTTATGATGGTAGATTTCCCTGCCCCGGTAGCGCCTACTATGGCAATGGTTTGCCCGGAAGTTACATCGAACGATATGCCGTGAAGGACTTCTTCATCCTGCAGGTAACCAAAATGTACATCCCGGAAACGGATATTTCCTTTGAGGTTTTCGGCCGTAACACTGCCTTTGTCTTCGATAGAGCTATCAGTGTCCAGTATGCCATATACACGGTTGGCGGCAACCATTCCCATTTGCAGGATGTTGAATTTGTCTGCTATTTGCCGTAACGGGCGGAAGAGCATTTGCGACATTTCGATAAACATAAAAATACTCCCTAGCTCCAGATCGTCACCGGCAATAGTGCGCAGACCCCCATACCACACAACAAGTCCTATGGTAACTGATGAAGCAAGTTCTGCGATCGGAAAGAAGATGGAGTTGTACCACACTGTTTTAAGCCAAGCCTTTTTGTGTTTCTGATTGATCTCCGTAAACTTTCCGTATTCCGTATCTTCACGGGTGTACAACTGTACGATCTTCATTCCCGAAATGCGTTCCTGAACGAAAGAGTTGAGGTTTGCTACCTGGGCCCTTACATCTGTGAATGCGACTTTCATGGCTTTCTGGAACAGGCGGGTGGCATAGAGTATAATTGGTAAAACGGAAAATACGATTAGAGAAAGCTTCCAGCTGGTGAGCAGCATTACAGTGGCCACAACGAGCATTTGGAGCAGGTCGCTGACGATCATAAAAAGACCCTGGCTGAAAATTTCCCCGATACGTTGCATGTCACTTACGGCCCGCGTTACGAGTATACCTATAGAGGAGTTATCGTAATACTTCATTTTAAATTGAAGCATGTGCCGGAAAAGCTGTATCCTAATGTCTTTGATGATAGATTGCCCCAGCCAGTTAGCATAATAGATAAAGGCCAGCTGACTTATAACCCCGCATATGAGGACGACCAGCATAAGAATGGTAAATTGCAGGAGGCCGTCATAGTCCTTGTGTGTTATGTAGTCGTCTACCGTTATCTTAAGCAGGTAAGGCCTGGCAACCGCAAATAAAGATACCAGGATAGCGGCAAAAGCCACACCGTAAAAAGTAATCTTGTATTTACGGGCATGTTCCATAAGTCTTTTGAAAAGACTTAAATCGAAAGCTGATCCTTTATTGTTGCTCATTGTTTTTTTTCGTTAAGGCAGGAAAGAAAGTGATGTTTTTCCGTTGCCTGTTTTCTCAAATCCCCGAATATACTACCGCATGCTTCATTTGTCCGTCCGATTTAAGGGTCAGAGAGTTTGAGAGTTTGATGTATTGTATAATTTTTGGTTTTCCCTGTCCGTTATGTAAGGGTATTGAATTTTTGTTAAATATAAACCATGTGCCGGAACTGACACACCGGCTTGACTTCTATTTTTGCTTTCTAAGATTTTTTTAACGTTTTCCTGCTGTAATTTTCCCTGTCCTACTTCGAGCAGGGTGCCTACAATGGCCCTTACCATGTTACGGAGAAACCGGTCTGCCGTTATTGTAAATACAAGTCTATCTCCTGTTCGTTTCCATTCGGCATTTTCAATAATACAGAAATAGGTCTTGACATCGGTTTTTGACTTGGAAAAACACTGAAAATCTTTACGGCCGATTAAAATTTTTGCGGCATCGTTCATTTTTTCCATATCCAGGGGATACCTGCAATAGAAAGACAGTCCTGCACAGAACGGATCCTTAAAAGAATTTATCCGGTATTCATAAGATCGTGAAGTGGCATCAAAACGCGCGTGGGCATTATCTTCTACCGGAAAAATACGATAAACGACAATGTCTCCCGGTAAAAGAGAATTGAGTTTGTGTACCAGTGTATCGGCAGAGATTCCGGACTGTGTATCGAAATGAGCAAACATCTGCCTGGCATGCACGCCAGTATCTGTTCTCCCTGCCCCGGTAATGCTTATCGGTTCCTGCAATAATAAAGAAAGTGCCTTTTCTATTGTTTCCTGTACCGTACCGGCGTTGGGTTGTTTCTGCCAGCCGTGATAGGCCTTTCCGTGATATGATAATTCTATAAAGTATCGCAAAGGAAGTTGTTTTTTGAAGATACAAAGATAAGAAGTTATTCTGTTACCGGATTAAACGCTTGTTTCCGGACTGTGTTAATGTAGTAAGTGACAGGATGTTGTTTAACTAAGATCTTCTTTGATGATACCGATAAGTTCTTCCGTATTACTATAAAGGATAAACTGACCATCTTTGATATATGATATTTGCCCGGTCTCTTCGCTGATAACAAGAACAACCGCATCCGTCTTGTCGGTGATCCCTATAGCAGCCCTGTGGCGTAGCCCGAAACGGAGTGGGATGTTCCTTTCGTTGGAAACCGGGAGTACTACCCGGGTGGCAACAATGTAATTACCTTCTATGATCGCTGCGCCATCGTGAAGAGGACTGTTTTTGTAAAAAATACTTTCTATAATGGGGCCGGTTATTTTTATATACATACTGTCCCCCGTATTTTTGACAAAATCCAGGGGAGTGTTGCGCTCAATAACGAGAAGTCCGCCGGTTTTTGTACTCCCCAGTTTTTCGCAGGCTGCGACAAGTGCCTCTACATTGGTCTTGACCTCGAAATTGTCGTCCCGGAAAAATTTAAAATACTTTTTGATGTTTTTGCGGTTAGCGAGGTTCGTGGAGCCTATGGTAAGAAGGAATTTTCGTATTTCCTGCTGGAAGAGGACAATAAGAGCAAAAAAACCGACACTCATAAAACTGCCGAAAATATTACTCATCATATGCATCTGCAGCTCTTTGGTAATTCGCCATATCAGGTAGATAATACCAAAACCGATGAATATATTCACAGCGACAGTGCCTTTTACCAATTTGTAGATGTAATATAACAAAAAGGCAAAGAGTACAATATCTATGATATCTATGATCTTAAAGTCGAGAAAATCGAATATTTTCAAGGTGTTGCTTTTAGTGTAAATTTAGCAAAAAAATATGCGAAGGAACAAAGGAAAGATAAAAAGTAGTGTCCCGCGATATTGAGCCAGGTCGAAAAGCGGTGGGTTGCAAAGATTTTACGGCATGCAGATAATTATCGGAACGAAAAGTTTAAACGGATTCACTAAAAGATTCACAACTTTCGGGACTGATCCGCAAAGCTTTGATGAATCATAAAATATGAAGATTTTGAACGGGGGTTGCCGGAAAACGAATATAAACGATTTTTGACGTGTCTTTTTGGGGTGACTGGTATTCTGTGTAAGGAGAGAGGGAGAAGTGCCGGCATTTTTAGTATATAGAAGGGGTTAATTCAAAGTGTATAATTAATATTTATTGAATTTCATTTCTCTATAAGAGTTAATTATTTTTTTGTATCCCTGTTTTTGCACTTGTTGCATGTTTAAAATTTTATTATTACTATTCCTGTAGTCAAACGTATTAGAGCTCTTTTGAGTCCGTATTTTTGTTTTTATGTCAATTAGGTTCTTATAATCACAAAGTGCGCTTATTTCTCGTTTGGCGACTTCATTTTTCTTTGCCAGATAGATTTATATTATTGCTAATTGTATATCAATATTTTTTAATTATAATTTGAATTAAGGGTTGAGATTCGATTTTTAGGGTTGTTAGGTTATTTAGGTAAGGACCTGTAAATTTGATAATCCAATTTTTTGTTTAGTTACTTGGTTATTGAGTTACTAAGTTGTTTAGGTAAGGCCTGTAAGTTTAATGACCCAATAACCAGTAACTCAATAACTCCTATTACTGGATAACCGGTTCTTCTATAAAAGAATAGCTCAGTTTGGCTTTTACCTCCCAGATCTCCGCTACTTCATCCATATGGATTTTTATTTCCTGGGGTATCATTTTGTTGTCGTTGATCAGCAATAATTCGTCAGAAGAGTCATAAAGTGTCCGGGCCCTGTTTATAAATATACCCCGTATCTTGCTTACGATCACGTAATTTTTGTTGTCTACGATGGGGTCGGAAGAATTCAACTGCCTGGCAATTACGATGGAGTTGTCCTCGAGTGTGGGGTACATCATATTACCTGTCACCTGGAATGCCCTCATATTTTCCCCGCTTATAAACGGAAAGTTGTACTTAGGAATGCTATCGACGAAAGAATCTTCTCCTAAGTGGTGTACGTACTGATATTGGTACTCCCTGGTTACAACACTTATATTTTTATTGTAATTATTTTTTTCCACTTCTGTGATCGTGCTGTCGTCGTAAAAAACTTCATTGAGATCAATGCCATAAGTTTCACAAACTGAAACTATAAGCTCATAATCCATGCTGTTTCTTTTCTTCCATGTGGATATAGTGTTGGGTTTTACATCCAGAATATTCGCAAGATCAATATTTGTCTTGATCTGTAAGTGTTTTTTTAATTTGTTTAAAATAAAAGTCGCATTAGGAGATTTTTTTTCTTGCGTATTCGCGTAATGATACCTATATTTGAAAGTGTTTAACATTTGTTTATGATTTTTTGTACTCATATTGAGAGACAGTAGCTATGCACTTCTCAATGAGTGGGTTCTACAAAAAAATTAAATACAGGTTGGTTGATATAGTTGTTTGTGACGGTAAGGCTTTATAAGTTGTTTAGGCGTTTGGGGTGTTTTTAATAGTAAAAATTCTCTTTTTGTAATATAAATAACTGCATCTGTAAAAAATTATTGTTCAAAGTGACTACAAATAACACATTAAATGAGGAGCGGGAGAAAAAAAATCGTTGAAAACGGTTAAATAATCGTTCTTCGGTTTCTAAGTGTTTAATAAAAAGGTGTTTAAAAATACTGATGGATTAAGGTGCTTACGGCCCCATCTTTTTATGGTGTCGGAGTGCAGACAGAACTAAATAGTAGCTATGGTGGAAAATTACTTTCGTTATAATTGTCAATCAATAAATAATGAAGAGACGCATGCTCCGGATGTGAGTGGCTCAGGTCTCTTTTATACCTGTTTGGTTCTTTCCCTAAATTATAATCTACCCTCGTTTTTAATTGAAAAATATACGAACCGACACATTCTGTCCGGTATTGGGCCGGAAGGTGTTATTGCGGATGGCGTATGGTGGGATACTGCAGATAAAGAAAGTGGTAGTCCTGTTGCACTATGCGATTTTCGCAAACGTGTCAGAAAATAATATTGTTTAATAGTTATTGTGTTCTCGATAGAGGTATTTATTCTAGTTTAACTTGAAACCCTGTTCTATGTACAAGAAAACTACTCAGAAGAGTAAGGTCAATGTATTGTTTTTTCTTATTACCTTCTCTTTGATTGTGTTAAAATCTACCCTTGGTTTTGCGCAGCAAAGTCCTTTCCATGCTGATAATCAGGAATGGGAGAACGATGGTACTTTGTGCCTTCTGTGTAACGTGACTAATCCCGGAAATGCTATAGACGCTGATCCTGACAGTTATTCGCAATTACAGGCGACTACTATTGGTGGTGCCTTGTGGCAGGACCTTGTATTTCCTTTTGAAGGTGTAGCCGGAGACAGTGTCCGGGTTGTACTCGGTTCAGGTAGCGGCTTATTTGATGTCGATCTTCTTGGCGGAGTTACCCTGGAGAGTTTTAATGGGGGAACGGCCAACGGGGATGGAATTAATCTTTCGAACCTGGTCAACGTCGAGTTGCTTCCCGGGACTTCGGACCGTTATGTGGTAAGTTTTGCCGCCGAAGCTGCTTTTGACAGGGTTAGAGTGAGATATCAGGCACTGGCTTCTATTGGTTCCGATATACGAATCTTCGGAGCTAGAATAAAATATGGAATGCCCGGAGTGACCGGGAATACCGGAGAATACGGTAGTTCCTCGACTATAGGGCTGTCTCCCGTAAGTGCAGGAGATAATATAGAATGGTTCACCGATGCCGAAGGAGGAACTTCTCTGGCTACGGGTAGCAGTTATACTACTCCGGCTTTAACGGCCAATGCTTCCTATTATATAGAAATAACCCGCAACGGGCTTACTCAGCCGGAGCGCTATCCGATAATGGTCGGGGTGCCCAGGCCGCCCATTGCAGACGGGGATCCCCGGGAACGGGTATATGCCTGTACCCAGGAAAATTTTGTTGTAGGAGGGGTTCAAAACCCTGAGCTTGCTGTGGACGGTGATCCCGGGACGTATTCTACATTTTCTATACTGAAAATAGGGGCGTTTTATCAACGGCTTAGTTTTGAGGATTGTGCGGTTAAACCACAGTTAGGGGATAAACTTCACGTGAAGATAGGTACCCCTCCTGGGCTGTTAGAGGCCTTGGGTTTTGTAGGTATTCAGGCTGTTAGTAACGGGAAACTCGTAGGTGAGACTGTGCCTTTGATAAATCTTATATCCGCATTGAACGGAGCCAATGAGTATGAGATCGTTTTTGATCCGGGAGTGCCTTATGACGGGGTGCAGATCACTAAACTTTCCCTGGACAGTTTTGCGACTGACCTTAATATATATGAAGCTTATTTCTATCAGGCTGCTACAGGTGCCGTAGATGTAAACCATCCGGTGGATGTGTTGACCGGTACTGGTACTATTGGCAGTACGGCTAATTTTGTGAATGATGTGGATCTTGCTTTTGATGGTAATGATGCCACTTTTGCCCATTTGCGCGCCAATCTTGGTATTGTAGATGGATATGCCAGTATTACGGCTTTGTATCCTACAGTTTCCAAAGAAGGTGACGGTGTAAGGGTGTTGTTGCAGAAAGAGGAAGGTGGGATAATAGATGCTTCACTCCTGGCGAGTAATTTTACTATAAGAACATATAATGATAATGAAAGTAACGGGACATTGGCTTTGGATCCCGATCTGATCCAACTGTCATTGTTCGGAGGTAGTGAAGATATTTATGAATTGATCTACCCGGTCAATGTACCGTTCAATAGAATAGAAGTATCACTAGGTGAAGGCCTGGCCAGCGCCTTTGAAGGCCTTTATGTATATGAATTGGATCGTGCGGAAAATGTTCCCGGAGGGGAATTTCCGGATCCTGTGAGTTCTTTCCATGCAACCAGTCAGGAATGGGATAAAGATGTCCTGTGTGCTGTTTGTGAAGTGGTGAACCCCGATTTCTCCATAGATGGAGATCCGGATAATTATGCTGAGCTCAATGCAACTTTCGGTGTGGCCGGTGGTATATGGCAGGACCTGATCTTCCCGTTTGCCGGATTAAACGGCGATCAGATCGAGGTAGAGATCGGTGTAGGCGGTGGCCTGGCAGATTTTTCGTTGCTCGGAGGCCTCACGTTAGAGAGTTTTAACGGGGCAACAGCCAATGGTGATGGTGTTTCATTGTCAGAACCGATCAACATTGCATTGGTTCCCGGAACGACAGACCGTTACAGGATTACCTTCGATGCCGGAGCTGATTTTGACCGCGTAAGAGTGAAATTCCAGGCGCTGGCTTCAGCGCTGACCAATATACGTATTTATGGTGCACGGCTTCGTTACGGCATGCCGGCAGTATCCGGCAACCTTGTTGAGCCCGGTGCTTCTGCCAATTTGGAGTTAACGCCCATAGGGAGCGGCGACAGTATCGAATGGTTTGCCGACGCCGAAGGAGGCGCGGCTCTGGGTAGCGGTTTGAATTTTACCACTCCGGCCCTAAATACCAATACAACATATTATATAGAAATAACCCGGGACGGACTTACCGAACCGGTGCGTTACCCGGTAACCGTAGGGATTAATTTTCCCCCGACGGAAGGAGCCAGGGAACGGGTCTATGCCTGCTCCCAGGATAACCTGGCCATAGGCGGGGTGCAAAACCCGGAGCTTGCCGTAGACGGTGACCCAAGTACGCATTCTACCTTTACGATATTAAAAGTCGGGGCATTCTATCAAAGATTAGGCTTTGAGGACTGTGCCGTAAAACCCGCAGCCGGGGATGCTATGCATATTAAATTGGGTACGGAGTCCGGTCTTTTGGAAGTACTTGGATTTGTAGGAATCCAGGCCGTGCGTAATGGCGTGCTGGTTGGTGATGTTGTGCCTTTGGTAAACCTGGTATCCGTATTGAACGGTCCGGAGCAGATCGAAGTAGTGTTTACGCCTTCTGTTAACGGAACACCTATCGATTACGATGGTGTACAGATCACTAAATTGTCCCTGGATAGCTTCCAGACCCCTTTACATATTCATGAGGCGTATTTCTATCAGCCGGCTACCGGTCCTGTAGATGTCAACCAACCGGTTGACGTACTTTGGGGAACAGGTGGTGATGTGGCGAGTACAGCCAATTTTGTGCGTGATGTAGCCAATGCCTTTGATGGTGATGATACTACGTTTGCTCACTTGAGGGCAAATCTTTCCGTACTTAGTGAAGGTGTACATATTACCGCTTTATACCCGACCTTGTCTGTAGAAGGTGATGGCGTTAGGGTATTGTTACAAAGAGAAGAAGGCGGATTGATCGATGCTTCGTTATTATCAGAAAATATTCGCATACGAACCTATAATAATAACGATGCCAACAGCGAGTTGACTTTAGACCCGGAACTGATCCAGTTGTCCTTGTTCCCGGGTACGACAGATGTTTACGAGTTGATCTACCCGGTGAACGTGCCGTTCAACCGTATAGAAGTATCGTTTGATGCCGGACTGGCCAGTGCCTTTGAAGGCTTACATGTCTATGAACTGGACCGGGCCGAGGATGTTCCCGGAGGGGAATTCCCCGATCCTTTAACTCCTTTCCATGCAACGAGCCAGGAACCGGGAGCGAATGGTGTATGTGTGCTATGTGATGTGGTTAACCCGGAATTTTCCGTAGATGCCGATCCGGATAACTACACTGAACTCAATGCTCCGCTAGGTGTTGCCAGTGGTATCTGGCAGGATCTTATCTTCCCGTTCGGAGGTTTGAATGGCGATGGTATAGAGGTTGAGCTCGGAATAGGAGGCGGATTAGTAGACTTCTCCGTACTTGGAGGGCTGACTTTGGAAAGTTTTAACGGTGAAACAGCTAATGGCGATGGGATATCCTTGTCGGAACCTATCAATATAAAACTGGTTCCCGGAACTACAGATCGTTATATTGCAACTTTTGTTGCCGGTGCGGATTTTGATCGTGTCCGGGTAAAATTTGCTGCAGTGTTGGAAGCGCTTACCAATGTTCGCATATATGGTGCCAGGCTTCGCTATGGTATGCCGGAAGTTTCCGGTAACCTGGTAGAACCGGGGACCGCTGCAAACCTGCAGCTGACACCGGTAAGTCCCGGTGATGGCATTGAGTGGTTTGCCGATGCCGAGGGAGGGACACCTATAGCAACAGGGTTGACGTATACAACTCCTGCATTAGAAGTTAATACAACATATTATATAGAAATAACCCGCGACGGACTTACCGAACCGGTACGTTATCCGGTAACGGTAGGGATCAATTTCCCCCCGACGGAAGGAGCGAGGGAACGTGTATATGCCTGTAGTGAGGATAACCTGGCCATAGGTGGGGTAGAAAATCCCGGAGCAGCGGTAGATGGTGATCCGAGTACATACTCCACTTTCTCCATAATAAAAATAGGAGCATTCTATCAAAGATTAAGCTTTGCAGACTGCGCCGTGAAACCTGCGGCCGGAGATGCCTTGCATATCAAGCTGGGTACTGATGCCGGTCTTCTGGAAGTGCTGGGGATCGTAGGTATTCAGGCCGTGCGCAATGGTGTACTTGTGGGTGATGTAGTACCTCTGATAAACCTGGTGTCCGTACTGAACGGTCCGGAGCAGATCGAAGTGGTGTTTACCCCTTCTGTAAACGGAACGCCTATCGATTACGATGGAGTACAGATCACAAAATTATCTTTGGATAGCTTTGCAACCAACCTGAAAGTATATGAAACTTATTTCTACCAGCCGGCTACCGGCCCTGTGGATGTGAACCAGCCGGTAGATGTACTTTGGGGAACAGGTGGTGATGTAGCCAGTACAGCTAATTTCGTACGGGATGTGGACAACGCCTTTGACGGTGATGATACCACGTTTGCTCACTTGAGGGCCAACCTTGCCGTGCTTAGCGAAGGTGTACATATTACTGCTTTATACCCGACTTTATCCGTTGAAGGCGATGGAGTTAGGGTTTTGCTGCAAAAACAGGAAGGTGGGATCATTGATGCTTCGGTGCTGTCCGATAATATACGGATTCGTACCTATAATGATAATGAAGCCAACAGTGAACTGGCTTTGAACCCGGAACTGATCCAGCTATCCCTGTTCCCCGGAACAGAAGATGTTTACGAATTGATTTACCCGGTGAACGTGCCGTTCAACCGTATAGAGGTGTCGTTGGATGCCGGGCTGGCCAGTGCCTTTGAGGGGCTGCATGTCTATGAACTGGACCGGGCCGAGGATGTTTCCGGAGGGGAATTCCCGGAAAGCGGGCTTTGGGCTACGCTACAGGATTTTGATATTAATGGGCTTTGTCTGTTATGTACACTGGAAAATCCTGACTTTGCCGTTGATACGGATTTAACAAATTATGCTCAATTTAATATACCTGCGGGAGTAGGTTCTTCCATAACACAAAACCTGACCGGTTTCCCGTTCCGTGGCACAGCCGACGATTTTATACAGGTGGTATTGAGCCCGGAGAGTGGTGTTATTGATGCCAGTCTGCTCGGAGCTATTACGATCCAGGCTATGGATGGTGATGAACTTGTTGGAGAACCGATAGAAGCATCTTCTTTATTGAATATAAGTCTTCTTCCGGGAGATGGTGACAGGTATGCCCTGAATTTCTCACCGGGAGTAGCCTTTGACGGCGTGCAGGTGAAAATGGGGTCTACGGTAGACCTTCTTAATAATCTCAGGTTATACGGGGCCAGAATCAAATTCCCCGATCCGGATATCGTTTCCGGTAATGTAATTATGCCCGGAAATTCTACAACAGTGGAATTAGCTCCTAATGGAGACACAACCCTGGAATGGTTTGCCGATGCCGAAGGAGGAGATCCGATAGCTACGGGTAATTCCTTTACCACACCGACCTTAGATGAAAATATTACATACTATGTAGAAATAAGCCGCGATGGGTATGTGGACCCGCAACGTTTCCCGGTAACTGTCTTTGCTACCAACGATACCTGGGCTTTGGCACAGAATTGGAACGTTTTCGGCGGATGCCTGATCTGTAATGTAACAGATCCGGACAATGCAGCGGATGGAGACCCTACAACATATGCAATACTGAACCAGACTGCCGGTATTGCCGGAGGAATTCAGATGAATCTCTTCGACTTCCCGCTTCAGGGACTTCTGGGAGATAATATACAATTGGTAGTTGGCCTTGGTGGTGGCGTTATTGATGCCAGCCTTTTTGACGGACTTACCCTGCAAAGCTTTAACGGTGAAAATGCAAACGATGACCTTGCGGATAGTGCGGAGTTGATAAACCTGCAATTGCTGCCCGGTTCTACCGATCAGTATGTACTGACCTTTACCCCGGGTGCCGATTTTGACCGTCTGCAATTAAATTCGTCTGCTCTTGTAGACCTGTTCAGTAACCTCAGGGTATACGGGGCAAGGATACAGTTTGTGAAGCCGAATATAGTTTCCGGACTGGTAACTACACCGGGAACATCTACCACTGTAGTGGCCGAACCTGTTGCGGAGACCAGCCTGGCATGGTATGACCAGCCCGAAGGAGGAACACTCCTGGCCAGCGGTAACGAACTGACTACGCCGGAATTAAGTGAAAATACCACTTACTATGTAGAAGTAAGCCGTGACGGTTTTGTAGAGCCGGAAAGATACCCTGTAACCGTAATGGTTATGGATGCGCCGGTAGCTGGGATCCCGATGGTCAGGGTGTATGCGGATGACCAGACTAATGGTGGAACACCAATATTGGCCAGTGTAAACAATCCGAATAATGCAGCGGATGGAGATAAGGATACCTATTCGACAATGAATATTGCCGTAATTGGTGAGGTTTGGCAAAAATTAGATTTTACGACACAACAACCCGGACCGGATGATCCTGTACATATAAAAATAGGAACAAATACCGGATTGTTGAACTTGCTTAGTGGTCTTACACTGCAAGCTTATAATAATGACGATCCTGTTGGAGAAGCAATTACCCTAGGTAGCCTTATTGGGTTATTAAACGGAGCTGATCAGGCAGATATCGTAATGCCGGCTCCTGGTGTTCCGTACAATAGTGTGAGAATTAGATCGGTAGGTATAGCCCTGGGAGGTGGAGTAAATATATATGGTGCCTACTTCAACGAGCCCGGGGATAATGTAGACTGTGATATGGCGTCGGATATCCTTTGGGGAAGTGAAGCCAGTCTGGCAGGAGGAGTAAATGCAGTGGATGATCCTCAAAACGCTATTGACGGAGATGAAACTACGTATGCAGAGTTACATGCTACGGTCAGTGTATTAGGAAAAACACATATTACAGCTTTATATCAAATGGTATCCACACCGGGAGATTCTGTGCGTATAGCTTTCCAGAATCCCGGAGGCCTTTTAGATCTTGGTTTATTGTCAAGTTCATTACAAATAAAGGCATATGTGGATAACGAAGATGATGAGACGGAACCGTTAGATTTGGATGCAAGTATTCTCAATCTTCGTCTGCTTCCCGGAGATGGTGATATACAGGTGATTACTTACCCGATTGACATTCCTTTTAACCGTATTCAGGTTTCTATCGGAGATGGTCTGGCGACTGCATTAGGGGCATTACGGGTCTACGAAATAGGCCGTGTAGCACCTTCACCTGTAATTGCAGGTGGATCGGATGTTGCCGCTTGTGTAGGTGAAGATGTAACCCTCGAAATAGATTTCCCGACAGAAAATGTTGTATATAACTGGTACGACGCAGAGACCGGGGGTAACTTGGTAGGAACGGGTAATCCGTTCACTATCGAAGCCGGCAATCTCGAACTCGGAATAAATACATTTTATGTATCCCTTTCCAAAAACGGTTGTACGGACGAGGCTTCTGCCCGTACGGAAGTAGCCGTTAACGTACTGGAAAGCCCGGAAGCGCCACAGGTGGTATCCGCCAATGTATGGGCAGCTCCGGGAGGATCTGCTACCTTACAGGTGCTCAATCCGGATGAAAATATAACCTATAACTGGTACGATGCGGCTGCCGACGGTGAATTGCTGCACACCGGCGATACTTTTGAAGTAAGCGGTGTTACTGCGGATACTCCTTATTATGTTGAAGCAGTTGCAGGAGAAAGCTGTATAAGCCCGGCCCGTACCGAAGTAACGGTAATGGTATTGATGCCTCCGGTTATCGATCCGATAGGGGCGACAATCACCCAGGGAGAAACAGTAACCTTCGAAGGATTGTCTCCCGATGGTACCGAAGTAGTCTGGTACGATCCGGATGGTAATGAAGTGGCTGTAGGCCCGGAATTTACTATCCCCGATAATCTGCTACCCGGAGATTACGTATATACCGCTACCACCAGAGACCCGGAAACAGGAGCGGAATCCGACCCTGTGGAAATACCGGTAACGGTAGAGCCTCTTGTATTGGATGCGCCTACGGTAACGCCACCTTCAGCCGTTATAGATGAAGGAGATACCCAGACGTTTACCGCTACACATGATGTCCCCGGAGTTACCTTTACCTGGTACGATCCGGATGGAAACATAGTGGCAACAACACCTGAATATACAACACCTGCCGATCTTCCGGTAGGAGACTATACATACACGGTGACTGCAACCGATCCGGTAACAGGAGTAGTTTCGCCTCCTGCGGAAGTACCTGTTTCTATACAGTCACTGGGTGGCGGATTGCTGCCACCTGCCGTAAATCCTCCTTCTGCGGTAATTGCCGAAGGGGACACGGAAACCTTTACGGCCAGTCATGATAACCCGGATGTAACTTACACCTGGTATGATGGCGATGGCAATGAAGTGGCGACTACACCTGAATTTACCACACCGGATGACCTTCCGATAGGTGCATATATATATACGGTTACAGCAACTGACCCGGATAGCGGAGAAGTATCCGATCCGACCGAAGTTCCGGTAACAGTAGAACCTGCAGATACACTTCTGCCGCCTACGGTGACCCCGCCTTCCGCAACTTATCCCGAGGGAGGTACGGAAACCTTTACGGCCGGTCATGACAATCCGGATGTGACCTTTACCTGGTATGACCCGGATGGTAATGAAGTGGCAACCACACCACAATTTACCACCCCTGCCGATCTTCCCTTAGGAAATCATACCTACACGGTGACGGCGACTGACCCGAATAGCGGAGAAGTATCCGATCCGACAGAGGTGCCGGTAACCGTAGAACCTGCAAGTACTTTGGCGCCACCTACAGTGACGCCGGAATCTGCAGTACTCAACGAAGGCGATACGGAAACCTTTACAGCCGGTCACGACAATCCTGATGTAACCTTTACCTGGTACGATCCGGATGGTAATGAAGTGGCAACTACACCAGAATTCACTACCCCTGCGGACCTTCCCGTAGGAGAACATACATTTACGGTAACAGCGACCGATCCGAATACCGGAGAAGTATCAGATCCGACCGAAGTACCGGTAACCGTAATCGGTCCGGACGATTTGTTGCCACCAACCGTAACACCGCCTTCAGCCACATATCCTGAAGGGGATACGGAGACCTTTACGGCCAGCCATGACAATCCAGACGTAACCTTTACATGGTATGATCCGGATGGTAATGAGGTGGCTACCACACCTGAATTTACAACCCCTGCGGATCTTCCATTGGGAGATCATACATACACAGTAACGGTAACCGATCCGGATACCGGTGAAGAGTCGATCCCGACCGAAGTTCCGGTGACGGTAGAACCGGCGAGTGGATTGGCATCGCCAACAGTAACACCACCTGCTGCAACTATAGAAGAAGGAGAGACCGAAACCTTTACGGCTACTCATCCTGACGATCCTGATGTAACCTATACCTGGTACGATCCGGATGGCAATGAAGTGGCAACTACACCTGAGTTCACTACACCGGATGACCTTCCCGTAGGAGAGCATGTGTATACGGTAACGGTTACTGATCCCGACAGTGGAGAAGTATCTGATCCTACCGAAGTTGTAGTGACCGTAGAACCGTCTACCGGCAGTTTGTTGCCACCAACGGTAACCCCACCTTCCGCCACGGTTATGGTAGGAGATACGGAGACCTTTACGGCCAGTCACGATAATCCCGATGTAACCTATACCTGGTACGATCCGGATGACAATGTAGTGGCTACTACGCCCGAATTTACGATACCCGATGATCTCGCAGTAGGAGATTATACCTATACGGTAACAGTGACTGATCCCGACAGCGGGGAAGAATCTGCCCCGACTGAAGTTCCTGTAAGTGTAGTGCCGACCGGTACATTGTTACCACCAACGGTAACGCCGCCTGCAGCTACTTTAGAGGAAGGAGAAACCGAAACCTTTACGGCCAGTCATGATAACCCGGATGTAACGTACACCTGGTACGATCCGGATGGCAATGAAGTAGCAACTACACCTGAGTTCACTACACCTGATGATCTTCCTATAGGGGAGCATGTTTATACGGTAACGGTTACTGATCCCGACAGCGGAGATGTATCTGATCCTACCGAGGTAGTGGTAACAGTAGAACCATCTACCGGTGCGTTACTGCCTCCGACCGTGGAACCGGAAACAGCAACGATAGAACAAGGAGGAGCAGTAACATATGTTGCCTCTACAGATTATCCCAACGGGGAAATAGTATGGTATGATGATGAAGGAAATGAAGTAGCCGCGGGAGAAGAATTTACAGCAGGTCCCGGCCTGCCTCCCGGAACCTATACCTATAATGCGGTAGTCCGTGATCCTGATACAGGAGAAGAGTCCGGTCCTACCCCGGTAACACTGATTGTGACCGAACCTACCATACCGGAAGAATGTCTTCCGGCTTATGAAAGGGTATATGCCAGTACTCAAACATCCGATGGAGTTAATAATCCTGGCAATGCGGTAGATAGTAACCTGGAAACATTCAGTTCTATTCCTATCCCGTCACTTTTCGGGACAAATACACAAACGCTTCAGTTCGGTGGAACATACAGTCCTGCCGGCGGAGATGCGTTACATGTAAGAGTTAGTACGGACGTTACACTTTCATTACTGGGTAGTGTCACTATTACGGCACAAGCCTACAATGGTAATGTTGCCGTAGGAGCACCTGCAGAACTTTCCGGTGGAGTATTACTCAATTTACTGGCAGGAAAGAACGAAGCGGATATAGTGGTTCCTGTCGGAAGCCCGGATCCTTCTGTCAGCTTTAATGCTGTTAGAGTACAGGTTTCCGGTGCATTACTGGCCGGAGGCGTTATTAATATACATGAAGCCTACGTAAATCAATCAGTGGAAACTCTCGCTGAGTGCAAGATCGTAGAAGATATAATGACAGGGGTTACTTCAGGTGCCCTGGGTACCTTAAATGGAGTTAGCGACAAAGAAAATGCGGTAGACAGCGATATAACCACAGCAGCCCTGTTGCGTCAGAATGTAGGAGTAGCCGGTTATGTTCATTTGACTACGGTTTATCCGGCACCTTCCGTTCCCGGAGATTCCATTCGTGTGGTTCTGGCCGATCAGAATGCCGGTTTGCTGGATCTCGGTGTAGCGACGGGAATTAAAATGGTTGCTTATATGGGGAATACTCCGGTACACGAGGTATCGGTTCAGGAAGGACTTTTAAGCCTGAAACTCCTCGGAGGAAGCAATCAGTATGAGGTGGCTACTGCCGTAGATCAGCCTTTTGACCGTATTTCCATACAACTCGGAGGACTGGCTTCGGCCCTTTCCGGAGTTAATATTTACGAAATAGAGCGCGTTCCCGGTATTCAACTGGAAGGCAATGATCCTGGCGATAATATCGTAGAAGCCTGCCAGGGCGGAACCGTGAACCTTACGGCACCGGCTGATGACTGTACTACTTATGTATGGTACGATGCCCGGAATGGTGGTAATGTAATCGGTGAAGGTAACCTTGAATTTGAGGTTCCGGCTGACTGGGCTCCCGGAGAGCATATCGTATATGTACAACCGGTACGTTACGGTTGTGAAGAATCCGGCCGTATCGCGGTAACTATCCAGGTAAACGAAGCTCCGACAGCAGACGATATTGCTTTGGAGACCGATAATCCGGACTATTGCGAAGAAGAGGATGTGCTGATCACCGCTACGGCAGAAGAGATTGCTGCACCGGTATTTGCATGGTATACAGATCAAAATAAAGAAAACCCGGTAGCTGATGCCGATGGAGTGACTTACGTAGTAAATAACGGAGAGTTGTCCATCAGTGGATTACCGGTAGGTACACATACCTATTATGTAAGTGTAAAAGATGGTGAAGATGGTTGTGAAAACGTTGCGGGAGACCTGGCGGAAGTATCCGTTATCGTGAAACCCGGAGCTACTGCGGCAGACATACAAACAAGCGATCAGGTGATCTGCTTCGGAGAAACTGCCGTATTGGAAGCAGCCAGCACAACTATTACAGATCCGGTATTCAACTGGTATGATAATGAAGATCTGATAGGAGATCCGGTATTTACCGGGCCTGTATTTGAACAAAACGGGTTAACAGCCGGGTTGTATACATATTATATTACAGTTCAAAACGACGATACCTGCGAAAGTTCTGCGGATGAGGCTGTAGCAGCTACCATAGCTGTTCAGCACCAGATAACTGCGGATGATATTGAACTTCCGGGAGATCTCAGCCAATGTCTGGGCTCTACCGTAGCCTTGTCCGCAGCTGTAAATTCTGCCATAACTGTCGAAAATCCTGTGTTTGCCTGGTATCTTGATGCCGCAGGTACACAGCAGATTACCGATGGTATGGAACTGGACGGTGCTACTTATACGGTGAACGGAAGTGATCTTACCGTTGATGGACTTGCAGAAGGAACAGTGATCAATTACTACGTTACCCTGGACGGAGACAATGTATGCGGAAGCCTTGACGGCGACCTGGCAACAGTACAGGTGACCATAGGAAATGAGCTCGAAGCTCCTGAAGTATCCGAATCCGATGTAATGGTATGCGAGGGAGAAGATGCTGTGTTGTCCATACTCAATCCTCAGGATAACCTGGAGTATAACTGGTATGAGACTGCTTCCGGAGGAACTCCCGTATTTACAGGGAATGACTTTGAACTTACCGCTGTAACCGAAAATGCGGTTTATTATGTAGAAGCTGTCGGAGATGGCGATTGCGCTAGTCTTACACGTACGGAAGTTACCGTAACAGTTAAGGATTATGCCTCTGCCGCCGATATAAGTATAGACGGAATAACTGAAATATGTGAATACGATGACCTCGTATTGACTCCGACTACCGGTATTACGGAACCGGTATTCCGATGGTATGCCAACGCCGATAGAACCGATGAGATCGTAGATGGAGTTTCGGCCGATGGAATACTGACACTTTCCGGGCTTGCCGAAGGTACTTATACCTATTATGTAAGTGTGGAGTCTGCGGAATTATGTGAAAACCCTGCCGGCGACCTGGCCGAGGTGGAAGTAACAGTTGGTGCGCCTCAGGCAGCGCCTGTGGTTACGCCGCCCGAACAGTTCGTAGTGGTTGGGGATGATGCAACTCCTTTCGAAGTAACCGGTCTGGGTACAGGTGAGGTCGTATGGTATACGGATGAGGAACTTACCGCTGAAGTATTCAGGGGAACCTCTTATGTTCCGTCAACAGGAACAGTAGGTACATTTACATACTATGTGGTTATAGAAGACGGAGCTTGCGTATCTGAAATAACACAGGTAGTACTTCATGTAACCGATCTGCCAACACCACCGGAAGAATGTTATATAGCGAATTCTCAGATCAACGGAACAACTCTCGGTTGTGTGTTGTGTTCGGTTCAGAATCCGACCAACTCCATTGATGATGATACGGAGAACTTTACGAGGCTGGTTATGCCTGCCGGACTTGGTTCGGGATCGGTTTACCAGACACTTATATTCTCTCATACCGGTAAGGCCGGAGACAGTGTCCTTGTGGATATGGGAACACCCGTCGGACTTGGAGATATAAACGTTCTCGGGGCAATTACGGTTACCCTGTTCAACGGAACAACTCAGGTAGATCAGTACAGCCTGGATAACCCGCTCCTGGAAATCCGGTTACTGACCGGTGGGGAACGGGGCGAGGTACTTATTCCTGCCAGTGGTGCTTATGACCGGGTAGAAATACGTAATACAGCCGGTGTAGCCACCTTATTGCAAAGTGTAGATATATACGGAGCACAAATATTACAGGCCGCTCCGGAATTGGATATACCTGATCCTGTAGAAGTATGTGAGGGCGAAGAGTTCGTGGTTAATGCGACTCCTGCAGCCGGTACCGTGCTCAGATGGTATAACAGTGATGATGAATTACTGTATACTGGAAGTAACTTTGAAGTACCTTCTGATGTTACCGGTGAATTTACGTACTTCATAGAAGTTGTGGATCAGGCTTCCGGATGTCCCAGCCCGGAACGAATAGCATTCGATGTTATTGTTAACGATGGCCCCGGGGCAGGTGATATCGCCGTGACCGGGAATGAAGATCCGGTTTGTGCCGATGACGATGTGGTTCTGACTCCTTCAAGCGCGCAGGGTACTGTATTCCGATGGTATATGGATGCAGATAAAACGCAGCCTGTAACTGACGGAGACAGTGACGGAGATGTTTCTTATGCGATAGACGCTGCTGGCGTACTTACCATAAGTGGTTTGGATAGTGATAATAGCCCATATACTTATTATGTAAGTGTAGAAGGTGCCAATGGCTGCGAAAACCCGGCCGGAGATCTTGCCGAAATTTCCGTGGAAATTACACCTACGGTACCTGAAGATGATATCGTCGGAATAGAAATAGAAACTACAAACGGAGACGGGGAAGTTTGTCTCAATGTTACTCCGGATGTAATTATAACAGCTGCCCTTACCCCCGGAAGTACGGTAACCAATCCTGTATTCTACTGGTATGACGAAGCAGGAGATATGATTGCGGGAGGTGAAAATGGAACACTGACCCTTGCCGGACTTGCTCCTGGAGAACATACTTATAGTGTAGGTGTAAGCGGTGACGGTTTCTGTGAAACCGCCGAAGCTGACCGTAAGAGTATAACCTTTATAGCAAGGGATGATTGTCAGTTAATTACTGCGGTAGACGATGTGGCCAATACGCCGGTTGATATACCTGTAGATATAGATGTACTGGCCAATGATGTTCCGGGAGGAGCTCCTATCGATCCTGCGACTGTAGTGATCGTAGATACTCCTGGCAATGGTACGGCAGAAGTGGATCCTGTTACCGGTATGGTGACTTATACTCCTGCTGCTGCTTTTGAAGGGGATGATACTTTCACCTATACGGTAAAAGATGAGGATGGTTTCGAATCCAACGCAGCTACGGTAACCGTAACTGTCGGCGGTGACAACGGCGGTCTGTTAGCAGTAGATGATACGGCAACAACCCCGATAGAAATGCCTGTAGTAGTAGACGTACTTGCCAATGATGAAGCTGGTAATGCGCCTATCGATCCTACTTCGGTGGAGATAGTAGACATGCCGACCCAGGGAACTGTAGAAGTTGATCCTGCTACAGGAGCAGTGACGTATACCCCTGGCGCTGGTTTCGAAGGTGACGATACGTTCACTTATACGATGAAAGACGACGACGGTTATACGAGCAATGCAGCTACGGTAACTGTAAGCGTAGGCGGTGACAACGGTGGTCTGTTAGCAGTAGATGATACGGCAACAACCCCGAT